>JASHRS010000057.1 GCA_030037215.1 Silvibacterium sp. | reverse complement strand
TAGGACAGTAATGCGCCGGCAGGAAAACTCGCGCTCCACAAAACGTGCGACAGCGCCGCCAGCGTTGCGCATCAACTCAATCGACGGAATACCGAACCGTTCCGTGGTTGCGCGGTCGGCTTCGCGCATCTCTTCAGCAGTAAGAATCAGCATGCGTATCCATCACCCTGAGAGTGTTGTACCACTATGCCCTTTCCGATGACCCGGTTCTGTTTGTCCCGGCGTAAACTGCGGGCTCCTGCCTGCCTGAAAGCAAAAGCCCGGAAGCATTCGCTTCCGGGCCTGTGCCATGAATTAACTTTCCCGCTGCGCAGTGCTATTGGTTGATTCCCACTGCCGTTGCCGCCGTCCCCGGCTCTGTCGGCTGCTTCGCTGCAAAGTAGCGGTCATCCAGCAGATCGCGATAGAAGTGCCCGGCCAGTTCCGCAGCTTTCGGCCCGAAGGTCTCACGCCCACCCTCGAGGAAGAAGACGACGACGATTCTTCCGTATTCCGTGTCCGCATAGGAAGCAAACCATCCTAAGCGTGTGCCGTCGTTCGAGCAGGTTCCGGTTTTACCCAGAACAGGAAACTGTGTAAAGCTCGTGCGCAGTGATCGTGCCGTGCCGTAATCGACCGCGCCCATCATGCCATCCTGAATTTCAGGAATCAACGGCTTGATGTCCAGAACGCGCTTGATGCGCGGCTGGAAGTTCAGAACTTCATCCGGCGTGGTCGGATGCTGCAGGTAATAAAGTGTTCCGCCATTCGCAATCGCCGCTACCAGCGCACCCAGTTGCAGCGGTGTCATGGAAATGCTTTCGCCGAACGAACACATGCGGCCCACGCCGCCGCGGTCCGCCGGTAGGGGCTCGTCCGGATAAACGCCGAGGTGTTCGCCCGGAATGTCGTAGCCGGCCAATTCTCCCAGCCCGAACTCGTTCGCATAATGCCGGACACGCTCAAAGCCAAGCTCGCGGCCAAGAACCTCAAAGTACGCATTCACCGAATGCGCCAGCGCTTCCGTCAGATCAATGCGATACGACCCGCCAAGGTTCACCATCGTGTCCTTGGTGATGATGCCCTCTTCCAGCGCAGCCAGCGCAACGGAAATCTTGATGGTCGAGCACGGCTCGGCGCCGCTCGAAAGAGCCAGCTTCTGGTTCACCATTGCCAGAATGCGGCCGTCGCTTGGGTCAATGGCAACGACTGTGCCGTTCATGTCGCCCAGCGCATCGATCGCCGCCTGGCGCACAATCGGATCTTCTCCGCCGGTAACGTCGCCCTGCGTAAGCTCGGCGGGGGCGTCGACGAATGAGCTCGTATAGAAGCGCTCATAGGTGGCATGGCGGCGAACGCGAAGACTGGCCGTGCGCAGGTGCGCTGAGTTATAGCTTGCCCGGTGCGTATAGGTAACGCGGCGGCTGTGCTGCAGGCTGCGAATATGACTCTGTGCAGCAGCCGATTCCTGCACATGCGCGCGATGATGCACGCGGTGGTGCGTGGTCGTCGTCGTGGTGGTCGTCCCTCCGTCGATCGCGAACAGCGGGAGCGGCAATGCCACCAGTCCGGCAAGCACGAAATGAAAGATATGCTTCATCAAATCAACTCTGCGGCCCAGGCACCTCTGCTCAATCGTACGCACAGAAACAGACTGAAAGGCCAGATAAATTGTTCCTGTTCAGGCTTCCGGTTCCCGATTTGAGACCGTTAATCCCAAGGAGGAAATCGACGCCACAACCTCTATACACCTGCGAACACGAAAAATCGGGCTTTGTTCTACCTCGTGTTCAAAATCGATCGTTTGCCGTCCGCGGTTCTTCTTTATCTTAACGTGTCTCTCTCCGCTCAGGCACCAAAAATTGGGCTTTTTACAGCCCGCCTCTCCGCATAAACGCCGGAATGTCTAGATTCTCTGCGTGTTCGTCCTCATGCAAACCGGTAAACAACACTGGCTCCCGAACCAATTCCGGAGCCGTCTCCGCCACGGCAACTGCCACAGCTTCAATCTCTTCGCCCGGCCCGGCAGCGCTTTCGACCGGTGCCGGTGCAGCAGCCTCATACGCCGACTCGAACACAGGCTCCTCAACTGTAATCTCGCGGCGTGACACTGCGACTGTTACCGGCTCTTCTTCTTCGCTCGCGAACCGCGGGACCGCGGGCCGTGCGGCAACCTGAGGGGCCGCCGGCTCGTGCAGCGCTCCGCTCAACATGCGCTCGCGCCGCTCCGGACAATCCTGCTTGAAGCCAGTCGCAATCACAGTGATCTTCACTTCGTCGCCCATCGACTCATCGAGCACCGCCCCAAAGATGATGTTCGCATCCTCGTGTGCCGCGTTCTGAATCAGCGTCGATGCCTCATTCACCTCATTCAGCTTCAGCGAACTTGACCCGCTGATGTTGATTAGGATGCCGCGCGCTCCATCAATCGCGCCGGACTCAAGCAGTGGCGACGCCATCGCCGCCATCGCGGCCTCGACTGCGCGGTTCTGCCCGCTGCGTACTGCAGTACCCATCACCGCGTAGCCCATCCCGGCCATCGTGGTTTTTACATCGGCGAAATCGCGGTTGATGATGCCGGAAATCGTGATAATGTCCGAAATCCCCTGCACACCCTGCCGCAGCACATCATCGGCAATGCGGAAAGACTCGAAGAATCCAGCATCCTTCGCCACCGCCAGCAGCTTCTCGTTCGGAATCACAATCATCGTGTCCACGCTTTCGAGCAGCTCCTGCATGCCACGCTCGGCCTGCGCCATGCGCCGCTTTCCCTCAAAGCTGAAGGGCTTCGTGATCACAGCCACCGTCAGTGCGCCCATCTCGCTCGCCAGCGACGCGATTACGGGAGCCGCGCCCGTGCCCGTTCCGCCGCCGAGTCCGGCGGTAACAAACACCATGTCCGCACCTTCAAGCGCTTCGATGATCTTTTCCGAATCCTCCAGCGCTGCCTTGCGGCCAACGTCCGGGTTCGCGCCCGCACCCAGACCGCTCGTCAGCCGCGTGCCCAGTTGCAGCTTCACTGGAGCCTGCGATAATTGCAGCGCCTGGCGGTCGGTATTCGCCGCGATAAATTCCACGCCTTCCATGCGCGCCGCGATCATGCGGTTCACCGCGTTGCCGCCGCCACCGCCCACGCCGATCACTTTGATCCTGGCTCCGCGGGGAACCTCGTCCTGATATTGAATGCGAATTTCATCTTGATGACGCATGTTTCTGCTCCTATAAGCTTCCGGCAAAGATGGCCCGCAATTTGGCGCGCAGGCTGTGGTCTTCCGCCGCACGAATCACGCTCGTGCGATGGCTGTAAAGCAAGGTCCCTATCAGTGCAGCGCACTCCGGTTGTGCCAGTTCCTCAGGCATTCTCGAGAGCGGCACCGGCGATCCGATGCGCGCAGGCACACGCAGCAGGCTTTCGGCCACGTCCAGCAACCCCTGTAACCGCGCTCCTCCGCCGGTCAGCACACAGCCTGCTCCCAGCGCTTCCAGCACGCCGCCCTGCCGCAGATTGTCGCGCAGCATGTGAAACAGCTCGCGCGCGCGCGGCTCCAGAATTTCACTCACCAGCCGCTGCCGCACCATGCGCGGCTCAAAACCAGGCATACCGCGCAGTTCGATCTCGTTCACCTGTGGCACAGCAGTCACAACCGAGTGTCCGTATTCACACTTGATCCACTCCGCCTCCGGAGGCGTAACGTGCAGACCCACAGCAAGGTCGTTCGTAAAATGATCGCCGCCAATCGGAATCACCGATGTGTGCGCGACTGATCCCTCAAAAAACACAATCAGTTCGGACGAACTTGCGCCAATGTCGATCAGGCACACACCCAGTTCGCGCTCATCTGCGGAAATCGTCGCTTCGGCCGCGGCAATCGCTTCAAAAACCGACTCCGTCACTTCCAGTCCCGCCTTGTTCGCGCAGGTCACAATGCTCTGGATCGCGCTCACCGAGCACGTCGCAATGTGCAGGTTCACTTCCAGCCGGCTGCCTACCATCCCTACCGGGTCATGAATCCCCGGCTGGTCGTCCAGAATGAATTGCTGCGGCAGCAGGTGCATCACCTCGCGGTCATTCGGCAGCGACACTGACCGCGCACGGTCGACGGCCGCCCGAACATCCTCGCGCGTAATCTCGCGCATTCGCGCGCCCAGGCTGATTCCGCCGCGGCTGTTCACACCACGCACATGCGACCCGCCGACGGCGATCACGCAGCGCTCGATCACAGCATCGGCACGCTTCTCCGCCAGCGTCGCAGCGTCATTGATCGACTTCACTGCTGGCGAAAGCTCGGCTATCAGGCCTCTGCGCATTCCCGACGCTTCTACAATGCCGTGGCCACGGTAGCGCAGCGCGCCGTCATTCAGTTCAGCGACCAGCACGCGCGTCTTCGAGCTGCCCGTATCGAGCACAGCAATCAGGTTGTCTGCCTGCTGGCTCACGGCCTCTTCCTTTCTGCTCGCCGCCTTACCGGCTCACGTTTGGTTGCTGGGGCCGCCTGCTTTGCAGGTGGCGCAGACGCGGCATCGGAAGCTGCCACATCGCCCGCCATCTTCAGCACCACTTCGCTGTCATAGCGCAGATCGACTGCAGCAAGCTGCGGGTATTGCTGCTCCCACTCGTTCAAATGTGACTGGTAAATGCGGTAGCGCGCCAGAAAATTCGTGTCTCCGAAGTGCAGCAGCAGATCGCTCGACTTCATCGGCACCGTCACCCGTACATCTTCGGGATCGGACAGGTTCACCTCGCTCACATTCGCCGACAAGTGCTCGCCGCTCGAGTCAAGCGCTGCCGTGAATTTCTGGTAAAGCTGCATCCGCGCCGCGCGCTGCGGCAGCGGATCGCGCGGGTTGATGCCCGTCACCACAGGAAACGAGAAGTGCTGCGCAGCCATCATCAACGGAGGCATATCCAGAATTACGCCTGCCCCATCCACCAGCTTGATCTGGTCGCCTATGCGGACGAACGCAATCGGCGTGCGCTCGCGCACCGCCACGCGCAGTTGATCGGGAAGAATGCGCATCACCGTCGCGTGTTCCACCCAGGGAATCTGTTCCAGTTCAGCGCGCCGCTCAGCCAGCGGAACATAGAAGATGTTGCGCCCGATGTCCGCGCCGAAAACAGACAGCAATTCCTCGCGCGTCAACTGGCTGTTACCCATCGTTTGAATGGAGTCCGAAGAATCGACGCGGAAGCGCGGATCGTGCTCAAAGAAATGCTGCACGGCGAGCACCGCTGCGACAATTCCCGCTATCGCTGCCAGCAGAAGAGTAAGTACCGCAATGCGGCCCCAGCGTGTTTTCGTCCATGCCGGCAGAATGCCCTTTTTGATCGGGACCCGGCGCCGGATGCGCACATCGTTGCCGACCTCGCCAGGGCGCTTTGCGGGGAACCTGTCGCCAAAATTCTTCGGGAGGAATTCTTTTTCTACGCGTGAACGCTGCGGAGCGGCTGGACGCAGAAGGTCGGGCTCATCTTCGACAAGCGTTGCCCCACGGCCTTTATATCCATCAGTTTTCGTCACGCCCGAGCCAGGTCGTGAGAGTCGCCATCCCTGACTATAGCGTGCCAATGCCTGTGAATTTCCCCTCTAATTTGGAGGGGGAATCAAGTGAGTAGCCCGGTACAGCAGGGCAGCAGTGAACGGGGGCTGATGAAACGGTCAGCTAAAAAACGGGCTAGCTAATAAAACGGTTAGCGAAGTCTGTTCATTCGCCAGCAATCTACCAGGAATTTCTGCAACAAAGTAACTGCTCACTGCAGCACGAATCTCGCCGCCCGCTTTTAGCTATCCGCCTATTAGCTGCCCGCTCTTTAGCGACCCGCTTCTTAGCTGCTCCTGGACAGCGCTCGCTTCAGCACCTGCTCCAGCGCAGCCTTCTGCTCCGCATATTCTGCATCGGACAGCTTCCCTTCCAGCCGCTCTGTTTCGATTGCGAACAATTCATCCTTGAGTGCTGCGAGCAGCGGCGCCTTGCTGCCTGCTTCTTGATTGCTTACCGGCGGTATCGGCGTTGGAACAAGCGG
>JASHRS010000056.1 GCA_030037215.1 Silvibacterium sp. | reverse complement strand
AGTGTAAATCTTTACTTCTGTCCCAGCTCTGTCCTGTATCCGCGACAATGGGAGCGGTCACAAGGGTTGATTCTCCGAAGTCGCAAAGCGCGTGTGCCTGGACGGCCAGTCCATCGTTTATCCTCAAAAGGAACATGCCAGAAGACGTAATCCCACACCTGTCCGGCTACAGCGAAACCGAACTCGATCAGGCCTTTGCCGCAATCTCGCGAGAAGTCGCAGCTTCTGCCGCCGCGTTGCAAAATCCGGAAGCCGTCGAGCAATTCCGTTTGCACTGGATCGGCCGCAAGCAGGGACGCCTCAAGGCCATCAGCGATGCATGGCTAAAGTCTGCACCTGCCGCGGCTAAAAAGCTCATCGGCCAGCGCTTCAACACGCTAAAGGCTGAAATCGAGCAGCGTCTCGAAGCTGCTGCCGGCATGAGCGGTACTGGCGCGCTCGAATCCGAAGCTATCGACATCACCCTCCCCGGAACCCGCCGCAGCATCGGAGCCGAGCATCCACTCATCAAGACACAAAATGAGCTGATCGCCATTTTCCAGCGCATGGGCTACTCCGTCGGTGTCGGCCCCGAGGTCGAAACCGACTACTACAACTTCGAGTCGCTCAACTTCCCGCCCGGCCACCCTGCGCGCGACACGCAGGACACGCTCGTTGTCGCCCATCAGGACCGCAAGCCGCTGCGCGACCGCCTGCTTATGCGCACGCACACCTCACCCGTGCAGATCCATACCATGGAGCAGCAGCCTCCGCCCGTCCGCATCGTCATCCCCGGCAAAGTGCACCGCAACGATGCAGCCGACGCCACGCACTCGCCCATTTTTCATCAGCTCGAAGGCCTCTGCGTCGACACCAACATCACCTTCGCCGATCTCAAGGGCACGCTCGACCACGCGATGAAGGAGCTCTACGGCTCGAGCGTCAGAACGCGCTTCTTTCCGTCATTCTTCCCCTTTACCGAGCCATCGGCCGACGTGCAGATCAGCTGCCCGTTCTGCGGAGGCAAGGGCTGCCGCAAGTGCAAATACTCCGGCTGGATCGAGCTGCTCGGCTGCGGTATGGTCGATCCCTCGGTCTTTGGGTTCGTTGCGCAGAAGCAGCCTGCCTACGACCCCAAGAAGATCAGCGGATTTGCCTTCGGGATGGGTATCGACCGCATCGCCATGATGAAGTACGGCATCACCGACATCAGCCTGATGTACTCGGGAGACCTGCGGTTTCTGGAGCAGTTCGCATGAAAGTCCTTACACAGTGGTTGCGCGAATTTCTCCCAGAACTCAACATCTCGGACCGCCAGCTCGCCGACGATCTCACGCTGCGCGGCATTGCCGTCGAAGGCGTGTTTGATCTGAACGCAAACGGCTCGCTCTTCGAAATGGACATCACCACCAACCGTGTGGATGCGATGAATCATTACGGTATTGCACGCGAGGCAGCGACGATATATGGGCTCAGGCTTAATTCGCTGGAAACTTCACTGCCGATGGCGAAGGCGGGGCCGGGGCACAAAGTCCGCATTGAAGAGCCTGCGCTTTGCGGGCGCTTTACGGCGCGCGTGCTGCGCGGGATCAAGGTCCAACCATCGACAGGCATTGTTGCCGAGCGCTTCCACCTGCTCGAGCAGAAGCAGATTTCTAACGCCGTCGATGCGACTAACTATGTGCTGCTCGGCATGGGCCAGCCTACGCATGCGTTTGATCTCGACAAAATCGAGGGTGCGATCGTCGTCCGCCGCGCGCGCAAGGGCGAAAAATTAAAAACACTCGACGAAATCGAGCGAACCCTCGACCCTGACGACCTCATCGTTGCCGATGAGCGCAAGCCGCTGGCGCTTGCCGGAGTCATGGGCGGATGGGATTCGCGGATTACCGCCGAGACGAAGAATGCGCTGGTCGAAGCTGCATGGTTTGACCAATTCACCGTGCGCCGCTCATCGAAGCGCCATCTGCTGCACACGGATGCGTCGCACCGTTTTGAGCGCGGGGCTGACTTTAACGCACCGCCGGTTGCGTCGGCTCTGGTCAGCCGCATTTTGCTCGAATCCGGTGGCGAGCAGGTGGGCGAGTTTGTGGACGTCGTTATTCCTGAGGTTGAAGCGCGCACGGCGAAGCGAAGCAGTATCTCCTTCGCGGTCAGCGAAGCGCGCCGAATCCTCGGTCCAACCGAAGATGTTGAAGGCATCACCGCGACAACTGCGGAAACCATCCTCAGCGGCCTTGGATGCTATCTCGAATCGGGCGGAAATGAGACCTATCGCGTCACGCTGCCGAGCTGGCGTCTCGATCTGGAGCGCGAAATCGATTTGATCGAAGAAATCGCGCGCGTCTATGGCTATAACCGCTTCCAGAACACGCTTCCTGCTTTCACAGGATCGGTTGTTGAGCTGCCTTGGGCAGAAAAAGAATCGACGGTGCGCGGCACGCTGCTGGCCCTCGGATGGACCGAAGCCATCTCCTCGACCTTTTGCGCATCTGCTGACGCCGCTCTTTTCGCACCTCAGCCGAACTCTGCGGTTGCTATGGACAATCCTCTCAGCGAAGAAGCAGGAATGCTGCGTCCATCGCTGCTGCCCGGCATGGTCAACATGCTTGCGCTTAACCTGAACCGTGATGTAGAAGACGCTGCGCTCTTTGAAGCCGGAACCGTCTTCAGCGGCAGCCCTGAAAAGGTCGATGAGCGCCCAGCTTTAGCGATCGGGGCTACGGGCCGCGCTTTCGGCGCCAAGCCTGCAGACTTCTATGACCTTAAGGGGACAGTTGAAGCCCTGCTCGCCAAATTTTCCTCGCGGTCAGTCTATTTCGACGATCTTCTGCTGCCCGCGTGGCTCCATCCCGGACGCAGCGCGCGTGCTGTGCTCGACGGAAGCACGGTCGCGTACTTCGGCCAGCTTCATCCTGCGGAAGCGGAACGCCGCAAGCTCAAGCAACCGGTCTACATTGGAAAAATTTATCTCGACCGGCTCTACAGGCAGCCTCTGCGTCAGCCCGTCGCGCGCGAGCTCTCGCGCTATCAGCCGGTACGCCGCGACTTTTCGCTACTCTTTCCCGACACAGTCTTCTGGGCAACCATCGAAGACTCGCTCCGGAACCTCAGCCTTCCCGAGCTGCGCAGCTTTGCGCCGAAAGAAGTCTTGCGAGATGTAAAATCCGTCCCGTCCGGCCACTACTCACTTCTGCTCGGAGCGGTCTTCCAGTCGCAGGAGCGAACCCTGCGCGACGAGGAGCTGCAGGAGTTCTCACAGAAAGTTGTGGCTGCGATGGAAAAAATCGGCGGAAAGCTACGCGCCGGCTGAATCGATGTATCCGCGGGCACCGGGCGGCATTTCTGCCCCGATTTCCGCAGGCTTCCACGCGTCTGCAAGAGCTATACTGCGCGAAGAGCCAACGTAATTTTTTCAGAGGTGCCCGATGTCCACGCTTGCCGTTGAAGAAACCCAGCTTCCCCTTGCAGCCGACGATTTCAACGCGCTCGAACAGCGCGTTCTGCGCCTGGTGGAACTGGTAAAGAGCGAGCGCGAAGCACGCGCCGTCGCCGAGGCGCGCATTCACTCGCTCGAGGCCACCATTAAGGGCCTCGAAGACAATGGGCTCAATTCCGAGCAGCGCGTCATCGCGCTTGAGGAGCAACTCAAACAGGCGAACCAGAAGATCGCGCATCTCGCCGAACAGAGCACGCAAGCTGCATCGCATACTGCATCTCTTGAAAAAGAACGGGATATCGTGCGTGCCCGTGTCGAGAAGCTCCTGAAGCACCTCGACGAATTGACCGCATAGGAGATTTGGGAAATTCTGCACACGGGAGGCAGGCGATGACGGAACCGGCAGCCGACAATTCCATCTCAGTCGATATCTATGACCAGACCTATCACCTGCGCGGACAGGATACGGAGTACATCCACCGCCTGGCCGAGATTGTCGACTCCAAGATGCGCGCGGTCGCATCTCATGGCAAAACCGTGGACTCCCTGCGCGTGGCTGTGCTAGCTGCGCTCAACATCGCCGACGAACTGGCTACACTTGAGCAGAAGTACGACGCGCTAACGGGTAACGCACGCCAGAACCAGAACTCGCTGCGCAGCCGCGCCCATACGCTGACAGGGCTGCTCGACTCGGTGCTTGATGAGAAGCGCAAGATCGGCTGACCGGCTTTGTAATTAGCCGATTTTCTTGAAGTCGAAAGCTGCCAGGTTCATATTTCCCTCCGTGAGGATGTGAACCGTCAGAACGGATCTTCCCGCAGGCAGGTCGAGCTTTACCAATCCCGGCAGCACGTTCCAGTGATGCCATTGCCGCCACGCAAGCGGATCGGATGCGTCGTAGGTGGACACGATGCGAAGCGGTCCCGTTGCGTCCTTGCCGTTCACGTCGAGCGAGATCGTTCCTCCACGATTCGAGGTGTAAAGAAGATCGGCCTGATACCTGCCCGCCTTTGCGACCTCGACGGTGATGTTGAACCACTCGCCCGGCTCAGTCCATCCCACATAGAGCAGGCCTTCAGGCGGCAGCACCCGGCTGTAGGGACTGTTATCCATCGGTGTCGGATCGGTAAGGTCCGGGTTGTGGTACTTAACATAGGATGTGTCCACTCCCTCATTCATGCGGAAATCATTGAGGTAGGTGCCATTCGCCGGGTTAAGGCCGCCGCTGCCGTTATTTTTTGCGTCGTGTCGTGATATGCGATACCTTCGCCGCCGCGGTCATAATAGGCGCATAGTACGCGTCCGGGAATCTTCTCCACCGTGGGATGGTGACTGTCAGTAAACGGAGTGCCCTTGTAATTTGCGAGAAACGCAGACTGCTGTGCCGAAACGCTAGCAGCGAGAAATACTGTAAGGGCAATAAGAAACAGTGATGCGCGCAGCATTTTCATAAAAAGAGTATGGTTCCGGACTGCAAATTGTTCCATCGGCCAGCATACGCATCAATGCAAAAGCAAGTCGAGTGGAATCTGGCAATGGTTCGTCCGGCTTGCAATCCTGCGCTCCTCTGATTAGCATCCATCTCAGAGACCGGCCTGCAAAGCAGGTGTGGTGGTTAACGCTGGTTGAACCTACATTCATTGAACAGGGAGCTTGACTCGATCATATTGGCTCGGTGTGCAGTGTCCGCCAGTCCGGAATGCCTAAAGAGCCTCGGCGAGTTCCCACCGTCTTAGGACGGGTTCACCGGCGCATTGCTGCACGGCCCCGCGGGTCGGTCTTTGCTTACCTGTAAAAATTTTCTTGTATCCGCGCCTCTTCCAGTTCGGCCACTATGCCATTCCCACATATGGAGCCTTCACAGCGCTCGCGCTTGTCATCGCTCTGGCTGGCCTTGTGTACTTCGCCCGCCGTCTTGCGCTTAATGCCAGCAAAGTCTGGAACCTTGGCCTCATTGCCATCCTCAGCACACTGATCGCTACGCGCGTGCTGTTCACAGTTGTCTATTTCGGCGCCTTCCGTCAACACCCCATGTGGGTCCTCGGTCTTGCAGCAAACCGCACTTCATCGGTTGACGCCATTGCCTTTCTCATCGGTTTCGGCGCTGTCGTTCTCTACGCGCTTGCCGAGGATCTACCTATTTTGCGTATCTTCGACTGCATCGCACCCGCCGCAGCACTTGCTTTCGTCTTCAACCGCGCCGGAGCGTTCCTCGCCGGCCTCGACTATGGCATGCCGTCTCAACACGCCTGGAGCGTCGTTTACAAAAACCGGATAGCCGCATATTGGTATCACACGCCTCTCGGTATCAGCCTCTATCCGGTCCAGTTGTATGAGGCGCTGGCCGCGCTCGTCCTCTTCTTCGCGCTCCTCTGGTGGCTGCCGCGCCGCACCCAGGATGGAGAACTCTTTGGGGCGTGGCTCTTTCTTTCAGGCCTCGCAGGATTCTTCCTTGCTTTCTATCGCGACGCCAGCCAAACACAGTGGACTCTTCGCCAACCTGTTGCCGGCGTCATGGTTGCAGCAAGCGTAGCCTTCCTGTTTCGCAGGCCTCGCAACAAAACCGGCGGCTATACTGTGGAGGATGATTCACCGCGTACTTAGACTCTCAATTCTGCTCTCAATTCCATTTTTCGCGACCCCTTTCAGTATGCTTCGAGCACAGACCGCTCTTTCCCAACCCATTTATCTCTGGCCCAACGGAGCTCCAGGCGCGCTCGGTAATTCTGAGACCGACAAGCCCCGCATGTACGCTTTCCTTCCGAAGAAGCGCTCCACCAGCGCTTCCATCCTTGTCATTCCCGGCGGCGGATATAGGGGTGTCACGCTGGGCTGGGAGGGATTCCAGGTCGCGGAATGGCTTAACCAACAGGGTATGCCGGCTTTTGTTCTCGATTACCGCATCAACCCCAATCACTATCCTGCAGAAATCGACGACGGCCGCCGTGCCATGCGCCTTATCCGTGCCCACGCAGCCGAATACGGCATTGATCCTGCGCGTCTCGGAGTCTGGGGATTTTCCGCCGGAGGCCATCTCGCTTCTTCGCTTGGCACTCACTGCGAAGACGTAACCACATCTGCTACAAATGTGCCTCCAAACAGCGACCCTGCGGACCAACTCTCCTGCAAGCCGGCCTTTATGGTGCTCGCCTATCCAGTCATCGCCATGGAGGGCCCAATCGTTCATACTGGTTCGCGCGACAATCTGTTCGGCCCTAATCCTGATCCAAAACTCCTGCATGAGTACTCGAACCAGCTTGCTGTCACTGCGGACACGCCGCCAACATTTCTTTTCGCCACCACGAACGATCCCACTGTTCCTGTAGAGAACTCGCTCGAATTCTACCGCGCATTAATACGTGCCCACGTTCCCGCAGAGATGCATCTGTTTGACTACAGCGATCACGGCTGCGGCTTGTGCGGCTCAATTCTGCCGCTGCGCGTGTGGCCATCGTTGCTGCGTACCTGGCTCATCGATCACAGTTATCTACCGCCGGACGCACCGCCGGCGCCTGCTCCGGAACCCAACTGGCCGGGATGGCCAAAGGGATTCACGGGACCGGGTCAGCCCTAGGGCCGGACTACAGGAGAGCCATGCCGCCAACCGCCTACACTGTACCGGCAGAAGCAGCGGGCAAGCGTCTCGACTCCTGGTTGGCTACCCGTCTCGAGAGCGTGAGCCGCGCGCGGGTACAGACGCTGCTGTCCGAATTCAAGGTGCTCGTCAATGGTGCTCCCACAAAGTCTTCCCTCAAGCTTCGCGGCGGGGAGACAGTGGAAGTCCTCGGCGACCCTGAGCTGCCTCCGCTGCGCGCCGTGCCTGAGGCCATCCCGCTCGATATTGTTTACGAAGACGACGATCTCTCCGTCATTAACAAGCCTGCGGGAATGATGGTCCACGCCGGCTCTGGAGCAACCGAAGATGCGCGCAACCGCGGCACGCTCGTCAACGCCTTGTTGAGCCATTACGCAGAGCTCTCACACTCCGCAGATCCAGTGCGTCCCGGCATTGTTCACCGCCTCGACAAGCAGACCAGCGGTCTTATTATTGTCGCCCGCAATGATGCAACACATCTCAAGCTCGGCGAAATGTTCTCCCGCCGCCAGGTTCGCAAAACTTATCTCGCCCTCGTGCATGGGGCCGTTAAACAGGACAGCGGCACCATCAATACGCCCATCAGCCGCGACCTCGTCCGCCGTACACGCATGACGACGAAGCGTGAAACCGGATCTCGTTCTGCCGTCTCGCATTACACCGTGCTTGAACGCATCGACTCGCGCTTCGGCAAATTCACTCTGGTCTCTGTACGCATTGAGACCGGCCGCACGCACCAGATTCGCGTGCACCTTGCGTCCATAGGTCACCCGGTCGTTGGAGACACGCTCTATGGAGCTCCGGCAAAGATTCCGCTGGCCGGGCCACGCAAAAAGTCTGACCCTGCCCCCGAAACCATCGCTCTCGACCGCAATTTCCTCCACGCCGCAGAGCTTGAATTTGCACACCCGCGCACGGCCAAACTGCTGACTCTTAAAGCCGCACTGCCGGAAGAACTTAAAACTTTCCACAAAAAACTGCTTACTGCACCCTGATATAGCCTTTGCACTAATGGCTGTTGGCTGCCTTGACACCTTGACGATCTACAATCCACCAGTGTAGATAGTCAAGGTATGGGAAAACCGAACGATCTCGTGCAAGGAACTCTTGACCTGCTCATCCTGAAAACCATTGCGCTCGAGCCTAAGCACGGTTGGGCCATCGCCAAACGCATCCAGCAGGTTTCCGGAGAGATCCTTCAAGTCCAGCAGGGCTCGCTTTATCCTGCGCTGCATCGCCTGGAGCAGCAGGGCTGGATACGCGCAAAGTGGGCTGAAAGCGAAACCGGACGCGAGGCCAAGTTTTATTCGCTCACTGCCGCCGGACGCAAACAACTTGACGCCGAAGCCGCCAACTGGAAACGGCTTTCGGAAGCCATCAACCTTGTCGTCGAGACTGCCTGACGCATGAATTTTATGTGTTCTCCCTAAGAGGCATACCGTATGCGCTTCTTCGAGAAATTCCGGATGCGGTTTCAGATGCTCTTCCGCGGGCGCGAGGCTAAGCGCCTCGATGCCGAGCTTGCATTCCACCTCGAACAGCAGACGCAGGAAAATATCGGCGCTGGAATGTCTCCGGAAGAAGCGCGCTATGCTGCCTTGCGTGCCTTCGGAAATCCCACTCGCCTGCGTGAGCAGGCGCGAGAGAACTGGAGTTGGAGCCGCATGGAACCCCTGATCAACGACGTTCGTCACGGCATCCGCACCCTGGCGCGCACACCGGGCTTCTCGCTCATCGTGATTCTCGTCATGACCTTCGGTGCCGGCGCCACCATCGCCATGTTTACTGTTGTGCATTCGGTGCTGCTCAAGCCGCTGCCGCTGCCCGATATCGACAGGTTAGTGCAGGTCTATGAGGCGGACACCATATCGAAGTTTGACAATAACCCGGTTGCCGGAGGGACCTTCGAAAGCTGGCAGCAGGGAAGCAAAAGCTTCGAACAGCTTGCCTTTGGCTGGTACGACAGCGAATACAACCTTGCCTCCAGCAACGGACAATTGCCGGAGCGCGTGAAGGCCGCCGTTTACTCGTGGACCACCCTTCCCGTGCTTGGCGTGCGGCCTGCCTATGGAAGGTTCTTTACTGCGGACGATGACCATTGGGGCGCGCCGGGAACCACTGTGCTGACCTGGGGCTTCTGGAAACGACGCTACGGTGGCGATCCGAACATCATTGGCCATAGCATCATACTCGATGCAAGGCCTTACACCGTCGTCGGGATCCTGCCTGCGTGGTTTACCTACCCTGACCCGCGTGTTCAGGTTTGGACGCCGGTTCGCCCGGTAGTGCCTCCGCAAGTGATGGAAGAGCATGCCGCTCACAACTTCGACGTCATCGGCAAGCTTAAGCCGGGAGTCACGCAGGCTGCGGCGCAGGCCGAACTGAGCGGCATCTCCGCGCAGGAGAGAAAGTTGTTTCCCGATGGACCTGTTTTCAACGCAGCCAATCTTCGTCCGTTGCTCGACGCCGAAACCTACGACGTAAAGACTCCGCTGTACATGCTCTTCGCCGCCACCGCATGCCTGCTGCTCATTGCCTGCCTCAACATTGCGAACCTGCTGGTGGCCCGCTCGGCCTCGCGACATAGAGAACTGGCCATCCGCGCCGCGCTGGGCGGCAGCCGTGCCCGCCTCATCCGCGAGCGCATGACTGAAAGCGTGCTTCTATCGGCTGCCGGAGGTGTGCTGGGCGTTGGTTTTGCGCAGGTCGCGCTCCAATGGCTCGTGCATCTGCGGCCCGACCTGCCGCGCGTTGAATCCATTCATCTCGATGCCGTCGCCATTCTGTTCGCAGTTGGACTTTCTTTTGTCTGCGGCATAGGCGCTGGCCTCGCGCCTGCGCTTGGCGAAAAAGACCAGCAGGTAATTCGCACGCTGCAGGAGTCTTCCCGATCCGTAAGTGGCAGCCGTCACAGTGTCAGGCTGCGCCGCGTGCTGCTTTCCGCCGAGGTCGCGCTGACCGTGGTGCTGCTCATCGGCGCCGGCCTGCTGCTACGCAGCTATCAACGCCTCCGTTCTGTCGATATCGGCGTTCCCACCCGTAATGTCCTCACCATGAGTCTCAGCCTGCCCGAAGGCCAGTATGGCCAGCAGTGGAAACCAGACCCGAGAAAACTCGTCTTCTACGAGCAATTGCTGGAACGCGTGCGTGCCCTGCCCGGCGTGCGCGCTGCAGGTCTGAGCACCATGCTTCCGGGCGCGGGCGATGGGGAAGACGATGCGATCACGATTCACGAAGACCCGCCGCTCCCGAAAGGAGATTGGCTGGATGCGGATGTGCGCTGGGTCGATCCCGGCTACTTCCGCGTCATGCAGATTCCACTGTTGAAAGGCAGATACTTCTCTGATGACGAGCGCCTGGACCGCAACCAATATGCCATCGTCAGCGAGTCGTTTGTGCGCCAGATCATGCAGGGCCGCGACCCGATTGGAAAGCATGTCGACGACTCTAACAACGGGCAGCTCAAAGACAAAACTGCCGCAGGCAATGAGATTGTTGGCATTGTAGGAGATGTGCGTCGGGAACCAGACGAGCCCCTAAGACCTACAGTCTATTACCCACTCTACGGTGGCCTGAGAAGTGATCTCATGCTCGCGGTCCGCACTGCATCCGATCCATCGAGCTTCGCGCTGCCAGTGCAGAAGATGATTGCGCAGATAGACCCCAATCTCGCCGTCTCTGATGTCCTCTCTCTGGACGACGTCATCGGCAAGTCCACAATTGCAGCCAGCTTCGATGCAACCCTGCTCGCGCTTTTCGCTATTCTCTCGCTGATGCTTGCCGCCGTTGGTCTCTTCGGAGTGCTGTCCTACATCGTCACGCAGCGTCAGGGCGAGATCGGCATCCGCATGGCGCTCGGAGCGCAACGGGAACAGGTGCTGCGGCTGATGCTGCTCGACGGTCTCAGGCCTGCCATGATTGGCCTCGTTCTCGGCATCGTCGCCAGCGCGGCCACCACACGGCTCATTCAGTCGCTCCTCTTTGGAACCCAGCCGCTCGACCTTTCCGTCTTCATGTTGGTAACCTTCCTGCTGTTGCTGGTCGCAGCCATAGCTTGCCTTGTGCCCGCGTGGAGAGCTTCACAGCTTGATCCTATGCAGGCGCTGCGAACCGAATAACAAGGGGAATTTCCATGCAGGTTCTCTACACCGCCGAAGTTACCGCCGTCGGAGCCCGTTCCGGACACGCCACCAGCTCCGATGACGTGCTCGACGTCGCACTCGCTCTGCCGCCGCAACTGGGCGGCAAAGGCGGAGCCACTAATCCCGAGCAACTCTTCGGCGCAGCATATGCCGCCTGTTTCGGCGGAGCCGTCGAATATCTGGCGCATCAGCAGAAGATCAACACAGGAGCCATCACCGTCAAAGCCAAAGTCGGCATCGGTCCTTATGATCCGGGTAAGGGCGAAGGCTTCACGCTGCGCGTCGATCTCGATGTCAATCTACCTGAGCTCGATCAGGGCACGGCAGAAAAGCTGGTCGCCGCTGCGCATCGCACATGTCCTTACTCCAATGCGACGCGCGGCAATATTGACATCAACCTTACTGCGCATGGGGGAAAGTAAACCCGTCGCGCAGAACCTCGTCCACATGCACGCAACTCTGCGCGCGATCGATCTGCCGCATCAGCCCGCACAGGACTTTTCCCGGACCCACTTCTACAAACTGTGCCGGCCCCTGTGCAATCAGCAACCGCATCGACTCCACCCACCGCACCGCCCCCGTTACCTGCCGGATCAGCGCATCACGCAAGGCTTCGGCTCCGGTCATCAACGCAGCATCTACATTGACCTCTACCGGAACCCGCGCGTCTGAAAATTTGAGTGTGTGCAGCAGTTCCGCCAGTCTGTCCTGCGCCGGTTGCATCAGTGCGCAATGGAATGGAGCGCTCACAGGCAGCGGCACCACACGCTTTGCGCCGCGCTCCTTTGCAAGCACGCCTGCCCGTTCAACCGCTGCTGCCGCGCCCGAAATCACTGTCTGCTCAGGAGAATTGAAGTTCGCCGCCGATACTACGCCGCCCGCTTCCGCAGCGGCGTCTGCGCATGCCTTCGCCGCGTCTTGCGAACTCAGGCCAAGCACCGCGGCCATCGCGCCTTCGCCAGCCGGCACAGCCTCCTGCATAAAGCGCCCGCGGCTGCGAACCGTGGTTACAGCATCGGCAAACGAGAGCACCCCCGCTGCCACATCCGCGGAATATTCGCCCAGCGAATGCCCCGCAACATAATCCGGCGTAATTCCGCGCTCGGCCAGCACGCGCTGCGCTGCTACAGACACCGTGAAGATCGCCGGCTGCGTAAACTCCGTCAGCTTAAGCTGCTCCTCGGGGCCCTCAAAACAAAGTCTGGACAGCGCAAATCCCAGTGCGTCGTCAGCCTCTTCAAATGTTCGTTTTGCAACAGGAAATTTTTCGGCCAGTTCGCGCCCCATGCCGACAGACTGCGATCCCTGTCCGGGAAAAAGGAAAACTAATTTCGTGCCCATGCGAACGTTAGTTTAACTTGCGCTCGGCAGTCCGCGATAGGAACTCAATTCTGCCTGATTGCGCTTCACTCTCCACTGCGATAGGGTCAAAGTATGGAGCAGTTCTGCCACCGATGCGGTGCGGCACTCAACGGGACCGATCCCTTCTGCCCTCATTGCGGTGCACCCCAGCTTCGCTACGAGCCCTCGGAAGAACCTGCCTCATCCACCGGCGTGTTACCCAGGCAGCGCCTGGCGTCCCGCAACCCCGGTGCCGTCCATTGGCGAGACGCCATTCTCGCCGCTGCCATTCTCGCGTTCCCCGCCGGTCTGTTCTCTTCGTTTCTCGGGTTTGAAGCACTATGGGTCATCGCCGGAGGCATAGCCGCAATATCGCTCTATCGCCGCCGCACCCAAACTCTCCCAACCAGCAGCACGGGATGGCGAATCGGCGGGCTGCTCGGCCTGTTTGCCGCTGTGGTCACTGCGATCATCGACGGCGTCACGCTCCTCGTGCAACGGTACGCGATGCACGAAGGCTCACTTCTCGATCAGCGCTATCACGACCTGGGCCAGCAGCTTACCGAGCAGCTTGTGCGCTCCAACCCCGACGCTGCTACGGCACTCCCTGGGTTCCTTCACTTCTGGCTTACTCCTGACGGAGCCGCCGCCATGGTCCTCATCAACACGGTTGGGCTGGTCGTCTCCATGCTTCTTTTTGCCGCCGCCGGAGGAGCGATAGGAGCCCGCATTACCCAGAAAACCGCTCAGCCAAGCGCAAGATAACCTGGTCAATCGCTTCAATCGTTAATTGAATCTGTAGACTCTGCGCACTTTCTCAGAACTTGCCCACCCCAGCGCACCCTCGTATCATCGGCAAGAGCCAAGAATTATGCCCGAGAGCCAATCTTCACCACGCCTGCGCGAAAAAGGCCGCATCATGTCGGCCTCTGAAATTGAGCGGACTCTGGTCCGCCTGGCACATGAAATCATCGAGAAGAATGACGGAGCCGACAATATCGGCCTCGTCGGCATCCGCCGCCGTGGCGTGCCGTTGGCCGAACGGCTGGCTGCACTCATCTCCAAAATCGAAAAGCGCCCCATCGACACGGGTATCCTCGATATCAGCTTCTATCGCGACGACCTCTCCACCAGCGGCACTCGTCCAGTCGTGCACCCAGGCTCGCTTGGTTTCGACATCGCCGGCCGCAACATCATCCTCATCGACGACGTCCTCTACACCGGCCGCACCACCCGTGCTGCGCTCGATGCACTCTTCGACCACGGACGTCCGCGTCGCGTGCAGCTCCTTGCCTTGATCGACCGCGGTCACCGTGAGCTGCCCGTCGAGGCAACCTTCGTTGGCCGTACTGTCCAGACCACCGACCGCGAGATCATCGAAGTCAAGCTCCGCGAGATTGACAATGACGAGCAGGTGCTTCTGGTCGAGCGCGTCGATTAACCTATCTCTCTGTATCAAACACAAATCATGGCCGTGAAGAAGAAATCTTCGAAAGCATCGACCCGCGTCGTCCGGAAACCGGCAGCGTCCGGCAAAAAAGCCGCGCAGCAATCCATCCAATCCGTTATCCATCCCGCATCGCTGCTCTCCATCACTCAGCTTTCTCTTGAAGAGGTGCAGAGCATTTTGGCTCTTGCTGACCAGTTAGAAAAAGAACCTCCCATTCGCAGCGAGCAGCGCCTCTTTAAGCGACGTGTCGCGTTGCTCTTCTATGAATCGAGCACCCGCACCCGCACCTCGTTTGAGCTCGCCGCCAAGGCTCTGGGAGCCGACACCACCCTCGTCAGCGACAAGTCCTCCAGCATCGAAAAGGGAGAATCTCTCAAGGACACCGGGCTCACCCTGCGCGCTCTCGGCGCCGAGTGCATCATCCTGCGCAGCCCTTACTCCGGCGCTCCGTATCTGCTTGCCGAAGCCACTGGCCTTCCTGTTCTCAATGCCGGCGACGGCATGCACGAGCACCCGTCGCAGGCGCTGCTCGACCTGCGCACCATTCTCAATCGCCTCGGAAAATCCGGCAGCATCAGTTCCAGCACCCTCAAAGGCGTCACCATCACCATCTGCGGAGACATCTTCCATAGCCGGGTTGCCCGTTCCAACGCATTGCTGCTGCCGCGTCTCGGCGCACGCGTCATCCTTTGCGGCCCCGCGCCACTGCTGCCGGAAACCGCGGCACAGATTGCCCCCAAGGATGCTTCCGGCAGTGTTGTCATCGAGCGCGACTTTGACCGCGCCCTCGCGCAATCCCAGATCGTCATGATGCTGCGTATTCAGGCCGAACGTCTCGCCGGACTCGCCCTCGACCTCGAAGAGTACAAGTCCCGCTATCAAGCTAACGCCGAACGTATCGTGCGATACGCGGCGAAGTCTGTCATCATGCATCCCGGCCCAATGATCCGTGGCCTTGAAATCACCAGTGAAGTTGCCGACGGCCCACAGTCCGTCATAGAAGAACAGGTCCGCAACGGGGTCGCCATCCGCATGGCGCTGATAGCGCGGGCTCTCAGCGAACAAAGTACGGCTTCCGGCATCTCAATGAGAAAGAACTCACGATGAAGCCCATCCTCATCCGCAACGGACACCTTATCGACCCGGCGACCGGCATCGATGCTCCGCGCGATCTCCTGCTCGCCGAAGGCAAGGTCATTGCCGTCGACAAAACCGGCAAAATCAAACACACCATCCAGTACCCGGACGCTGAAATCCTCGACGCCAAGGGACTTGTTGTCGCCCCCGGATTCGTCGACATCCACGTGCATCTGCGCGAGCCCGGCCAGGGATACAAGGAGACTATTGCCAGCGGCACCGCCGCTGCCGCTGCCGGAGGGTTTACCTCCGTCTGCGCCATGCCCAATACCGTCCCCGTCAACGACTCGCCGGAAACCACCCGCTGGATGCTCGCACCTGAGCGCGATGCAGTTATCCGCGTCTTTCCGATCGCTGCCGCTACCCGCGGATCAATGGGGGAAACATTAACCGAATATGGCTCGCTCCGCGCCGCCGGAGCCGTCGCCGTCACTGACGACGGCAAGCCCATTCTCGGCGACCGCATCATGCGCGAAAGTCTCATCGCCGCTGCGCGCGCAGGCATGCCCGTCATCCAGCACGCCGAGGAC
Organism: Silvibacterium sp.; assembly: GCA_030037215.1. Classification (GTDB taxonomy): domain Bacteria; phylum Acidobacteriota; class Terriglobia; order Terriglobales; family Acidobacteriaceae; genus Silvibacterium. The sequence continues at coordinate 3,519 of JASHRS010000056.1, read as the reverse complement.
ACCCGGCTCACTGGGGGCTGCTCCATGAATGCCGGCCCGGTCGCTTTCCGGCTCGGCCTGCGCGGCATGCCTGTCGAAGCCGAGTCCGGCCTGGTCGAGCGCGACATCCGCCTGCTGGCCGAGATCAACGACGCCCGCGCCCATCTTCATGTCGCGCATCTTTCCACCCGGTCCGCGCTCGATGCCGTCCGAAAGGCCCGCCGCAACGGGCTCCGCGTAACCTGCGAGGTCACCCCGCATCACTTTGTCCTCAATGAGGAGGCCGTCGGAGATTACAACACAGACGCCAAAATGAATCCGCCTCTGCGCGCCGAATCGGATCGCGTAGCCATGATCGAGGGCATCCTGGATGGCTCAGTGGATGCCATCGCCACCGACCATGCCCCGCACGCTGCCCACGAAAAAGAGCAGGAATTCGAGCGCGCCCCCAACGGCATCACCGGACTGGAATCCGCCCTCGGCCTTGCCATTTCTATCCTTCACATAAGGCACAAGATGCCGCTCAGCCGCGTCATCGCTCTGCTCAGCACGCAGCCGGCGAACATTCTCAGCCTCAAGGGCCGGGGAACTCTCGCCATCGGCTCACCCGCCGATATCGTCGTTTTCGATCCCGGCAAAACATGGACTTTCCGCGCCGCTGCATCGAAATCCAAATCGAAGAACACCCCCTTCGACGGCTGGGCCCTCCAGGGCAAGGTCCATACGACGATCAGCGAAGGCCGAATCGTCTATCGCGAAGGGAACCAGCTATAGCACCGGAGACGACACCAGCACCGCAGCTTCCGGCAACCGGCCTCACTCTATCGCGTAAGTCCTTTCTTTTCTGAAGAAGAGAGAGCATTGCCTTTCAGGGACTTGAAGCGAATTTGCCATTCACAGGTGGGAAAGTTTATGCGGAAGTCAATAATTAATGTGGCAGCTATGTTCTAAAGGATTACCCTTGCTTAGCTTCGTCTCTGCAGTGGCATCTGCCATGTACCATTTTGGGTCGTTCCATACACAAAAGAATGGGCTATATCTGCTGTAACCTCTTGACAAGGCGGGCTAATGTATAGGAAACATAGTGAGTTCCTTCTATATTGGGCTCCTTTATTAGGTTTTGCTCCGCCCGTAGTCAACGAGAAGTCTGTAAGAAAGATTCTGATTGCTTCGGGCGTTGATAACGGGATAACTATGGGTATAAAACATCGCAATGCATCGCCGTCCCGTGAAAACGGCACCGCCGCTCCAAAATTCAGCCGCCTCCGGCGTCACATCAGCCGCCGCGCTGGAAGTGAGAGGGGCAGTTCGCTTGTCGAGTTCGCCATAGTCCTCCCGCTCCTTATGCTCGTTACAACGGGCATATTCGCCTTTGGCTTTGCCCTTAACAACTATCTGGAACTAACGAATGCGGTCAACATCGGCGCGGAACTGCTTGCCGTAAGCCGGGGCAACACGGATAACCCATGTCAGACAGCTATGGACGCGGTTTACAACGCGGCTCCGAATCTGGCTCAAGGTAGCCTGGCGTTCACATTCCTATTTACGCCGAGTACGGGAGGCAGCTCGACCTCGTTCACCGGCGGCTCTACTGAGTGCAGCGCTACGGGATCCACTGGCGCCTCGGCGTATATGCAGCAGGGATACTCCGTGGAGGTAGTCGCCACATATCCCTGCACCCTGGTGGGTTATGGTTTCAACCTCGGCTGCAGCCTTACTGCCAACGTAACGGAAATAGTCCAATGAAACAGAAGATATGGTCTTTCCTACAGCGCTTGCGCCGCGACGAAGGCGCGCAGATTCTCCCAATGGTGGCTGTCATCCTGGTCTTCTTTCTCGGGATGGCCGCGATGGTTGCCGATGTTGGCGACATTTATTACGCCTATAACCAGCTTCAGGCTGCAACTCAGGCGGCTGCGCTGGCGGGTGCCGAGGCAATTTCCAATCCCACCTTCACTACGCCCGGTGGGTCCTCTTCAGAGACTCCGCAAGCTTTTGCTGTCTACTACGGCTCCCAGACTGGGACTAAAACAACGAACGGCATCAATACTTATCCCATTCTGACCAGCGCTGGGCAGAATGTTTCGACTTCGGTTTATTTAAGCTGCAACACCTTTGTGAGCAGCCTCGGAATCAGCTGTATCACCTACAACGGTGGCGGAACCGCAACTGCCAACGCTATCCAGGTAGTCCAGGTTGCGGTAGTAAAAACCTATTTCGCCGCGATCTTCGGCACCCCCTCAGTTACGCTCACGGCAACGGCATCTGCAGCCCGGGCTGGAGTATTCGCTCCATATAACATAGCCATCATCATCGACACGACGGAGTCGATGACCAGCACGGACTCGAACTGCAGCAACGAGACGAGACTGGCGTGCGCGCTGGGCGGCGTCAAGACGCTGCTCTCAGAAGTAGCGCCCTGCTACTCAAGCGAATCGTCCTGCGGCACAGCTACCAACGGCGCTGTTACACCTTCGGTTGACCGCGTTGCTCTGTTTACCTTTCCGAACATCTCCACAGCTACGGTGAGCGACGACTATACGGGCTGCGGCGCTACCAACCCTACAATCGAGCCTTACACATTTCCATCGTCCTCACCAACATCCAAATCGACTTACTCTGCGATTTCAGCGACCTATTACGCCACGCCCTCGACTCCGACGGGAGCAAACCCAGTTGCACTGGGGACAACGACCTACGCAACGACCTACGAAATCACCTATGGTCTTGGAGATGCAGACGGCAATGGTTTCGTGAGCGATTACAAAACAAATGACAACACGACGACCTTGAACACCGCATCCGATATTGTATTGGCGGCCGGAGGGAAAAGCGGTTGCAATGGTGTCGCAGCCCCAGGCGGCGATGGGACATTCTACGCCGGCGCGATCTATGCTGCTACCGCTGCACTCGCTGGGGAACAGGCAGTCAATGATGTCCCGAATGTGATCATTCTCATCAGTGACGGCGACGCATCCAGCACCAGCACAGGAAGCTGGACAGCATCCTGTACCGAAGGCTCTACCAATTGCGCGCCTACATCTTGCAGCGGATCGAGCAGGGGAACGTCCTGCACCTCAGGAGGCATTACCTGGCTCTGTAAAACGAGTGGCAGTGGTAGTAGTGCTACCACAACTTGTACCAACTCCGCCGTCAATAAGATGGGATCGGCCGCGACCTGTACAACCACAACGAGTACGACCTGCAGCTCACTTGGCCTCACCGCCGGTGCGTATCCTTCTGTGTGGAACGAGTGCCAACAGGCGGTCCAGGCGTCCAAAGAGGCAATTTCCAGTGGTATTGTCAGTAGAGTCTATTCCGTTGCATATGGATCTGAGACAACTGGCTGTAGTACAGATACTCTAAGCAGTTCCTACACCAGCCCATGCGCAACCATGGCTGGAATTGCCTCCAGCTCGAATTATTTCTACGTCGACAACAACCAGAGCGGAGCTGGCGGCACCTGTACCGGTGCAATTGGGTCGGGCACCGTTTCAGACATATTCTCCTACATCGCAGCTGATCTCAGCCGAGGACGCC
>JASHRS010000055.1 GCA_030037215.1 Silvibacterium sp. | reverse complement strand
GTCGAGCAGATGCAGGTGATGATTACGCAGCCGATCGAGACCGCCGTGAACAGTGTGCCCGGTCTTGAAACTGTACGCTCCACAACCAGCCGCGGATCGGCCGAAGTAAGTCTCTTTTTCAACTGGAATGTGGATATGTCTCAGACCTTGCAGCGAGTAGATGCGGCACTGTCCACTGTCCAGCAAACGCTTCCGTCGACGGCGCACATCACAACCAACCGACTTACCTTCGCCACCTTTCCAATTCTAGGCTATAGCCTAACGTCCAACACCATTCCCCAAACGCGGCTTTGGGAGATCGCGACCTACGACCTCAAGCCTCCAATCAACCGGCTGCCCGGCGTGAGCACAGTGACCGTCCAGGGCGGACAAGTCCCCGAATTTCACATCATTCCCAATCTCACCAGGCTTCAGGCAACTTCCGTTACTATCTCGGACATCGTCAACGCGATTGACGCAACCAATCGCATTGATTCACCAGGGCTCTACGAATCCGACCATCAACTCGTTCTCAGCCTCACGGGCTCGCAGGTTCACAACATTGACGAGCTCGCGCAGATTGTGGTCAAAACCACGCCTGCTGGAGTGCCTATTCGCCTTGCGGACATAGCCGACGTTGTTCCCGCAACCATGCCGGTCTATACCATCGTTACGGCCAACGGACATCCGGCGGTTCTGCTGAATATTGCGCGTCAGCCATCCGGCAACACTGTCGCTGTGGCCGATGAGGTCGCAGCTAAAATTTCAGATCTCAGAAAAACCCTCCCCCCAGGCGTAAATCTGGAACCGTTCTACGACCAGTCCCATCTGGTGCGCGAAAGCATTAACAGTGTTCGCGATGCGATTCTCATCGGAATCGTGCTTGCTTCCATTGTTCTGGTTCTCTTCCTGCGCGACTGGTCCACATCGCTTGTCGCCGGACTGGTGATCCCGGTCACCATTTTCATCACGTTCCTCTTCCTCAGGATTACTGGCCAGAGTTTCAATCTCATGACGCTTGGCGGTCTCGCCGCAGCCGTCGGCCTCGTCATCGATGACGCCATTGTCGTCGTCGAGAACATCGTTCTCCATCGCGACGCTGGCGAAACACGCGTGGTCGCCGTACAGAAAGCGCTCCGCGAAATCACAGCTCCGCTCATCGGCTCAACCATTACGCCAATCGTCGTTTTTCTACCGTTAATCTCAGTCGCCGGTGTAACCGGAGTCTTTTTCCGCGCGCTAGCCATCACCATGACAGTCGCGCTGCTTACATCGCTACTGCTCGCGCTCACATGGACCCCAGCCCTGAGTCTTCATCTGCTGCGCCGCGAGCATGCCGCAGAACAGCATGAGGCATCAGGCCGTCTCATGGAGCGTATTCTCCGCACCCACAAGCGCGTGCTCGATGCCGCTCTGGCGCGCCCGTGGGCGCTTGCCGGCTGCTGCCTGCTGCTCGTCGTAGGGGCGTTCGCAATTTACAGCGCGCTTGGGTCCGATCTCCTGCCGGAAATGGATGAGGGCGGATTCATCCTCGACTACATCATGCCTGCGGGTAGCTCTTTAGCGGAAACCAATCGCGTCCTCGAGCATGTCGAACGCATTTTGCAACACACGCCCGAAGTTCAGAGTACCTCGCGGCGCACTGGTCTCCAGATGGGGCTCGCCGCCGTGACTGAGGCCAACACGGGCGACATCACCGTAAAGCTGAAAGATCATCGCTCACGGGACATTTCAGAGGTTATGGATGACGTTCGCCGGCAGATCAGGTCAAGCGAGCCGAAACTGGATGTCGAGTTCACGCAGGTTCTACAAGACATGATCGGCGACCTCTCAAATGCGCCGGAGCCGATTCAGATCAAGCTCTTCTCCAACAATCAGGTACTGCTCAATGAGCTTGCGCCGCGCGTCGCAGACGCGATCGGCAAGGTGTCGGGAGTAGTCGATGTCGAAGACGGGATCGACAACACCATCAGTGGTCCCGCCACCAGCTTCCGCATCAATCCAGCCATCGCCGCCCAAGCTGGCTTTACCCCCCAGGAGCTTTCGACCGACTCCACTGCCATTCTCGACGGAATCCCGGCCACCCAGCCGCTGATCCAAAATGGCCGCGCCTACACCATTCGCATTCGTCTCGATGCCGCGCATCGCGCTTCTCTCTCAGCCATCGAGAACACTGTCTTCAACAGCGCAAGCGGCAGAACGGCGAGTCTTGGCGCGATCGCGCAGGTCGAGCAGCTTCCGCCGCAGAATGAAATTCTGCGCGAAAACCTGCAACTGCTTGTAACTGTAACCGGCAGGCTGGAGGGCTCCGATCTCGGCTCCGCAATCCAGCGCGTAAAACAAGCTGTAAATAACCTGCACCTGCCTTCGAGCGTCCGCATAGAGTACGGAGGCACATATCAGGAGCAACAGAAGTCGTTCCGCGATCTGCTTCGTGTACTGTTGCTGGCACTCGTGCTGGTGTTTGGAGTTCTGCTCGCCGAGTTCCGCAATTTCTACGCTCCGCTGGCCATTCTTGTTTCTTCTGTGCTCTCAACAGCGGGAGTCGTAGCGGCTCTCTTCATTACCAACACCACATTCAACGTCGCATCCTTCATGGGACTAATCATGGTTATCGGCATCGTCGCGAAGAATGGCATTCTTCTTCTCGATGCTGATGAAAAGTTCCGCTCTGCAGGAATCCAGCCGCACGATGCCATGCTGCAGGCTGCGCAGCGGCGGTTGCGCCCCATCCTGATGACGGCACTGGCTGCGATCACCGGAATGCTTCCCTTGACCTTCGGTCTTGGCTCTGGATCTCAAATGCTGCAGCCGCTCGCAATTGCCGTGGTTGGAGGCTTACTACTCTCGATGCTGCTTTCGTTGATCGTCACGCCCGCCGTCTACTACTTCCTCACGCGGCATTCGTAATCGAGAGCCGATTCACCTTTATCCTGCGCTGTGCACATCAGTTGTCTGTTTATCCGTGCCGATGAGAGCCGATTGGACCTGTGCCGTATGACTGGCGGCGGGCAGAGTAACATGTACGCGCGTGCCTCTTCCGCGTTCACTTTCAATTGCTATCTTGCCCCCGTACGCATCTACGATGGCTTTGCAGATTGCCAGACCTAGACCCGTCCCGCCCGTGCTTCTTGCGCGTGACCGGTCGCCGCGATAAAACCGGTTGAACACAAACGGCAAGTCCGCAAAATCAATGCCCTCGCCCGCATCCTCAATGTCCATCATGGCCTCTTCCTCGAATTTCCGCGCGCTCACAGTTACGTGTTCGCCTGAGGGAGTGTGCTGCAGGGCATTCAGTGTCAGATTAAAGATCAGGCTCTCGCACTCCTCGCGCGGCAACATTACTTCTACTTCGTCCTCGAGCTGCAAATCGAGATTAACGCCGCGCAGCGCGGCGAAGTTATCTAATTGTGCTGCAGCCTCCCGCGCGCACTCGCACAAGTTTGTCCGCCCGCTCGAGGTAAGCTCACCCGACGAGCTTTGCTCCAGACGCGCCAGTGTAAGGAGCTTCTGCACAAGGTCTTCAAGGCGCGCGCAGTCCGCGAGACATGTTTCCAGTCCAGCTTTGTATTCCCCAATCGAACGCGGACGCGACTCCAGCAGTTGTAGCGATGACTTCACGATGGTGACCGCGGTCTTAAGCTCGTGCGCCGCATCATTCACAAAATTGCGCTGCTGCTGGAAGGAATCTCCCAGCCTGCACATTGCCGATTCAAGCGCCTTCGCAGGCGCAGCAAGCTCGGCCACAGCCAGTGCTGACTCCGGAGCGTGAAACTGCCACAGCGGCGGCGAAAGCGACGATGCCTCGACCGCAAGCAGCTTTAAGGGGGCCATTCCACGGCGAAGCAGGAAATAAATCGTAATTCCTGTCAGCAGCAGCAGCAGGGAATTCGACAGCAGCAGAAACTTTGCAGCATCACCGATGGCGTGCCCCACGGGAGCGAGCGGCGCAGCATAGTCGATGATCACCGGCCGCGAAATTCCCATTTTGTTCTCATCATCTGCATCAATCTGCCGAATGCCATGCAGCACCAGGCCCCGGTATTCATGCCCGCGGTAGTGAAAACTGTGTCCGCGTGTTCCTTCTCGAAATCCCTCCCGAACCTCACTGCTCCACTGCGGCGATTGCCCAATCACCCGGCCCGAAGGCTGGCGCACCTGATAAAGGTCCTCTGGTCGAAGATCGAGCGACTTTGGTGAGAGCATGACGTCGTCCGCCTCGTCTTCCGCATCCTGAACAGCGCCAAGAAGCGAGTCCGCGCGTCCGCGCAGCATCACGTCAAAGGTCTGCAGATCGCGGTGCCGCTCATACAGCAGCGCTGCGCCGGTCGTGCACAGCGCGAGCACTGTCTCTACAAGCAGAACGGTAACGATCACACGGCGGCTTAGCGAGTATGTCTTCATAATGGTGGGTCTGATTCGGAAGCCAGCAGCCGGTAACCACGTCCGCGCAGCGTCTCTAAAAATTGGGCTCTCGCTGGTTCTGTCTTTGCGCTCGCATTCAATTTGCGCCGCAGGTTGGAAATATGCGCCTCAATGACATTCGAATGATGTTCCCAGTTGAAGTCGTAAAGATGTTCAAGCAGCGTCTGCTTCGAAATCACTGAGCGCGGCCGGTGGCTCATATACTCGAGAATCCGGTATTCCGTTGGAGAAAGCTCCAGTTCAACAGATCCGCGACTCGCTGTTCTCTCTATGGTATCGACAGCCAGGTCACCGATGCGCAGAACAGGATGGCTCGCACCTTTGCCGCGGCGAATGAGCGCCTGTGCGCGCGCAATCAGCTCACCTAGGTCGAAGGGTTTTCCCAGGTAATCATCCGCACCGCTATTCAGCAGTTCGACAATCGACTCCTTGCTTGTCACTGCCGTCAGCACCAGGATTGGTGTCTTTTGTCCGCGCGTCCTCATACGTTTCAGCAGCGTAGAGCCGCTCATCTTTGGAAGCATCAGGTCTAGCACGACCAGGTCGTAATCGTTCACACTCGCAAGGTGCTCGCCATCTTCTCCGTCAAAGGCGATATCCACCGCGTATCCGGGTCCTTCCTTGAACGCCGCCGCAATGTTCTCAGCAAGCCGGCGCTCGTCTTCCACAATGAGGACACGCATATCTTTTTGTACCGGCGCAAGCTTAATTGTTGCTGAATGCCTGTGCCTTCCATCAAAATAGCGCCGGGACGCGTGTTTTTCCATCCATCCCGAACCGGAGTAGTACCGCGCAACTGCTCGGGGCCCTCCTTCCAGTTGATTCCGCATTGGTTCTTGGCGTAAGCATAGGATGGGTGCAAGGCAACATCATGAATCACATTGAGATGCGGATAGAGAAGGATTCGCTCGGCGAAGTAACTGTGCCGGCCGACAAACTCTGGGGAGCGCAGACGCAGCGTTCGCTCAACTTCTTCAGCATCGGCACGGAGCTCATGCCGCGCGAAATGATCCCTGCATATGCGCTTCTCAAGAAGGGCGCGGCCAATGTAAACCATGCCGCAAGCCATCTCGATGCGCATCGTCATGAGCTGATCGTCCGAGTATGTGACGAAATCCTCGCAGGTCGGCATCAGGACATGTTTCCACTGCACGTCTGGATGACCGGCAGCGGAACTCAATTCAACATGAACGTAAACGAGGTCATCTCCAACCGTTGTTGCCAGCTTGCAGGCACGCCGCTCGGCAGCAAGACGCCGGTTCATCCCAACGACCACGTAAATATGTCGCAGTCCACCAACGATTCGTTCCCCTCGGCCATGAATATCGCTGCCGCAGTCAATGTAAAGCAGCGGCTCATTCCGGCCGTGCGGCATCTGCACGATGCAATCGCCCTGAAAGCCGAGGAATGGAAAGATATCGTCAAGATCGGCCGGACGCACATGCAGGATGCCACGCCACTGACCCTCGGTCAGGAGTGGTCAGGTTATGCAGCCATGCTTGCCGACGATATTGAGCGCATCGAGGTTGCCTTGACCGGCGTGTATTCTCTCGCGCTGGGTGGAACCGCCGTCGGTACCGGCATCAACGCAGATCCGGAATTTGGCGCTTCCGCCGCCGACGAAATTGCGCGGTTCACCAACCTGCCTTTTGTCACGGCGCCCAACAAGTTCGCGGTGCAGGGCTCTCACGACGCGCTGGTGCAGCTCTCCGGTACGCTGCGTACGCTTGCCGTCTCGCTATACAAGATAGCCAACGATATCAGGCTTATGTCCTGCGGACCGCGTGCTGGCTTTGCCGAGATGACAATACCGGAAAACGAGCCAGGATCGTCAATCATGCCGGGAAAAGTAAACCCCACACAGGTGGAAGCGCTCACCATGATCTGCGTTCAGGTGATGGCAAGTGACGTCGCCGTAGCCTTTGGCGGCGCAGGCGGCTATCTGGAAATGAACGTCTACAAACCCCTGATGATTTACAACATCGCCCAGTCGATCACGCTCCTGACCGATGGCTGCGCCAATTTCTGCAGATTTCTTATCGAGGGCACAGAGCCCAACCTGAAAAAGATCAGGGAATACGTCGATCGCTCGCTGATGCTCGTCACCGCACTCTCACCTGTCATCGGTTATGAAAAGGCATCGGAGATCGCACACTATGCCATGCACAACGATTTGTCGCTCAAGGAAGCGGCGCTGCAGTTGGGCTTTGTTACCGAGGAACAATACGATCGCATCGTCGATCCCGAGAAGATGGTCAGGCCGCATTTCGGCGAAGCCGGCCAGTAGGCAATCCAGATTTCCTCGGCGACACGTAACCCTGCGCTCGTCTACCGTCCCTGCGCCTCGTGGCCACCGGATTCTCCGTATTTGGCAACCCACTCCTGCCGTGTCATCACACATCGGAAACCCAGGTGATTTGTCCCTGTGTCGATATCTCCCTTGCCGCGTGTGCCAACCATGTAACGAGAGCAGTACTGGTCCGTGCAAAGAAACGAGCCGCCCCGCTGCACTTTTTTCTCGTGGCCCGGTTCGGAGGGATCATAAGCTGAACCCGGCCCCTGCGGATTGCGCGCTACACTCTCTGCCGCGAGCTGGCTGTAATAGTCAGGACGGTACCAGTCGCTGGTCCACTGCCACACATCGCCCGCCATGTCATAGAGGCCATACCCGTTGGAAGGAAACTTGGCCACCGGTGATATACCCGTATAACCGTCATTGCCGGTATTACTGTCGGGGAAATGCCCTTGAAAAGTGTTGGCCATCCATTTGCCGTTGGGACGAAAATCATTACCCCACGCATAAAGTTTTCCCGCAAGGCCGCCGCGCGCCGCAAATTCCCACTCAGCCTCGGTAGGCAGCCGTTTGCCCGCCCATTTCGCGTAAGCTTCGGCATCGGCATATGCAATATGCACTACCGGATAGTCGCCTTTACCGATAATGCTGCTGTCCGGCCCTTCGGGGTGCCTCCAATTTGCCCCCGGCACATACGTCCACCACTGAAAGTAGTTGTTGAGCGGAACAGGATGGTCGGGTGGCGCGAACACGACCGACCCTGCCACCAGATTCTCAGGTGGTGCGTCAGGATAATCCTTCGCTTGCGGCTTTCGCTCCGCAATCGTGACATATCCGGTGGCTTTCACGAACTTTTCGAACTCGGCATTAGTCACGTCTGTCTTGTCCATGAAAAACCCATCGACATAAACACGATGGATCGGCCGCGAATCAACCGTCGCGTTCATCCCGACGTTATTCATGCCCGGCATGCGCTGCGCGCCCATCGAAAACTCGCCGCCGGGAATCCAGGCCATGCCCGGAGGGTCCTTCCCGGGAGGCGGTTCTGCGTTGGGAACAGTAGGCCCGAAGTCTGCTCCGCTCTTGTCCATTGCCGGAGCAGCAGCTTCGTTCGTTGCCCCGGCGGTCTTGCCGTTCGCGTCTTCGGTTGGTGCATTCGCCCCAATCGCAGACATGGCGACCGCATTCATTTCTTTCGGCGCTGCGTGCTTGTAGATGGCTAAGCAGGCGCAGGCAGCGGTGGCAATCACCACCCCTGCAACCCACAAATTTCGATTGGACTTTTTCTCCGCCCGGGTCAGCTTTTTAGAAGGTATCTGCTTCTTCATCTGAATCACCGCCTCAGCCGCTTGCCGTCGCTGGCACCATGACAAAGGTTGAAGATCAAAGTTGAAGATTAAATCAGATCAGTTCGTGCTGTATTCAGGCGAGTCATCGCTCCTTGACCTTCCGTCGAGAGACACAAGTGTACTCCAATCATTTCCCGTCGCGCAGCTTGGGCCCGGAACCCCCAGCTATGGGCATGCGCATGAATTCAGGGAATTCAAAAAAAGTGGCGGGACCTGTCGTAACTGACAGTTTTCTCAAACCTCCGCTTTGGGGAACAATTTTCCTGTCACAAGGGACGAGGTCCCGCATGCCGGTGAGGGGTTGCACATGAGGCGGACGCCGAGTAGGCGGATAATGTTCGCGCTGGTGCTGCTATGCTCTTGGGTGCTTGCTGTTCCTGCCAGGGCACAGCAACAAGCGCCCGAAGATCCCGAGGACGACAAGCAACTGGGCCTCTGGCTGGATCAGGGCCTTTCCACCGACCTTTCACCGAATAAGTCTCTGGATGTCGAATTTCACGAGCGCTTCGATGAAGGAGCCTCGAACCTGTATGAATATTTCGTCCAGGCGGGTATCGCCTTCCGCCTGCAGCCTTGGCTGACACTGATTCCGGTTTATCGCTATCAGCGTTATCCGGGCAATCCCGCACTAGCCTACGAAAACCGGGTGCTGATTAATCTCACCTTAAGCACGCCGCAAAAGCCGTGGCGGTATTCCCTGCGCACACTTGTCGAGGGGCGGTTTCCTGAAAGTCGCCCTGCTTCGGCCCGCTTTAGATTTCGTCCTGGTGTCGACTACACCTTGCCATTTCGCATGGCGCGGCGGCCAGTGCTTATCATCAGCAATGAATTCTTCGTCGTCCCCGGAACCAATAGCTTTGCCAGCGGTGGCGCTTACACGCAGAATCGCTTCCAGGTGGGAGTTCGGCTGCCAATTTCGAATGCATGTTCCATTCGACCTTACTACTTAATACAATCTGTGAACTTGCCCGCTGGCTGGGATACCAATGAAATTGTGGGTATTTCTCTCGCCTTTAAGATTCCTAAGAAAAAGCAGTGATTCCTCTCACTAAGGCT
>JASHRS010000054.1 GCA_030037215.1 Silvibacterium sp. | reverse complement strand
TCGCGCATTTTGTCTCTGGGCTGGCCCATGGCGCTGAGCACCATCTCGTGGTTCATACCCACGAGCACGTGATGCTCCTGCACGGCTTTGCGCAGAAATGGCGGCAGCGTGTCGGTATAGGCCTGCTGCGGCGTTTTGACGGTGAAGTCGACGATGGGCTTGATGAGCGCCTCAACCTGAAGGCCGGTAACGTCAGGCACATCGTGCTCGAAGACAAGCGCAATGCGCGAGCCTGTGGCCTCGTTGGGTTTGTCCTGCACAATGGGGGTGGTGTAGTTGGGATCCATGCCGATGGAGACATGACGCAGCCATTTGTGCTTGTGGACCGGGCCGCCGTTGAAGTCGATAAGGATGCGATCCTTTTCAATTGCCACGTCGGTGATGACGACGCGCTTGCCAGCCTCGGCTGCGATTCCCTTGCTCTGAATGAGGTTGGCGTAATCGGAGCCGTTGGGCTTCATTTCTCCATTGGCCTGCAGCGTGAGCGTTGCCACGGGCAGCGGGCGCATGGTAAATCCCTGCTCGGCCTGAAGGAAACGCAGCAATTCTTCGCGGTCATGACTGGTAAGCGGCAGGGTTGGCAGCTGGATATCGGTCGGCGTGAATTGAAGATACTTGGCGTCGACGCCCTCGGGCGTGACCGTAAATACCTGAGCAGTTGCGGGGAGGGTAACAAGAGCTGCGAGGACCGGGATCAAGAAGCCTTTCACGGAACGGCCTCCATCGTATGTCTACAAGAATGACCCTGTTTTACGCCGTTGGCAATAGGGTTTCGATCGCATGGAAGCACGAATGGATGAACCTGAGCATGCAGGGATAGAAAGCTCAGGGTTCATCCTATTGAATTGTTGCTGATACCAGCAGTGCAAGAGACAGAATCAGGTCGAGCCAGGCGAACCAGTTGCCCGTTCTGGCGTAGAAGGTTGGCTGGTGCCAGACTGGAACGCTGGCAATAAGAATGGAGAACGGCGCAGTTGCGCTGCCGGGTTGAGCGGCACTGCTTTGCTGGGCGAGGATGCGTCCACGACTGTCGCTGACGCTGAGCATGCCCTGCTTGGCTGAACGGGCAATGCTGAATCCGCTCTCGACGCCACGCAGGACCGCCATGTGCTGGTGCAGCCTGCCATCGCGGATGAAATCCCATGCGGGAACGATCATGAGTCCGACTCCGTCGTTGCCGTACAGGCGCGAGAGGCGAGGAAAGTCCATGTCCTTGCAGATTTCGAAGCCCCATTTGCCGCTGGGCCGCTCGACGACGAGACGCGTGGTACCGGGCAAAAGATAGCCTTCGAAGACGGGCAGCATATGGTGCTTTTCATAGAGGCCTTCGAGCGTGCCGTCCGGCGAGTAGAGCCGCGCCTGATGCAGGTTGGGCTGATGCTCGAAGCTGACAAAGATGGTGACGTGGTTCTGACGTGCGGCCTGTTCGAAGAGAGCATCGGCCTGATCTAGGTCGCTACCCTGGATATGTCCGATTTTTTCAGGCAGAACGATAATCTGCGCGCCCTGCGCGGCCATGGCCGGGATCTGCGCGGCGTAGGCGCGAGCGAGGGCCACAGTTTGTTGTCCGTAGGGAAAAAGCGGACGGGCGAAGTCGTCGGAGATGAGTCCAGCTTTGATGGTGGGCGCGGCCAGTGTAGTAAAGAGGCGGTAGGCTCCGTAGCTGAAGACTGCGATATAAAACACGCTGGCAACGGCGGCAAGACGGAGTTTATTTCCGCGCGGCGCAATCAGTGCGGCGATGGCCCCCGAGAAAAGAAAAACACTGAAGCTGATAGCCCAGATGCCGGTGATGGACGCGATCTGGATGAGGGGCAGGAAACCGATTTGTGTGTAGCCGAGGTTTCCCCAGGTGGAGTGCGGCGATTTGACTTCGAGGAGATACTCGAAGGCCGTCCAGAGGATGGGCAGCGCGAAAGCAGCGCGGAGAAGCTGGCCGTGCAGGATGAATCTGCGATGGCAGAGAACAATGGCGGCAAAGACCAGAGCGGGAACGATGACTGCAACAATACCGAGCCAGAGCGGAACTCCGACGACGTGGTTGTAGCTCCAGACGTTTAGGCTGCCGATGGCGAAGGCAGCAAAGGCTGCGGCAAAAGTGAGTCTGCGCGAAAGGTGCGGCGCAATGAGCAGAACGGGTAGCGCTGCAAGCCATGTGAGGAACCAGAGTGCATGCAGTCCGGTTCCGAAGAACCATCCGGCAGCGGAAACTACGGTCGCAGCGAGGATGATGAGGGGATGCGGACGGCGTGTGTCCATGAGCGTGTGTACGGTAGATAGGCGGGAATGGTTCACTGGGAGTGAACGGGCTCTGCATGAAAAGCAATTGCCCGGGTCTCAAGGTGAGACCCGAAGCATGCAAGGCATTACATCAGCTCGTCGATGAAGCCCTTCGCGATCTCTGGAGGGATGCGGTTGTCCTGATAGACGAGCGGACCTTGATTCAGCACCGGCTCGGAACCATGAAGGGTGGGCACATCTGTGCGCTCGAAGAATTTTCCGATGGGGATTTCATCGCCCCAGAGCAGGGATTTCTCCATGGCCGTGCTCCAATCGCTCGGGTCGTAACCAGAGTTTTCTTCAAGCTTTTTAACCCGCGGACGGAACCACTGGAAGGTATTGTCCTTGTTATAGGTGACGCAGGGGCTGAAAACATCGATGAACGAAAAGCCCTTGTGCTCGATAGCCTGCTTGATGAGCTCGGTGAGGTGCTTCTGCTCGGCACTGAAGCCGCGAGCGACGAAGGTTGCTCCGGCGGCGAGGGCGAGCGAGATGGGATTGATGGGGCCTTCAACCGAGCCAAAGGGCATGCTCTTGGTCTTCATGCCGAGGCGGCTGGTCGGCGATGTTTGCCCCGTCGTGAGACCGTAGATCTGGTTGTCCATGACGAGGTAAGTGAGATCGACGTTGCGGCGCATGGTGTGCATGAAGTGATTACCGCCGATGCCGAAGCCGTCTCCGTCGCCGCCAGTGACCAGAACGGTCATGCCGTGGTTGGCCATCTTGAATCCGGTGGCCACGGCGAGCGAGCGGCCGTGCAGCGTGTGCATACCGTAGGTCTCGATGAAGCCGGGAAAATTCGACGAGCAGCCGATGCCGCTGATGGTCGCGACCTGGTGGTTGGGAATCTGCAGCTCGACGAGAGCTTTCTGCACGGCGGCGAGCACGCCATAGTCGCCGCAGCCGGGACACCAGTCCGGATCAACCCTGCCCTTGAATTCAGCCGCTGTTACTGCTTTCGGTGCCGCTACATCGGTCGCCATCGTTGGTTCTCCCTTTGGAACTCTCGAACTGTCTCTAAATTTCTGACTTCCTAAACCATGATTTCGTGAGTGGGTACGGACAGGTTCGTCTCGCCCGCAAGCTGTTCCTTGACCGCTTCGACGATATGGTGCGGCATAAAAGGCTCGCCGTCATACTTGCGGATGTATCCGTTGGGAACAAAGCTCGTTTCGCTGCGCAGGTAGCGCGCAAACTGACCACTGTAATTGTTCTCTACTATGATGGTGTGCTTTGCGTTCTTCAAAAGGTCAAGAATGGCGTCGCCATGCAGCGGAACGAGCCAGCGAACCGGCAGATAGTTCGCCGAGATGCCGGCCTCGCGCAACTGCTCGCAGGCTTCTTCGATGACTCCGTAGGTCGATCCCCAGCCGATGAGCGTGACGTCGGCGTTCGCGGGACCAACGAGCTGCGGCAGCGGAACCGCGGCTTCAATGCCTTCCATCTTGCGCATGCGCTTTTCCATCATGGCACGGCGCTTGGTGGTGTTGGTGTACTCGTCGCTGATGAGGATGCCGTCTTCGTCGTGCTCGTCGCTGGAAACCGTGTGCGTATAGCCTGGCAGACCGGGAACTACGCGCGGCGAGACGCCACTTTCGGTAATTTTGTAGCGCTTGTAGGGTTCATGCTCGACACCATTTGAAGTGATGAGCTCACCGCGATCGATTTCGGGATAGAAATCCAGCTCTTTCGGATCGACGCTCAGGCGGCCTTCCGAAAGCAGCAGGTCACAGAGCACGATGCCGGGGCACTGGAACTTATCGGCAACGTTAAAGATTTCCGGAATGAGCTTGAAGCAGTCGGCAATATCAAGAGGAGCAGCGATAACGCGCGGATAGTCTCCGAACGCTGCGCCGAGCATCTGCCACAGGTCGCCCTGTTCGGTTTTCGTCGGAACTCCGGTGGACGGGCCTGCACGCTGGCAGTCGATGACGACGATAGGAATTTCCGCCTGCGCAGCGAGACCGAGCCCTTCGCTCATGAGCGCGAAGCCTCCGCCCGAGGTGGCGCACATGGCGCGCACACCGGCATGGGCCGCACCAATGGCCATATTGACGACGCCGATTTCATCTTCGACCTGGCGCACCATGATGTTGCCCTTGCGCGCGTGTTCGGCCATCCAGTGCAGAACGCCGGTAGAGGGGCTCATAGGATATGCGGAGTAGAACTTGACACCTGCGGCCACGCCTCCCATGGCCATGGCGGCGTTGCCGCTAAGCACGGCATACTTGGTCTCGGTCATGGGCAGCGGCCACGCGAAGGGCTTGAAGTGTTGAGTGGCGTAGTCGTATCCGGCACGGGCGAGGTTGACGTTTTCGTCGATAACCTTCTGCTCTTTCTTGCGAAACTGCTCGGCCAGCACATGCTCGAGCGCGGGAAAGCCGACACCCATCATGCTGAGCGCTGCGCCAATGGCGAGCGTGTTCTGGGCAACCTTGTTCTTGCTGATGTCTGCTAGCTGAGAAACGGGGATGGGACAGATCTGGACGCCATCGGCATGCTCGCCGGGCTTGATCGAATCCGAGTTATAGAGGACCGCTCCTCCTGCACCGAGCAGGTGCAGATGGCGGTCCATTGTGTCCTGATTGAGGGGGATGAGCAGGTCGAGGCGGTCGCCCATGTTTGTGATTTTTTCCGGGCCGGTGCGGATGGTGAGGAACGTATGGCCGCCGCGAATGATCGACTGATACGCGTTGTAGGCGTTCAGGTGCAAACCGCGACGGCTGAAAACCTTCGCAAAGATGTCGCCGGGGGTGGCGACACCCTGACCGGCTGCTCCTCCAATTCCCACGGCAAAAGACTGCCTCATAAACATCTCCCCAGGCTGGCACACGAATAATTTCAGCGCACGAGCGCCAGCGAACTTTCGAGCAGGGAGATTTTACGGCTGGCTTTGCATGGCAGGCAAGCAGAGATTGCACGCACGTGGCGATTCCAGATTCGCGGAACCGCTGTATTTCGGCCTGCGTAGAACGGAGAACTACCATCGCGCGAAGGAGCTTCCCGATTCATGAAAAAGATTTCACTTCCGGCCGTATTTCTTCTGACCATCATGTCGGTTTTCTATATGCGTCCCGCATCCGCGCAAACCAATGCTCCGGCAGATTCTCTCTTTACTACGATCCAGGCGCTGGATACGCGATTCTTTGACGCTTACAACCACTGCGACCTGACGACGATTTCATCCATGATCGCCGATGACCTGGAGTTTTATCACGACAAAACCGGCGCAGCCTATGGGAAGCAGTCGCTAGTGGATAGTATCAAGAACAACATTTGCGGCAAGGTAACGCGCGAGCTTGTTCCGGGCACGCTTGAGGTTTATCCAATTGCGAATTACGGCGCGGTAGAGATCGGCGTTCATCGCTTCTACCATCCCGGCCAGCCGGACAATATAGGAGAGGCGA
The DNA here is from genome assembly GCA_030037215.1 of Silvibacterium sp. GTDB lineage: Bacteria > Acidobacteriota > Terriglobia > Terriglobales > Acidobacteriaceae > Silvibacterium. The sequence goes on along the minus strand of JASHRS010000054.1, from coordinate 2,266 downwards.
AATTTATTACGCTTTGGCAGAACAAAAACGGTGTATGGCAGATCACGCGCGCAATCAGCTTTGACCATCACCCGCTAAACCACTAGCGGTGAACACAACCTATATGGAAGGTTAGGACCCCTGTGGAGGCTCAATTATTTCATTCTCCGGCTTACTCACCGGCTCGCTGACCTGCTGATTCGCAGACTGCATTCCACTGATCTGCACGATCTGCGGCTCGACAGGCATTGCAGGGCCCATGGCGGCTTCGTGCTGGCGGCGAGCCATAGCGTCAATGTCGACGGGGATGCCGGCGGCGACGATGACGGGTTGCGCATACTGGTGCTTAAGGTTGCGCGTGGCATAGATCGTCACAATGACGAGGGCGAGAATCACGACAATGCCGACGGCGCTGCCTTCAGGGCCGTAGTCGAATCCGGTAAGCCAGGTGGGGCCTATAGCGGTCGACGCAATTACGGGCGAGAACCGCGTGAGCCCGCTAAGAGGAAGGCCGAAGAGCACAGCCATGCTGGCGTTCCAGGCGAAGTGGATACCCCAGCCAACCCATAGCGCGCGTGTACGGAGATATGCGACGGAAAAGAGCACTCCTGCGAGGAAGGTGACGAGTGTGCTGGCGGTCGATGCTCCGGGATTGTTGATGTGAATGAGCGCGAAGAGGGCCGAAAGCAGAAGCGTAGCGAAGGTTGGATTTATGGCTTCGATAAGGCGCTGGAAGGCATAGCCACGGAATGCGACCTCTTCGGCGAGCGCTGCGACGAGGAGCGTGGCGAGATCGAGCGGAATGAGCGCGAACTGCCGCCACGCTGTATAAAACGTGATGACCAGCGCCCCGAAAAGAGCGATCACCAGCGCGCAGACCGTGACTCCAGCCCATCCGATCGCGGACCCGAGGGCAAACTCGCGCTTCCAGCCTGGGCGGATGGCCAGGCCCATCTCCCTGACGGGCTGGCGCTGGCGTTGCCCCGCATAGCCCATCGCAGCAAAGCCGATGACAAGAAGGAAAAGCAGGATGGCGCGGTCGGCGAGGTAGAACCAGTCGCCTGAGCTGAGGCCATTCGCAGCGGTGGCAGCGACGTTCCTGGCCAGAATGTAATAACCCGCTGCGATGATGAACCAGGCGAGCGAGCGGATGCGGTTCATCGGCGTGCTCCGTGCTGTTCAGGACTCAGGGCGCAGAGCTCAGGGCAAAGAAGCGGAACCTGATGCGCTGCGAGTATGGATTCGGGGTAAGGCGGCTTCATTCGGTGTAGAACTGGGCGATGTTTCTGAATTTTTTGTAGCGCTGCGCAAGCAATTCGTCCGTCGAAAGCGCCTTCAGTTCATTTAGATGCAAGCGAAGTCTTTCGGCGAGGATCTTTGCGGCTTCTTCGGGGTTTTCGTGGGCACCATCGCCAGGTTCGGGAACAACGTCGTCGACGCAGCCGAATTGCTTGAGGTCGGGCGCAGTGGCTTTGAGGGCGACGGCAGCTTCGGCGCGCTTCGACGCGTCGCGCCACATGATGGCCGCGCAGGCCTCCGGTGAGATGACAGAGTAAATAGCCTTTTCCATGATGAGCACGCGGTCGGCTACGGCAAGTGCCAGCGCACCACCGGAACCGCCTTCGCCGGTAATCGTTGCAATGGTCGGTGTGCGCAGACGGGACATCTCGCGTAGGTTGCGGGCAATGGCTTCAGCCTGTCCGCGCTCCTCGGCGCCCAGGCCGGGATAGGCTCCCATGAGATCGATGAAGGTAAAGATGGGGCGGTGGAACTTTTCGCCCAGCTTCATGGCGCGCAGCGCCTTTCGGTAGCCTTCGGGATCGGGCATTCCGAATTTTCGCAGCACTTTCTCTTTTGTATTGCTGCCCTTGAGATTCCCGATGACCATAACCTCCTCGCCATCGAAGCGGGCGAAGGCGCAGTACATGGCGGGATCGTCGCCGAAGGCGCGGTCGCCGTGAATCTCGCTGAGGTCGGTGAAAATGCTCTCTATCAGATTCATGGGGTCAGGGCGCTGGGGATGGCGGGCCAGCTCAGTTTTTACCCACGCAAGAGGCGGTGGTTGCTGTTGCGGGGGATTCGGCTCGTGTTCGGTCATACTCTGGTTGATTGTATTGGAAAAACAGGGATTAGGGGTTAGCCATCAGGGATTCGAAGAATCTTTCAACAGTGGAGCGAAGGCGGCTCCGGCGAAAAGAATGATTCCCGAGAGCGCAAGAGTGACCAGAGTGATGCTGAGGCCGATGCGGAGATTGGTCAGATCAGAAATTCTGCCGATGAGAGTGGG
>JASHRS010000053.1 GCA_030037215.1 Silvibacterium sp. | reverse complement strand
ATTATCGAAGAGGCTGCGGGGATTACGCGCTTCAAGACGAAGAAGCGGCTGGCCGAGCTGCGGCTGGAACAGAGCAAACAGAACCTGGCGCGCGTGAATGACATTTTTGAAGAAGTAACGCGGCAGATGGGTTCGCTGAAGCGGCAGGCGGCGAAGGCTGAGCGCTATGGCGCGTTGCGCGATGAGATGCGCGCGCGGTTGCGTGTAGTACTGGCAAGCAAAATTGCGCAGATGGACGCAGAGCAGGCGGCTGTTGCGGAGGAGATTGCGGCGCAAACGGCGCAGATCGACGAGCACAGCGCGTCGATTGAGGCTCTGGATGCAGAGCACAATGCGGGGCGCAATCGCGGATATGAATTAGACAACGGCGCGAAAGACGCGCAGACGCGGGCGAACCAGAGCGCGGTAGAACTGGAGCGGGCGGCGGCGCGGCAGACGGCGAATCAGGAACGGATTGCGGAACTGGAAGCACGGGCCGCGGCAGGCGCGGCGGAGCTGGAGCAGGCGCGGACACATCTTGCGAATCTGACGGCGGAGCGCGAGCAACAGAAAACTTTCTTAGAGACGGCAGCGGCGGAAGCGGCGAGCTTCCGTGAGCAGGTTCAGACTAAGCAGACGCAGGCACGGGATGCGGTTGCAGCGGTGTCGGCCGCGGAGCAGCGCGCAGAGACGGCGCGTCGGCAGGCAATGCAGCTTTTGTCGCAGCTTGGGCAGGTAAGGAACCAGGCGGCGCAGGGCGAGGAATCGCTGGCGGCGCTGGAGCGCGATGCGGACCGGCTGGCGATGGAGATGTCGGCTGCGAAGGGCGATCTGGAGGCGCTGGGGTCGGAGCGCGGACAGGTTTCTATGCAGTTCGAGTCTGTGACCGAGACGCTGAAACGGCTGGAGGGTGAGATCGCTTCCCTGCGCGCGGAGATTGAAGGCAAGCGCAACGATGAGGGCGAGGCAAAGCGGCGCGGCGATGCTCTGCGCGCGGAGCGGGCGACGCTGACGGGACGGAGGGATTCGCTGGACGCGCTGATCCGCGAGCACAGCTACTCGACGGACACGGTAAGGAAGCTGTTCCAGGCGAATTCGATGGGCGGCGGACTGGCTCCGGTGGGCACGCTGGCGGATTTTCTGGAAGTAGAAGGCCAGTATGAGAACGTCGTCGATGAGTTTTTGCGCGATGAGCTGAATTACATCGTGGTGAAGAGCTGGGACGCCGCGGATGAAGGCATGCGTCTGCTGAAGACAGGCGTGGATGGGCGCGCGACGTTCCTGGTGCATCCGGAGGATGCACAGGCAAAGTTTTCGTTTGCGGCGGACGGGATTGGTCCAGGGCACGAGAACAAGCAGGGTGTGACACGGCTGAAGGACTGCGTGCGGGTGCTGGATGGTTTCGGGCGATCGCTTGAAGTGATTCTGCCAAAGCTGCGCGATGGGTATGTGACGGATGATTCGGAGACGGCGCGGTCGCTGGCGCTGGAGAATCCGGAGGCGTTCTTCCTGGCGCCGACAGGTGAGTGCTTCCACAACGTGACGGTGACGGGCGGCAAGCCGAGGGCGGAAGGCCCGCTGGCACTGAAGCGCGAGTTACGCGATACGCAGCAGAAGCTGGATGCGGTGGAACGCGAACTGGCGCAGGCGGAGACTCTGGCGGCGACACTGACGAAAGAACTGAGCGAACTGACTCGTCTGCTGGATGCAAGGAGCGAAGAGCTGCGCGGAGCGGAGCGCGAAAGCGCGAACCAGTCGGCAGCGCTGCGGCAGATGGATTCGGAGGTTCAGAGATTAGAGCGCCGACTGCAGGACTGGACGCTGCAGAGCGAGCGTAACAAGGATGCGCGCGCGGCGAAGCAGACCTTTATCGAGCAGAAGCATGAAGAGGCGCGGCGGCTGGAGACCGAGCACGAACAGGCCGAGGCCGGGTTGGGTGAGCTGCAACGGTCGGTTGAGGAATTGCGGCAGGCGCGTGAAGAGGCGCAGCAGGCTGCAGCGATGGTGTCGGCGGAGCTGGCCGGACTTGAGGAGCGTCGGCGCGGCGCGGAGCAGGCGTTTGCGCGCATCGACCGCATGTTCCAAGAATTAACGAACCGCGTGAGCCAGATTGAGCAGCAACTGGCAGCGGCGGGTGCGGAGCAACAACAAAGAGCACGCGAGAACGAACAATTGGCGGCGGATCGGGAAAGATTGGCAGCAGTTCGCGAGCAAGCGCTGGCCGAAGTTGCGCGGTTGACGGAAGAAGCGGCGCAGTTGCGGGTTCAGCTTGCCGAGATGGAAGCGAAGCTGAAGACGCTGCGCGCAGAGACAGATGCGCTGCGTGAGGCTCGCAGCGAGCGCAGCACGCGGGGCGCGACGCTGGCATCGGAGATTGCGCATCTGGAAGAGACATGCGTGAATGATCTGAGCGTGGAGGCGGTGACGCTACGTGAAGACGGCGAGATTGTGCGCATTGAGGGTGAAACGCTGACGACGGAAGATGAAGCGTGCCGCGAGATGAAGCACAAGCTGGAAGCGATGGGTCCGGTGAACATGATGGCGCTCGAAGAGTACAAGGAGACGGCGCAGCGGCACGAGTTTCTGGAGACGCAGCGGAAGGACCTGCTCGATTCGATCGAGAACACGCAGGCGACGATCAAGGAGATCGACCAGATTTCGCGCACGAAGTTTGATGAGGCGTTTGCGCGGATCAATGAAAACTTCGGCGTAACGTTCGCGCAGTTGTTCGGCGGTGGGCAGGCGTTTATGCGGCTGACAGACGAGGA
>JASHRS010000052.1 GCA_030037215.1 Silvibacterium sp. | reverse complement strand
GCGATGCAGGGCCGTGTTCACGGATATGAGGGGTATTCGGCAAACGAGATCGCCTTCCCTGCACGCGTCCTTGCGCGCTTCGGAATTCGCACGCTGATTCTGACCAACGCCGCCGGAGGCATTCGAACTTCCTTTCATGAGGGCCAGCTGGTTCTTATCTCCGATCACATTAATTTGACAGGGCTGAACCCGGCTTCAGGCCCGAACGATGAGCGGTTCGGCGAGCGCTTCTTCGATATGGGAGACGCTTATTCGCACCGTCTGCGCGCTCTGGCATATGAGGCAGCAAAAGCTGAGGGTTTCACGCTTGAAGAGGGCGTTTACATCGGACTGCCCGGCCCGAGTTATGAAACGCCGGCCGAGATTCGCGCCTTCCGCACGCTGGGTGCCGACCTGGTGGGCATGTCTACTGTGCTCGAGACCATCGCCGCGCGGCACATGGGTGTTGAGGTGCTCGGCATCTCGTGCGTCACCAACATGGCGGCGGGGATCAAGGAGCAGACGCTGACTACCGAAGAGGTGCTCGAAACCGGCCGTCTGGCCGAGCGGCAGTTTACCCGGCTCATCTCGCGCATCATTGCGGCGATTGCCGCAACCGGAACTGGCAAATGAACAGCCTGGTCATCATCGGCATCGCCGGGTGTTCCGGCTCCGGCAAAACAACGCTGGCCGAAGAGCTGGCGCGCGAGATGGAAGGGACGCTGTTTTATACCGACAATTACTACCGCGACCTCGCCCATCTTACCTATGAAGAACGCTGCCGCCAGAACTTCGACCACCCCGACATTCTTGAATCCGACCTGCTGATTGCGCACGTACGCAGGCTGGCGAATGGCCACACCATCCGTCAGCCCCAATATGACTTCGCCAACTATACGCGCGTGCCGGGAGCGCAGAAACATCTTGAGGCGCACCGCCTGCTGATTGTGGATGGAATTTTCGCTCTGCACTATGAAGGATTGCGGGCGCTTTACGATCTGAGCATTTATGTCGATACCCCGGACGACATTTGTTATCAGCGCAGACTCGCGCGTGACATTCGTGACCGCGGCCGCACTGCTGAATCCGTGGCTCGGCATTACGCGGAAACTGTGCGTCCTATGGCCGAGCAGTATGTTCGCCCATCTGCTGCGCACGCTGATCTTGTCGTCAAGGGAACGGAATCGCTGGACTGGTCGGTTGAAGCCGTTTTTTCGTCCTTAAACAAGCTGGGTATGCTTGACCTGATCAACGCGGAGCAGTGATAACGATGAAACGACTCTGGATTGCTGCGCTTTTTCTCATTTCGCTGACATGCGCCCAGGCGCAAAGCGACGGCGTATTCGGGCTTTGGAAAAACAATGCCGGATCGACGATCCAGATTGCCCGCTGTAAATCCAGCGTCTGCGTATGGATCATCACAGTCGGCAAAGATCTCCCCTCGCGCGTCGATACTCAGAACCCGAATCCGGCTTTGCGCACCCGCTCCCTGTGCGGGTTGCAGGTCGGCACAAATTTTCGTCTCACTGACCAGAACCACGCAGATGGCCAACTTTACTGGCCAAGAACGGGAAAGACGCACAGCGCCTCGCTCACTCGCGATGGGAACAAGTTGACCATGCACGTCTACGTCACACTCAAGATTTTTGGTAAGACAGAGACGTGGACGCGGGCGCCGGATGCCGTTCCTGTCTGCCGCTCTTGAGTTCTATTGACCTGTGAGCGCCACCGGTTTTGCGTCAGCATTCAGGCCCAGCGCCTTCAGGATGTCGTCATCGGGAGTGATTTCCGTACTGGTGCGCGTCACCACGCCGAAATTGCCGCGGTAATCCCACATCGCCCAGCCGATATGGTTGGCTTCGAGCGCCGAGCGCACATCGTGAATCCAGCGCGCCCGCGAAGCAGGATCGGCCGTCTCGCGATAGGCTCCGAATTCATTGCAGATGAGCGGAACGTTCCGTTCGCGCGCCCATGACGCGGCAAAGTTGATGCGGCCGGCGATGGTCTCGCCATTCCAGTCGCCGATTCCGTAGAGGTAGAGGTTGTAACGAGCCAGATCGCCGGGGACATTCTTCATCTGGTCAGCGAGCTCACTTGCTGTAGCCGGGTAAGGAATGCTCTTGTAGAAAATCCAGTCGTCGGCGCCCCACGACGCGCCCTGATGTGTGAACTGGTACGGCTCGTAGAAGTGGAAGTTGTAAATCACGTTCGCGTCGCTTAGCGGCTCAAGCTGCAACAGATCGGGAATGCTGTCATAGTTGGCACCCGGGGCAATGATGGTGTGGTCCGTGTCGATCTGTCGGATCGCGTGATCCACGCTCGCCTGAATGCCCATCCAGCGATAGGGGTCAGGGACTTCGGGCTCATTGATCAGCTCGTAGAAAATCCGGTCGTGATCGGACGAGGCAAAATGCGCAGCAAGAATCCTCCATAGCTGGACGAAATCGTCCACTCCGCGCTCGGTGGCCAGATTGTGCTTATATTCGTCGTTGGGGAAGACGCAGAGCAGTACCGCGAGATGGTTGTCGAGTGCCTCCTGCACGGCGCGGTCAAGTTGCGCCAGATCATCCGGATGAGCTGGACCAGCCTGCCCATGACGCTCGATGAGGTCAGGAGAAATGCCGATACGCACAAAGTCGAAGCCCATCTCGTGAATCGCTTTGAGATCGGTAGCGTTCGTGAAGCTCTCGAAGTGTTGACCTGAAAGATCGGGTCCGTTGAACCATCCGGAAAGATTGATTCCGTGCTCCAGGGACGCGGCTCGCGTAAAGGCCACGCTTTGAGCCAGGAGCGCCGGAGACACGATCGAGAAAAGCGAAATGAGCAAAAACCAGCGCGCTTTCACCTGTCCTCCTATGGCCGTTCATTTGGGTCTGGGCAAAACTGCGTCACGACCCGGAATCATCAGGCAACGCGCACTGGTATTACGTGCGCCTATTTTGTTTCCGGAATAGCGACGACAAACTCTGTCTTGCCCGGTTTGCTTGTAAATGTGATTTCCCCGCCGAACTGGCCCACCACGATGCGGTGCGCGATATCGAGACCAAGACCGGTACCCACTCCCACAGGCTTGGTCGTGAAGAACGGCTCGAAGATGTGTTCGCGATGCTCAGGCGCAACGCCCGATCCCTCATCGGCGATTCCGATGCGCGCTTTTCCGTCCTCGACCCAGGTGTGGATGGTGATTTCCCCCTTCTCCGGCGAAGCGTCAATGGCGTTGTCGAGGAGGTTTGTCCAGACCTGGCTCAATCCGGTGCCTGTCGTCTTGATCTTCGGCATATCCGAACCGAAAATCTTGCGGATGCTCAGCTCCTTCTGGCGGAATTTGTGAGCGAGGATGGTCAGTGTGCTCTGGATACTGTCGTGAATATCGATTTCGCGCTCGCGGTTCTTGTCGTCGTAAGCATATTTTTTGACCGCGACCACCAGATCGGTAACACGCGTGATGCTTTCTTCGATGGTGCCGACCAATTGCATGCTCGATACCAGCGCCTCAAGCCAGTTCAGCGCGTCTGAGAGGATGCCCGGCGGAAATGCCTGCTTTGCGCATTCGATGTCTTCCGATCGCCAGCCCACGGCAACTAGCGTGGGCGCGAGCTTCCACGCGTTTTCTATGCCCGAGGATTCCAGCCACTCGAGCATGGCCTCTTCGGCGTCGGCCTGTTCGAGCGAACTCATCGGCTGTGGCTTTTGGAACTTCAGGGCTTCGGCCTGCAGGTCCGCCATGCATCTTTTCTGCTCAAGGGTCAGGTTCGCTTCGGTAAAGCGAAGGCTGATCTCCTGCAGGCGAACGAGGTTGTCGCGCAACTGCGCTGCCGCGCGCCGCGCCGCAGCACCTGGGTTGTTCAACTCGTGCATCAGCCCCGCAGCAAGCGTTCCCAGCGAGATGAGCTTTTCCCGGTGTAGCGTGAGCAGTTGATATGCTTCCAGGCGGTGACCCATGTTCGCGAGCACGCCCGCGCGTACAACAGGGCATGTGCTCATCAGTCTCCAGAACGAGTCCCGGTCGATCCGAAACAACTTACTATCTACAACAGTTTCGGCGTAAACGGGAGTGGATGATGCTCCGGTCAGCAGAGGGACTTCCCCGAAAGTATCTCCGGCCTTCAGCGTGCCCAGCAGGGTGCAGCCGCCGTCAGTCTCAGGCTTGGTGGCGCGAATCTCGCCCTCCATCGCCACCCAGAAATAGAGCTTCGTCTCGCCGGGGCTGAAAAGGACCGTGCCTGCGGGCGCGTTGAGAACCTCGACTTCTCCAAGACAGTCGAAGTCCTGCTCCTTGATGTTTTGAAAGAGGGGGATGGATTCCAGTTGCGGGAGCAGTTCTCTCGCAGTCACCAGCTTGATCGTTGCAGTCGTTTGTTTAACTTCCATTGATTCGCTTTTCTCGTCGGCGGAAACAAGTCCGGAAATACAAAACCTGAATACAGTCGTGTGAGCTGAGCCCAAGGCTTTCTCACTTTTCCCGCGAAATACGCGGGGTTGCAAACTAATTCACCGGTCGCCGCCCCTAAAACCGGGCCAGATATTGGTGCATAAACTGCACTGCGATCGAACCTTCACCTACAGCCGAGGCCACCCGCTTTACCGATCCGTGCCTCACGTCTCCAGCAACAAAAACCCCCGGCATGCTGCTCTCCAACAGATACGGTTGCCGGTCTTCCTTCCACCGGTGTGGCAACTTGCCGTCCACCCGCAGGTCCGGTCCCGAAAGAACAAATCCATGCGGGTCCCGCATAATCTGCTCCGGAAGCCACCCTGTTACCGGCGCCGCACCGATAAAGATGAACAGCCCCGTAGCCGGAACCGTCTGCTCCACGCCCCGGCAGCTTAGCCTGAGCGCCTCCAGACGGCTTTCTCCTATCGCTTCTATGACCTGCGAGCAAACCTCCACCTTTATATTCGATGTGCCTGCAATCTGATCGATTAAATATTTCGACATGCTGGTCTGGAGTGACTCGCCGCGCACCAGCATGGTTACCTCCCGGGCATACTGCGAGAAGTACATCGCAGCTTGGCCGGCCGAGTTCGCCCCCCCAACGATGTAAACCTGCTCGTTCCTGCAGGCGCGGGCTTCGGCCAGAGCCGCCCCGTAATACACGCCGGAACCTGTAAGCCGTTCAATTCCAGGAGCTTCCAGCCGTCTGTAATTCACCCCCATCGCGACCAGGCCAACATGGCACGAGACCTCGTGCCCGTCACCCATACGGAAGAAACGATACTGATTCTCAGCCCGGATTCCGGTTACGCATTGCGTCAGGAACTCAACCCCAAAGCGCGAAGCCTGCGCATAAGCACGCCGCGCCAGATCGGCGCCACTTACTCCGGAGGGAAAGCCGAGATAATTTTCAATACGGGAACTCGATCCTGCCTGCCCGCCCGGAGCCTCAGGCTCAACCAGCAGCGTCTTCAGACCCTCGGACGCCGCATAGACCGCCCCGGCCAGCCCTGCGGGGCCTGCACCGACAATGACTAGATCGTAGAAGTCTTTTTGGGCGTGGGTCCGCAGGCCGACTTTTTCGGCCAGCTCCATCTGCGAGGGCTGCACCAGTGACGAGCCATCAGGGAAAAGCACGGCGGGCAGCTTGCGGTCGTCGAGGTGAAACCGCTCCAGCCACTCAAACGCTTCGCCCTCTCGCTCCGGATCAAGCCAGATATAGGGAACTTGGTTGCGCGAGAGGAAATCCCGCACCTGATGGTCCATGGCTCCCCAGCGCGACCCAACTACGCGAAGTCCTTCAAAACGCGGTCTGTATCCCTCGCCCCATGCTTCCAGCAAATCGTCCAGTACCGGATAGAGCTGCTCTTCCGGCGGATCCCACGGCTTGGTCAGATAGTAGCTGATCCGGGCCGTATTGATCGCCCTGATCGCGGCCTCTGTATCGGCATAGGCCGTCAACAGTACCTTTTTGGCCGCGGGATAGACCTTCTGCACCTTCTCGAGGAAATCCACGCCCGACATACCCGGCATGCGCTGATCAGAGACGAAGAGCGCAACTTCATCCCCGCGCTGCTGGAGCTGCGTGCAGGTGTCCAGCGCGGCCTGGCCTGAAGCGGCACGGAGAATCCTGTAATTCGCCCCATATTTGCGACGCAGGTCCTGAATGATCGCTTCGAGGACACTGGCGTCGTCATCAACGGCTAAAATGACCGGCTTTGCCATGGTCTTCTCAGTGTATCGTCCGAACCGCTGGAGGTCGAAACCACGCCCCCTCGACGGCGGTGCGCTTCAGCAAGTCCCGATTCGGGACATTACTTTGGTCAGACAAGCGCGCTTTTTTGTTTTCCGGGGTAACTTTCTAAGTTAGGCTGTGAGCACAAACTAAGGAAGTCAACTAATTACCTCAGGCATTACCTTCTTATAAAGAAGATATGCCAGAGATACTCATATTGTTCGAAAAAGAAACAATTGTGGCAATGATTCAATGACCTGGGCCGATGGGCAATGTAAGCGTATCCACTACAGAGCCTTCCGGTCCTTTACGGCCTTGTTATTTCCCAGGCAAAGCATTCTCTGCCTGCCTAACCTCAAAAGTTGTGGGAGAAAATGAACAAGATAATTCTTGCTGACAATCAAGCTATTTTCAGAGCAGGAACAGCAAAAATACTGGCAATCGAGGACGACTTTCGGATCATCGCGCAGTGTGGCGACCCCGGACGACTATTTCAGGTAATGGAATCCTTTCATGGATCGACGCTTATCTTCGCTTCTTCACTGAAAATCGACACTCTTCAAGTCATGGCGCGGGTCCGCTCCATCGGGAGCCGCGCAGTCATCATCGCTGAAAACCACGAGTCCATTCAGCCCTTTCTTGCCGACGGCGTAAACGGCGCAGTGCATCGCTCCGTTAGCGGTCCGTCGCTCATCGATTGCATGCGCCGCGTTATTCACGGTGAGCGCGGCGTGATCGCCAACGGCTGCATGGGAACCATCCACGAAGACGATCCGGTCGGCGCGCGCGTCCGCGACCGCCTTACCCCCAAGGAGATGAAGATTGTCGCGCTCATCATCCAGGGCTGCAAAAACAAGGAAATCGCGATGCGCCTGATCACCACCGAGCAGGTTGTTAAAAATTATCTCCGCAGCATTTACGACAAAACAGGCGTCTCCGATCGCCTGGAGCTTGCCCTGTTCACCATCCATCACCGGATGCTGGCTGAAGCCGCCATCGCAGCCGGCGATATGCTGATGCAGGCAAATTGATGCACTCTTTCACCCCGCCCCCATAGACAGCAGCCCCGCCTTCGCGGCGGGGTTTTCTGTTTTTCAGCGCAAACAGCATGTTATAAAGTTGATTCCTGGTCGAACCTCGGCGCTAAGTCAACTTATTAAAGCTTCTCGGCAACTGACTTAGCCTGAGTAAATAAGTAAAGATAGTCCGGTCCGCCGGCTTTCGAGTCAGTTCCTGACATATTGAAGCCGCCAAACGGATGCGCGCCGACCATTGCGCCGGTGCATTTGCGGTTGAAATACAGGTTGCCGACATGAAATTCGCGCCGCGCCTTGTCCAGCTTCCCGCGATCCTGCGTATACACTGCGCCGGTCAGCCCGAATTCCGTATTATTGGCAACCTCCAACGCGCTGTCGAAATCGCTCGTTTTCACAATTGCCAGAACTGGCCCGAAAATCTCCTCCTGCGCGAGACGCGCGTCCGGAGCGATATCGGCAAAGACCGTCGGTTCGAGGTAGTACCCCTTCTCCGGCATTGCGATAGCATTGCCGCCAGCGATCAGCCGGCCTTCCTTGCGGCCTACCTCAATGTATTCCTTGATCGTCTTCAGAGCGCCCTCGCTGACCACTGGCCCCATGTTCGGGTTCTCCACCGGATCACCGACCTTCAGCCCTGCGACGGCCTCACGTACGCGCTCCACAAAGACGTCGTAAACCGGCTCCTCGACAATGGCGCGGGAGCAGGCCGAGCACTTCTGCCCGCTGAAGCCGAAGGCTGACGCCACCACGCCTGCGACAGCCTGGTCCATGTCTGCATCCGCGCTTACGATGATCGAATCCTTGCCACCCATCTCCAGAATTGTGCGTTTGATCCAGATCTGCTCCGGCTGGGTCTTCGCGGCGCGCTCATGAATGTCCAGCCCGACTTCCTTCGAACCGGTAAAGGCGATAAAGCGCGTCTTCGGATGCTCCACAATGGCGTTGCCGAAGGTCGCACCCGATCCCGGACAGAAGTTCACGACACCCGGCGGCAGCCCGGCTTCTTCGAGCACGTCGAAGAACCGCGCCGCGATAGTAGGCGAGTCGCTCGACGGCTTCAGGATCACGGTATTTCCGGTGACGATCGCCGCCGACGTCATGCCGGCCATAATGGCAAACGGAAAGTTCCACGGCGGAATCACAGCGCCTGCGCCTAGCGGGATATACAAAAGCTCATTGTGCTCGCCCGGATACTGAATCGGCGTGGTCGCCTGCGAGAGCCGCAGCGCCTCGCGCGCGTAGAACTCCAGAAAGTCGATGGTTTCGCCTACATCGGCATCCGCCTCCGCCCAATTTTTGCCGACTTCATACGTGAGCCACGCGCAGAACTCGAACTTGCGGTCGCGGATGATCGCTGCAGCGTTCAGCAGTAGCGAGGCCCGCTCATCCACCGGCGCATACTTCCACGTTTCGAAGGCGCGCAGCGCGGCCTGCATTGCCTTTTCGGCGTGCTCGGCTCCGGCCTTCTGGTGGATTCCCACAACCTGCGCGGGCCGCGCCGGGTTTTTTGAAAGAATTTTCCCTTCGGTTCGCAGGCGCTCACCGCCGATCACAAGGTCGTATTCGTGGCCAAGCATGTCGCCCACACGCGTCAGCGCTTCCCGCATGGCATGGGCGTTCTCATGCCTGCTGAAATCAACGAAAGGCTCGTTGCGGAACTCGCCCTGTGGCGCGCGCGGAAGGATGACAGTCGGAATTTCGGTGGTAGCCATAACTGTTCAGTTTAGCCCTGTTCGCGAAATCGCGCTGCGAGGGACAGAACCGACGGTGCTATGGTTTTTTTCAGAACCGGTACACGATGCCGCCGGCAAGGATGGGATAGAAGCGGGCCCAATCGGCATCATCCTGGAGCTTCTTCCGCTCCACGTTCACATTGGCCTGGAACTCCGCGTTCGTGGTCACATCAAAGCAATTCCGCCCCGGATACGTGCACGCCTGGCCGGTAAAATCCAATCCGGTCTTTGGATCATGCTCAAACCCCATGCCGAACTCAAACGGAAACGCCCAATGATTGCCGGGCAAGGCATGCCTGATCCAGTTGCCCCAGCCCATGGTAATCATCGGCGCAGAGCGGCTCAAACGTATGAATCCAGTAGCTTGCACCGGATCGGTCGTACTGCTGTAGTAGTTGGAGCCGTTCAGAATAAGCTGCGTGTTCGGCGGAACGTTGGCCGATCCAAACAAGCGGTTGCTGGATGCGAAAAACCACCCCGGGCTCACATAGAAATTGTGAAACGGAAACCAGTCCACCGCCACCTGTTCGGATTGCAGAATCACGTTGGTGTTATACGGAACGCCGTATGCCTTCCGGTCAAGGGTGAAACTGAGATACGTCACGCCTGCACGCAGATTAATGGAATGGGTAATCGAGGTGGCCACTCTTCCGCCGAAACCCAGCGTACTTGAGAAGGTGCCGATGCTGAAACGGCGGAAGAGCCAATTTCCGCCTACGGCTGCAGGCGCAGCCGGAGGCCGGGTGTTGCCGTTGCCCTCCGGTGGCGCATCGGGAAGGGTGAAGGTGGAAACATAGCTGAACGCCGGCATCTCTGCGCCGGGCGCTGTTGCTGGCTGCTGCGCGAAGGATGGCGCCGCGCAGGAAGACATGAATGCGAGCATCAGGACACACCGGGGGAGCGGCCGCATGATTGAAACCTCGTTATCAATATTCAGAACCGGCAACGAGTGGGGAAAATGCGATGGAATCCACCGCGTTCCTGCGCCGTTTTTTGAACCCGTCGGGTCTGGGTTCTGTTTACTGAGATGCAACCACTCCCGGCAGTATAGAGCTTGTGCATAAACTCGGTATTACTTCTATGCAGGTTTATCGGCAGAAAGATCTGCGGGGCTTACATGAATCAAATGAGTTATCCCGCAATAGTTTCCGTCTGCCGGGACATCTTTGCCGTACGCTCGATCTTTTCCCAGTTGAACGGGCGCCCGTCGATCGCGCGCTTGACCGTCTTGAACAGTACGATGGAAAAGACCTGGCGGTAGGCAAAACGCTGCAGCCAGATGTGGAACAACAGCCATCCGTCGCCCTTGTTGGCCGGGTGCCGCGGCTCAAGCGAGAACGCCAGCGCCGATGTGACGAAATCGATGAGCAGGAACGCCAGGAAGTAGGTAAGCAGCTTTTCAAAACTGGCTGCGCTGGCCGTTGCAGGGTGAAAGTGCTTGTCGACAAAATAATGAATCACTCCGGCGGCAAACATGATGTCGATGAACGGCGAGACCAGCGGCAGCAGAATCTGGAAAATGATGATGTTGGGCAGCGCAAACAAGCCCATTGCCAGGTTCGTGCGGAAGGCATGCTTGTGCTTGAAGACCGCCTGCAGCGTGCCGAACGACCAGCGGAAGCGCTGCCGCATCAGCCCGCGCACATTGACCGGAGCCTCGGTAAACGCGAGCGCGCGGTCTTCGTAAATCACCTTGTAAAGCTGCTCAATCAGGCTCATCGTCAGGTCGGCATCCTCGGCCACAGTGTTCACGGGATAATTGCCGCCCTTGCGAACCGCCTCTGTTCGCCACGCGCCGATTGCGCCCGGCACCACGGTCACCACGTTGAACAGATCGAGAGCGCGCCGCTCGAAATTCTGGCTGGTGATGTATTCCAGCGCCTGCCAGCGCGTCCACAGGTTTACGCGGTTGCCAACCTTCGCATTGCCGGCCACAGCGCCCACGCGCGGATCGGCAAAGTGGGCCACCAGCCGGCGGACCGCATCCTGAGCAATCACCGTATCGGCATCGATGCCGACATAGATATCTTCGTCGATGTCCTGCAGCCCGAAGTTGAGCGCCTCGGCCTTGCCTGCGTTGGGCTTGCTGAGCACCTTGAGCTTGCCCGAAGCAATTTCCGCAGGGTAGGACTCGCGCGCCACATCGAAGGTATTATCGGTTGACCCGTCGTCGATCACCAGCACGCGCAGGTTGGCGTAATCCGAGTTCAGCACCGACTTGATTGTGCGCGCGATCACCATCTCCTCGTTATAGGCCGGAATCAGAACGGCCACGCGAGGCTCGTACTTGCCCGCGGGAATTTTGCGCCGGCGCAGGCGGTCGATCAGCGCAAACAGTCCGACTAGAATCAGGCGCGCGCTCATCAGAACGTCGCCCAGGAAGAACACGTCGACCACAAAATGGCTGAAGAACGAGAAGAAGAAGAACGCGACGGAATCGATCCGTGCCGGCCACTTCATCTTCGGCGAGATGGGCGGCATCACCTCAGCACTTGTCTTGCCCATCAGGTCGGACACGGGAACAAACTGATAACCCTTGGCGCGCAGCGTGGTAATCAGCAGCGGCAGAGCGGCCACCGTGGCCGAGCGGTCACCGCCGCCATCGTGCATCAGAATAATGCTGCCGCGCATCCAGGACCGCGTCTTCATGTTTTCAATCTGCGCGAGGACGTTGTTGACAATCTCCTGCGGACTCTTTCGCGGATGCTCGTTCCAGTCGTCGGTGTCGATCTTGTCGCCGATGATGGTGTAGCCCATCTGCTGGATGCGATAGGCTGGTGCGGCTTGGTCGTTGGTGTCCGGCTCCTGGTCGATGGAATACGGTGGGCGGAAAAACAGCGGCTGGATGCCGAGCTTCGCGGCAAAAAGCCGCTCGGTAAGGTTCAGTTCCGACCGCAGCTGGAAGTCTGAGATTTCGCTGATGTCCGGATGTGTGTAGGTATGGTTGCCGATCTCCATACCGTCCTTGATGTAGTCTTTCAGCCCCCCGGAATTGTCCAGCGCTTCCTCGCCGATGACCATGAACGTGGCCTTGACGTGGTACTTCATCAGCACAGCCAGAATCTTCGGCGTCCACACCGGGTCGGGACCGTCGTCGAAGGTCAATGCCAGCTTGTGCGGATCGTATCCATACTGCTCCACCACATAGGAGCGCGGCAGCTCGGTCATGTCCTCGTCGGTGATGGTGAAGTTGTCCGAGTCCATGTCGATCGCGCGGCTGCCCATCTGTGGCTCGGCAACAATGCGCAGAATGTCGCCTTCGCCTTCGGTGTCCACATCGTTGCCAGGAGGCACCGTCTCAAGCTGCTGCGGGGCGTCCTTCGCATCGGGGTGGTCCCATATCGACCAGATTGAGCCGTCTTCGATACCCAGCCGCCACAGCGCAAACGTGCGAATCCCCATCAGCCGCGCGTCGCGCATTTCGTTCAGCGCCGTCACGCCGTCCAGGAACCACACCTGATGGCGCTCCTGCGCGTCTTCGTCGTCATAGGCAAAGTGCGGGTTCAGCTCGTCGCCTTCCAGATGCACGTCGGCGTCCGAATCCGAGGCGCGCTGCCAGGCCTCCTGGACGCTAAGGTCGGTTACGTCCAACACTTTGTTCGAAGGCTTTTTGCCCTTTTGCGGCAGCGGAACCGACCAGTCGTACCCATAGTTGCCCAGACCGCAGATGATCTTCTGTCGGGGAATCGTCTGCACCATCCGCTGCAGGTTGGCATCGAACCAGTCCTGCGCGGCGATTGGCCCAGGTTCGCTCGAATCCTCATGCTGGTCGTAGTTCATCAGGATCACGGCGTCGGTATTTGCGGCCAGCGCCTTCAGCAACGCAGTGTCTGCGCCCACCTGAACATTCACATAAAGACGAAGGTTCTTCGCATGCAGATCGTGATAGATTTCGCCAATCCAGTCCGCATAGAGCTTTTCGTCCCCCGCCGGGACCTCCTCAAAATCGAGGCAGATGCCGTGGTACTCCGGACTGGCCGACAGGAACCTGTCCAGCTGCACATGCAGCCAGTCGCGCGCAGCCCGGCTCTCCAGCATATCCCCGATTGCATCGCCTTCCCACTCCTGGGTCAGCGGATTGTAGTCGTTCAGCATGGGGAAGACTTCCATGTCTTCCTTCGTCGCCGTAATCAGGCGCGCGACACGGTTTTGCGGATCGACGCCGTGCACGCCAGTTTTGTCGACGACGTTGTAAAGCTGCACCGGATACTCCGGCGTGGACCCGATCAGGTTGCCGGTCGGAGCAACTACGTGCAGCCAGTCGGGAAAAAGCATATCGATCTGGCTGATGTGCTGCTTGAGCGCAGAGTAGCTGGGCTCGTCATTCACATAAAACGCCGCGCGCAGCCCTTCATCCTCGTTCATCGGAACTTCCGACGCCAGGCGGCGCGTTCTGCGATGCGACTGGCGGTCGAGATTCTTCTTCAGCTGGTCGCCGATGCGCCGCTCCTTCAGCGCCTTGTAGTTGCGCTTCTGGATGGGCATAAGAAGGTCGGGCAGCCGCTGCCCTTTGACCACGCTGAAGATGAAGAGGATCCCGACGACAGTGGCGATGAGGAAGGCTACGTCGGTAACTCTCCTCAGCCGCTTCCACCGCGTAAGGTTCGGATCGTAAAAGACCTGCTTCATTGAGGATGCAATGCGCTCTCTATTATTACTTTACAGGTTCGGCAGGACCTCGGCCCGCGTCCGGAGCCAAGAAAACCTTGTAATCTGAACCCTGAAATCTTTCCCCGGTATCCTGCCTGTATGTGTTCTCAAGCGGCAACGCAGCCCCGGCTTCCCCGCCACTGGTGGGTCGTCCTGTTTGCGCTCGCTGCCGGAGTCGCAATTCGCCTCTGGTTCATTCACTACTACCCCCAGATTGTCGGCGACCCGCTCGTCTACGGTTCCATCGCCAAAAATTGGATGCTGCACGGCGTTTACGGAACCACCACCAGCGGCACGCTGCGCCCAACGCTTATCCGGTTGCCGGGCTATCCGCTCTTTCTCATGCTCTGCTTCAAGCTCTTCGGCATGGAACACTACCACGCCGTCATGTTTGCGCAGGTCGCCATCGATCTCGCAACCTGCCTCGTGCTGGCCGCCTTCGCCGGCCGCATCTGGAACCGTAAAGCTGCATGGTGCGCGCTCTGGCTTTCGGTTCTCTGCCCGTTCACCGCAAATTTTACCGCCGTTCCGCTCACTGAGACGCTGGAGCTCTTCTCCATCGCCGTGGCCCTTTACGCCGCCGCGCGTTTTCTTGAGCAGCCCCGCTGGAGCTGGACCATCCTCAGCGCCGTCTCCTGGAGCTACGCCGCGCTGCTGCGCCCCGACGGCCCGCTGATCGCCGTCGCCCTGTGCCCGGCGATGATCTGGTACGGGCGCAAACGCTGGGGAACTGCGCGCATGATGAAATTTGCGCTCACCGCCGGACTGCTGTCGATCCTGCCCTTCATTCCCTGGACCATCCGCAACTGGCGCACGTTCCACGTCTTCCAGCCGCTTGCGCCGCGCTCGGCAACCGATCCAGGCGAGCCGCTCAGCCCCGGTTTCGATCGCTGGACCAAGACCGTTTGCGTCGATCTCACCTGCACTTGGGAGATTTACTGGAACATGAACAGCGACGAGATCGATATTCACAAGCTGCCCTCGCGCGCTTTCGATTCTCCTGCGCAGTACCAGGTAACAAAGCAGCTCCTTGACGACTACAACCAGACGACCACGCTCACACCCACGATGGATGCGCGCTTTGCCGCGCTCGCCGCCCAGCGCATCCACGACCACCCACTGCGCTATTACGTCGTGCTCCCGCTGGCCCGCGTCGCCGATATGTGGCTGCGCCCGCGCACTGAAATGCTATGGATTGAGCTGCGCTGGTGGCAGTACGACATCCACAGTGCGGAAACGATCTTCGCCTGGAGCTACGCCGGCCTCAACCTGCTCTACATCGTTCTGGCAATCTTCGGCCTGAGAAAATGGCCGCTGCTGTCAGGCGCCATGCTCGTTTTTATTGCAATGCGCTGCGTCCTGCTGGCAACCATCCCCGCGCCCGAGCCGCGCTACACCCTCGAATGCTTCCCTATGCTGATTGCGCTGGCGGCTGTAGCGCTGAGCGGGGCAAGAGCTAGGAAGCGGATAGCTAAAATCCGGGTAGCCGGTGAAGCGGGTAGCTAAAAAACGGGTGGCGGAATTTGTGGTTTATTTGGGTTATGGTTCTATCGGCATTCTTGCGCTGAACTCTGAATCGCTACCCGGACTTTAGCTACCCGGACTTTAGCTACCTGGCTTTTAGCCATCCGCTTTATCAGCCACCCGCTTCATCAGCTATCTGGTGCTCACCTGTGTCCCCGGTGCAATATCGAGCGTAAAGGCTTTCGCTGGAACCTCATTCAGCCGGATGTTTGAGTAAACCGCTGAGCGCCAGTCACCGCTGTCCTGAAAAGACTGCTGCTTGAGCGAGATGCCGCGCTTCACGTCGATCCATATTGTGATATGTGTGAACTGGTCGCTCGGCGTCTTCGGGGTCAGGTCGAGTTTCGCTGTCTCCACGCCGTCGATGGTCTCGGTGCCCAGATACTGGATGTTCCAGTTCGCCGCCAGCTCACCGCCGCTGCCGCCAAAACCGAGCGTCAGATAGCGCTCGTAACTCGAGCCTGCCTTGAGAATTGTCTCCTGCTTCACTGTGGGCTGGTAGTAATCGAGCTGGCCGTTCTTGTAGAGCACGTCTTTGAGCGACGGATCGCCGTTGTCGGTCTTCACATGCATCACCATCTCCGTCACGCCACCCACGCGGCGAAAGGCGATGCTTCCCTTCTGAATATCGTGGCTCTGGACGACCGCTGTGTAAGTATCCGCGGTGAAGTCTGCCTCTGCGCTCTGGAACCTGGCCGAAGCTGCATCCATCTGGCTCAATATCTTTTGCAGGTCAGCGTTCTGCGCCAGCGCACCAACCGGAACCAGTGCAGCGACTGCGGTAAAAACAATTGTCTTCCATTGAATCTTTCGAATCTTCAAAAACATAACTTGTGTCGTTTCCGCTCCGGGAGCGCCATGAGGCTCCGAGCCAGGAAATCTATACCCTGTTCCCTTTACCCTTTCCCCTGCTTCTTAACGGTGCGCCCACACACGATAGTCAATGACCTTGCCGCCCGGCTCCTTCATTGCCTCATAATTGTCTATCGCAACCGGGCCGGAGATGGCCTCAATCTGCTGTTGCAACTGCGTTTTCAGCGGCGCTCCTCCGGGATGAACGTCTGCCGCTGGAACATCGTAGACGTAGCTCCCCGGCGCGGCCAGCTTCACCACCACGCTGTGGGCTGCAATCGCATCCGGCTGCGGACGGTCTCCGTAATTCCAGAGGAAGGGCGTAATAAAGATGAAGGCGAGGATCAGCGTCACCATCACGTCGTAATGGAAGCTGCCCCGCTCATACGTCCAGAAGAAATAACTCTTCAGAATGCGTCCCACTATGCGCGCTTCTCTCCGGGGCCAATCCGTTCCACCCCCATATAGGGTATCAGCGCATCCGGAACCTTTACCGATCCGTCGGCCTGCTGGTAGTTCTCCACAATCGCCAGCCAGGTGCGCCCAACAGCCAGCCCGCTGCCGTTCAGAGTATGCACCAGCGCCGATTTGTTCTGCCCCTTCGGGCGGTAGCGGATATTCGCCCGCCGCGCCTGGAAGTCCCAGAAATTCGAGCAGGAAGAAATCTCGCGATAGAGGTCCTGCCCCGGCAGCCAGACTTCAAGGTCATACGTCTTCGCCGAGCTGAATCCCATGTCGCCTGTGCACAACAAAACTCTTCGATACGGCAGTTTCAGCCGCTCCAGAATCGTCTCCGCATCCCGCGTCAGCTTCTCGTGCTCCGCCTCGCTATCCTCGGGACGCGTGAATTTCACCAGCTCGACTTTCTGAAACTGGTGCTGGCGGATGATCCCGCGCACGTCCTTGCCATATGACCCTGCCTCCGACCGGAAGCACGGCGTATAAGCCACCAGTGACTGCGTAAGCTGCGCGTCATCCAGCACCTCATCGCGATAAAGGTTCGTTACCGGAACCTCAGCCGTCGGAATCAGCCAGTGGTCGTTCTCGCGATATACACCCGGCTCGTAGCCCTGCTCATCCACGCAGCGAAACAGGTCTTCGGCAAACTTCGGCAGCTGCCCCGTTCCAAACAGTGACTTGCTGTTCACCATGAATGGCGGCAGCACTTCTGTATATCCGTGCTCGCGCGTGTGAATGTCGAGCATGATGCTGATCAGCGCCCGCTCCAGCCGTGCACCCTCAGCCCAGTACACGGCAAACCGCGCACCGGAGAGTTTCGCCGCGCGCTCGAAGTCGAGAATCCCGAGCTGCTCGCCCAACTCCCAGTGCGGCTTCGGCACAAAATCAAACTTCGGGAGCTCGCCCCAGCGCTTGATCTCAACGTTTTCCTGCTCGCTTTTGCCTATCGGCACATCGGCCAGCGGAAGATTGGGAATACGTGCCAGAATCGCCTGCATCTGCGCTTCTTTTTCTGCTGCGGACGCTTCAAGTGACTCCATCTTTGTCTTCAACCCGCGCGTCTCTTCCATCACCGCTGATGCGTCTTGACCACTCTTCTTCAGCTTCGCCACTTCCTCGCTCAGCTTGTTGCGCTGCGCCTTCAGTTGCTCCGCTTCGGTAATGCGTTCGCGCCGGTCCTTATCCAACGCACGAAAATCCCCAAGCAGCTCCGCCGGGTCCTGTCCCCGGTCGCGAAGCTTTGCCTCCACCAGCTCCAGATTGGCGCGCACAAATCCCAAATCAAGCATAGAAGCTAAGTTTACTAGGACTGACCATTGTCGCGACCGATAGTACACGCCACGAAGCTAGCGTGTGGGAAAGGCGCCGAAGGCGTGGATGCCTGGACGGCCAGTCCCGCGGATGCCTGGACGATAAGTCCTGCGTGCGCCTGGACGGCCAGTCCTGCGATACTGAAAAGGCTATGCTGACGCTCAAACGGATTGCCGCTCTCGTTCTCGTTTGCACGCTTACGCTCGTCTACATCCCACGCGCTGACGCAACCGCCTACGACGATCATCCCAAGCTGGTCATTATCCTCGTCCTCGATCAGTTCCGCGCCGACTACCTCGAGCGTTACCGTGCCGATTTCAAGGCCCGCGGCTTCAACCTCTTCCTCAGTCACGGAGCCTGGTTCCCCGATTGCTATTTCGACTACGCCAATACCGAAACCGCCCCCGGCCACGCCACCATTGGCACCGGAGCCTATACCGACGGCCACGGCATAGGCGGCAATAGCTGGTGGGACCTCGCTCGCAGCAAGGACCACCCCGTGACTTCGGTAGAAGACGAGCGCTACTCGCTCGTAGGCATGCCCGCAGGAGAAAAGACCACTCCCGGCTCTTCGCCGCTCAACTTGCTCGCGTCCACGGTTGGCGACGAGCTGCGTCTCGATACCCTGGGCCAGTCCGAAGTCTTCGGCGTTTCGCTCAAAGATCGCGCCGCGATTCTGCCCGCGGGAGCGGCTGCGAACGGCGCTTTCTGGATTGATTCCCGCTCCGGCCGCTTCATCACCTCGACCTATTACATGCGGCAGCTTCCGGACTGGGTTGAAGCGTTCGACGACAGCGGGCGCATCCAGCAGGCCCGCCAGGAAGCCGGCACCATGATCAACACCGGCAGCTTCTTCAACGACGTTGGTCCTACACCTGCCGCTGTCAGCTATGAGCTCGATTTCGCCAAGGCCCTCATCACCAGTGAGCAGCTCGGCAAGCGCTCGACTCCCGATCTGCTCACAATCAGCATCTCGTCCACTGACATTCTCGGCCACCGCGTCGGGCCCGACTCTCCCGAGCAGCGCGCCATGGTCGATGCCGTCGACGCCGATCTCAACGACTTCTTCGACTGGCTCGACAAGAACATCGACGGAGGCTTGGGCAATGTGTGGATCGCGCTTACAGCCGATCACGGCATCGCGCCTGTCCCGTCGGTCGCGGCCAAACTCGGTTTGAACGCCGCCGGCATCGACATGAAGAAACTTTCCGACGATGTGAACTATGCTCTGAACGAAAAGTTTTCTCCCGGCGAACAAGTCCAGTACCTGCTGCCCGACCAGACCCTGCCCTATATGGAGCTGAATCCGCCCGCCTTTGACCGCGCCGGAATCAACGAGCAGGAGGCCGAAGAGGCCGTGCAAAGAGCTTTGCCCGCTGCCTTCGACGATCTGGCCAAACCGCCCGGCCAGACGACCGCTCAGACTACACCGCCTTCACCCGCAACCGCTAAGTTGCCTCCCGCTCCCCGGCTTGTGCGCAGCTTTACGCGCCTGCAAATGGCCACTTCGGCTGACCTGCCCAACACAGACTTCGGCCGCATCATCGCGCACAGCTATACGCCCAACGGCGGCTGGTATGTCATGATCGTCGCCCAGGCCTTCCAGATGGCCGGCTCTTCCAATCAAACGGGAACCAATCACTTCACGCCTTACTCCTACGACCGCCATGTGCCGCTCGCCTTCTGGGGCGCACCATTCGCACCCGGAACTTACCGTGGCCGCGTTGGGCCGGTGGACATTGCCGCAACCTTTGCCTCGCTCCTCGGCGTCAACCAGCCTTCGGCCTCGGTGGGACAGATTCTCACTCAGGCGCTCAAGCCGGCTTCTGCAGTCGTATATCCCAAACCCCCCGCGCCCCGCGCGCGCAGACGTGTACACACCGCAACCACTCCCGAAGCAAGCGAGAAGAAACCTTGAAGACAGACATGCGCGCGCAGTTCGCCGGAATCCAGCTCGAAAATCCGGTGCTCGCCGCCAGCGGAACCTTCGGGTACGGTGTCGAATTTGAAGACATTGTTTCGCTGGAAAAAATCGGAGGCTTCGTCACCAAGGGGCTCTCGCGCGAACCGATGGCCGGCAACCAGGCGCCGCGCATCATTGAAACTGCGGCTGGAATGATGAACGCCATCGGACTGCAGAACATCGGCGTCCAGGCATTTATCGAGAAGAAGCTGCCCGCGCTGCGCAA
>JASHRS010000004.1 GCA_030037215.1 Silvibacterium sp. | reverse complement strand
CGCGCCCCGTGTCGTCCACGTCGATCTTCACGCCTGTCGCGTCGATAATCCCGCGAATCGTCTTTCCGCCCGGCCCGATCAGGTCGCGAATCTTGTCTACCGGAATCTGCAGCGTGCGAATCTGCGGCGCGTACTTCGATTTCGTTTCGCGCGTCCCGCTCAGCGCAGCTTCCATCGTGTCCAGCAGGAACATCCGTCCGCGCCGCGCCTGTTCCATCGCTTCGCGCATGATCTGGCCCGTTAGTCCGCTGATCTTGATGTCCATCTGCAGCGCCGTAATGCCCTTGCGCGTGCCTGCGACTTTGAAGTCCATATCCCCATAGTGGTCTTCCGCTCCGGCAATGTCGGTCAGAATGGCGTAATTGTCGTCCTCCTTCACCAGGCCCATGGCAATGCCGGCCACCGCTCCCTTCAGCGGAATACCCGCATCCATCAGCGCCAGGCTCGCGCCGCATACCGACGCCATCGACGACGACCCATTCGACTCCAGAATGTCCGACACCACGCGCGGCACATAGGGCGATTCTTCTTCCGACGGCAGGACTGCGCTGATCGCGCGCTCCGCCAGCGCCCCGTGGCCCACTTCGCGGCGTCCTACGCCCGTCATGCGGCCCACTTCGCCCACCGAAAACGGCGGAAAGTTGTAGTGCAGCATGAAGCGCTTCTTCTGCTCGCCCTCGTACGTCTCAAGGCGCTGCGAATCGTCTCCGGTGCCGAGTGTCGCCGTTACCAGTGCCTGCGTCTCGCCGCGCGTAAACAGAGCCGAGCCGTGCGTCCGCGGCAGCACGCCCACTTCAATCGTGATGGGGCGAATCTGGTCGAACGCTCTGCGGTCAGGGCGAATGCGGTCCTTCGTCACCTGCTCGCGGAAAATCCTCTCGCGCAGAATCTCGTAATAGTGCCCGAGCTTCTTCTTCGCCTCGGCTGCGGCCTCGCCTTCAGGAATCCCCGCCGCCAGCTCGTCCTTGATCTGCTTCACCAGCGCATAACTTTCAGTCTTGGGATGCGCGTGCGTATCCAGCGCATCCTTCAGGCGCTCTCCGATTTTCGCCTTCAGCGTCTGGTAATATGCTTCGTCAAACTCCGGCGCAGTAAAGCTCCGCTTGGGCTTCCCGGCGCGCGCCGCCAAGTCGTTGATCGCAGCGACAATCTTCTTGATCTCCGCATGCCCGAACTCGATCGCCTCAACGATCGTCTCTTCGCTCACTTCGCTCGCGCCGCTCTCGATCATCACAATGCCGTCATTCGTGCCCACAACCGTAATGTTGATCGTGCTCTCGCGCCGCTCGGTATACGTCGGGTTGATGATGAACTGCCCGTTCACCTGTCCCACGCGCACCGCACCTACCGGGCCGCCAAACGGAATATCGGACAGCGCCAACGCTGCGCTCGCCGCGTTGATACCGATCACGTCAGGATCGTTTTCCTTGTCCGCGGAAAACACCAGCGCAATCACCTGCGTCTCGTTGCGAAAACCTTCAGGGAAGAGCGGACGGATGGGCCGGTCAATCTGCCGGCTGGTAAGAATCTCGCGCTCACTCGGCCTTCCCTCCCGCTTGATGAACCCGCCCGGAATGCGTCCGCCTGCGTATGCGTATTCGCGATAGTCAACGGTGAGGGGAAAGAAGTCGATGCCCTCTTTCGCGTCCGGCGATGCAACTGCCGTGGCCAGTACCACCGATTCACCTTGCGTGACCAGCGCTGCGCCTGAGGCCTGCTTGGCCATGCGGCCTGTCTCGAATGTCAGCCGCTTGCCGCCTGCAAGTTCGACTGTAGTTTCTTGTTTCATGGAATCCTCGATTCGGAATTGGGATGGGCAATGCCGCTTGGGCCGCCTTGCGCCGCATCTTCGGGCGCATAAACAAATTCAGGGGCTGTCAGCATCGCCGATGGTTCGGTCGCACCGAAGCAAAGGAAAGGAAAGGGCGTCGCGGAATTCACCGCAGACTGCTCCTCAGGCGAGAAAAATGCCTTGGCAGAAATACGGGTGACTTGACCGTCCCCTGCGCGCCTCTTCCTCGTTTTGATTTCCGTCGCGTGTGCGTATGGAACAAAGGGATTTCGTCAGGCCTTACTTGCGTAGGCCGAGCTTGCCGATGACTTCGCGATACCGATCGGAGTCGTTCGTCTTGAGATAGTCAAGCAGGCGGCGGCGTTTGCTGACCAGCATTAACAGACCGCGGCGCGAGGCATGGTCCTTCGCGTGGGTCTTGAAATGCTCGGTGAGCTCGCCTATGCGCTCGCTGAGGATCGCGATCTGCACTTCCGGACTGCCCGTATCACTGTCATGCGTGCGGAATCGCGTGATGATTTCTGTTTTCTTCGTAGGTGCCAGCACGAGTGTGCGTTACTCCTGTTTTTCTTCTTCGTTACACTTCCTAAGTGTCTGCTCTAAGAGTAACATGGTACGATTTCGCGGGCAACGCAAATGGAGCGTTTCCCGCGTCGTTTCACATCGGCTATTTACCCCTAGCCCTGACGTGTTAACCGCAAGAGCGCGGACATTGCAACTAGACACAATACTCTCTGTGATGAATAAAAATGAAAGTGGGTGTCATCCTGAGCAAGCGTGCGAGCGTAGAATCTGCATTTCCCGCTGACCTGCTGACTCGCTGACCGCTTTCTAGCTGCACTCCAGCTCAATCCTCTTCGTTCCCGCATCGAGCTTCACAATCCTGAAGCTCCGAATCTGCCCTGCCTTCACCGGCTCGTGCTTCGGCGCGCCTGTACTTGAACCTTTCCACTTCGACTGCAGCATCGATGTCAGCGAGGAAAGGTCTGCTTTTCCTGTTGCAGCATTCTCTTCCGCCGCAACCGCGACCGGAACCCGGCATGCTGCCACAATCCCATCGCCCAGTTCCACGTGAGACTCATCGATCAGCCGCCCCGTCACTACATCGCCTTCCTTGTGTTCTGCCAGGAACTCGTCCAAACCAGTCGGAATCAACTGCTTGATGCTCAGCCTCAGCTGCCGCTTCTCCGAATCCAGCGACAGAACCTGCGCCTTCACTCGCTCGCCCAGCTTCAGCGCATCCGACGGATGGTTCAACCGCCGCTCTGCCGTGATCTCACTGATGTGGACCATCCCCTCCACGCCCTCGGCAATCTGCACAAATGCACCGAACTTCGTAAAGCTCACCACCGGCCCTTCCACCTGCGACCCCGGCTGCAGATTCCGCGCCGCCTCTGCCCATGGATCGCCGAACGCCTGCTTCAGCCCCAGCGATAGCCGCCGCTCCGGCACGCTGATCCCAAGAATCACTGCTTCGACCGTCTCACCCGGCTTCACTACATCGCTCGCCTTGCGGACCTTCTTGCCCCACGCCATCTCCGAAACATGGATCAACCCTTCAACTCCAGGCTCCAGCTCGACAAACGCCCCAAAATCCGCAGTCCGCGTAACCTTACCTGTCACCCGCTGGCCCAGCGAATACTTCTCCGCCGCCGTATCCCACGGATGGGCCAGAAGCTGTTTCATCCCCAGCGCAATCCGCTGCTTGTCCGCCTCAATCTTGAGGACCTTGACTTGCACCTCCTGCCCCACCGTCAGCGCGTCTGCAGGATTGTTCACTCTGCTCCACGAAATCTCGCCCACGTGCAGCAGCCCATCCACACCGCCCAGGTCAATAAACGCTCCGTAGTCGGCCAGCGACCGCACTACACCGGTCACAACATCGCCTTCCTTCACTTCCGCGTAGCGACGCTCCTTCGCCGACCGCGCTTCTTCCTCCATCACTGCACGGCGATCGACAACCACGTCTTCATCCGCAACATCAAGCTTCGTAATCCGGCAGACAATCTCCTGCTCCACCAGCTTTTCCATCTCCGCAGCATCGCGCGCACCGCTGCGCGAGGCAGGCATGAACGCCCGCACTCCAATGTCCACCGTCAGGCCGCCCTTCACCACGCCGGTCACACGCCCAGGAATCGCCACCTTCCCCTCAAACGCCTTCTGCAGCGAGTTCCAGTCTTTCGGCTGTGCCACCTTGAAGCGGGTCAGCGCATAATACCCCTCTTCATTGCGCCCCTTGACTGAAACCAGCACCCGGTCCCCCACCTGCAGGGTCTCCGCCGAAAC
>JASHRS010000051.1 GCA_030037215.1 Silvibacterium sp. | reverse complement strand
CTTGTAAACCTGTTCGGCAACTGGATTTTTATTTATGGCAAGCTGGGCATGCCGGCGATGGGCGTGCGCGGGTCTGCCATTTCGACTGTAATCGCACGAATCTACATGGCTGCGGTGCTGGTGTATTTCGCCTGGCAGCATGAGCGCAGGCGGGGCCATTCCTTGTTTGCGCACTGGCCCGGTCCTGACTGGAAGCGCATTCGCGTGCTGCTGGACCTAGGTATACCAGCTGCGTCTCAAGTGGTGCTTGAGGTCGCAGCTTTCGGCGCCGCGACAATTCTTGCCGCGCATCTTGGCCCGGTGGCTCTGGCAACGCACGAGATCGTCCTGAACTGTGCAGCCTTCACCTACATGGTCCCGCTAGGAGTTTCGGCCGCGGGCGCCGTGGCAGTGGGCCACGCGATCGGGGCGGGGGATCCGGCGAAGGCTCGCCGCGCAGGATGGATGGCTATCGGGCTCGGTGTTGGCTTCATGGTATTCGCTGCACTATTCTTTATTGCTGTACCCCGGCCGATCCTCGAAATCTACAGCCGCGATGAGCGAGTACTACGGCTAGGCGCACACATTCTTCTGATCGTAGCCACCTTTGAGATATTTGATGGCGCGCAAAGCGTAGCCACAGGGGTACTGCGCGGACTGGGCGAAACAAAGGCGCCCATGCTATTGAATCTGGGAGGCTATTGGCTCTTTGGCCTGCCGCTCGGTGCCGTGCTGTGCTTTGACGCGCGTTTTGGGTTATCGGGAATCTGGTCTGGTCTGACTGTTGCTCTCATTACGATCGCTCTGCTATTACTCTGGCGCTGGCGCGTTGCTAGTTCTTCGATTTCTTTTGCGCCTTCTTCACCAGTTGAGACAACGTAGTTTGATCCAGTTCTTTCTCAAAGACGCGGGATGCATCGGCAAAGATGGATTTCAAGACGGACTGAAGGCCTCCCATTCCGGGCCCCGGCAATGACGGCGCGCGTAGCAACCCGTGAGGATGGACGGCCCGGTAAATGTCCCGTAGAGTGATATCTTTCGCTGACCGTGCAAGCTTCGATCCGCCGCTTGGCCCCTTATGACTCGCGATCAGGCCAGCCTTGCGCAACTGCAGAAACTCGCGGCGAATGACCACCGGATTTGTGTTGAGTTTTTGTGCTACCTCTTCGGAGGTGTGCAGCTTGTTTGGCTCGGCAGCGAGCAAAACCAGCGCCTGCGCGCTTGTTGCAAAGCGGGTATTGAGTGCCATGCAGCCACGCTACCACAGCTTTGAGGGCGAAATTAAGGAAATACGGGAAGCTTTTTCGAATGCTAAGTTATAGCATCGAACTTTGCACATTTATTTAGAGCAGATTTTTCTCCGGGAGATATACTTTTGCGGATTCTTTTTGTGGGTGACGTGTTTGGCAGTGCTGGAAGGCGCATCGTGCGCGAGCACCTGCCGCACGTGATTAAGGAACGTGGCGTCGATCTGGTGATTGTCAACGCAGAAAATGCAGCTGGAGGTTTTGGAGTAACTCCAGGAATCACCGACGACCTTTTCGATCTTGGCGCGCATGTGCTGACTACAGGCAATCACGTTTGGGACAAACGCGAGCTCATCGATTACCTCCAGTCTGCTCCTGCTGACAGCCATGACCGACCACGGCGGATTATCCGCCCGGCAAACTACGTGGCGGGTACGCCCGGATATGGAGTCTATGAGGGTGCACTGTCGAGCGGGCAGAGCTACGCTGTGATCAACCTGCAAGGGCGGGTTTTCATGGGATCGTGCGATGACCCCTTTCGGGCTGCCGATGCAATGCTGGCAGAGATCAAAGCAAAAGTCATCGTCGTGGACATCCATGCCGAGGCGACATCAGAAAAAGTTGCGATGGGGTGGTACCTCGATGGACGTGTCACCGCGGTACTCGGCACGCATACGCATATTCCAACCTCTGACGATCGAGTGCTGCCGGGCGGAAGTGCGTATCAAACCGACGTGGGCATGAGTGGTCCTTATGACAGTGTGATCGGAGTAGAAAAAGAACAGGTGCTGCAGCGCTTTCTAACTGGAATGCCGGCTAAGTTCGATGCTGCGAAAGGTGATCCACGCATGGCTGCCACGCTGATTGAGTGCGATGCGAAAACCGGCAGGGCGATTTCTACACAGCGGCTTCTGTTGGGGGAGTAATCCAATGTCAATCAAGACTCCTGAAGAACTGGCGGGAATGCGGGCGGCAGGGAAGGTTGTTCGCGAAATGCTGGAAACAATGAAATCGGCTGCGCGTTCAGGCATTACAACAGGCGAATTGGATGCAGTTGGGGCCGAAGTAATGTGCGCTTATGGGGCCAGGTCGGCTCCTTCACTGGTCTATGGATTTCCGGGCGTGAGCTGTATCAGCGTGAACGATGAAATCGTCCACGGGATTCCAGGCCGGCGCCGTCTTCATGACGGAGACTTGCTCAAACTCGATGTGACGATTGAACTGGATGGGTTTATGGCTGACGCAGCCGAGAGCATCGTGGTCGGCTCCGTCAATGGAATCGGTCAGCGATTATCAGACTGCACACAGCGGGCCTTCGAGTGCGCGATGAAAGTCGCGAAGGCTGGAAACCGCGTTTCAGAGATTGGCCGAGCAGTTGAGGATGAGGTTCACAGCAGCGGTTTCTTTGTCGTTCGGAAATTGGGCGGGCACG
>JASHRS010000050.1 GCA_030037215.1 Silvibacterium sp. | reverse complement strand
TCTGCGCTGTTGAATGCGCATGATCCGAAGGCGGAGATTCAGGCCAACGGGACGCTGGATTCGGCGCTGGGACGGCTGCTGGCGATTTCAGAGGCTTACCCGGACCTGAAGGCGAACCAGAATTTTCTGGCGCTGCAGGACCAGCTGGAGGGAACAGAGAACCGTATCGCGGTTGAGCGTCGCCGATATAACGAGACGCTGCAGGATTACAACACCTTCATCCGGCAGTTCCCGAACAACATTTGGGCAGGAATGGCGGGATTCCAGCCGAACGATGCTTACTTTACGGCGAGCCCGGCTTCGCAGAATGCCCCGGTGGTGAAGTTCTAGGGACTTGCCGTCCAGGCAAACGCGCCTCTGGCGCCAAAACTCGTACTGATATTTGTGGCCACCCCCTTGGTCGTGGGAGTGGTTGAATTCAGGGTTCAAAGGAAATTCATTGGCTCTGGAGAAGTTAGATGGAAGGGATTGAGTTTTGTAGCGAAGTGCAGGGAGCATCTGCACTCGTTGATTGGTTCGGTTTCTGGCCTTCGTTCCATGATGCCGAAGTCGTGAGCATGGAACTTCACAGGACTGGAACCTCATGTATAAAAGTTCATACCTTTGCGACAACTGAAAGCGTGGATGCTCGCGGTTATTACGCAACTACCAAGCATGTGATTGTTAGCTTTCTTCTGGAAGATATAAGTTTTCTGCAACTTGAGGGATTCAATCATCAGAATGTGATCTTTGGCCTGAATCTACAGAAGACTGATAGTGGCTATGAGTTGACTCTTTCGGCCTGTTATGGGGTAGCGGGCCGTATCGTCGCAAGCGGAGTTCGTCTCGCCATTGAACCGGGCGTGCCTCAATCAAGTATGTATAGAAACACTGAAAAACAGGGATGAGAGATAGATAACCCCGGATTTAGTTAATCGACAAACCAAAAGGCTGCCATCGGCAGCCTTTTGGTTTATGTGGAGTTGTTTAGCTAGCGGGTATAGGAAGCGATGGCGCTGGCTTCATCGTCTTTTACGTCGAAGACGGTGTAGAGTTTGGTGATCTGGAGCAGATCGTGAACCTTTTTGGTCAAGTTCAGGAGCTTCAGTTCGCCGCCCTGGTTGCGCGCCGTCGTGTAAGCGCTCACCAGCTCGCCAATGCCCGAGCTGTCGATGTAATTTACGTCGGCCAGATTGAGCAGAATTTGCTTCGATCCCTTGGCAAGCAGATCGCGAACGGCGTCGCGCAACAGCACACTGCCCTCACCAAGAGTGATACGTCCGCTCAGATCCAGAATCGTTACTCCATCCACCTGTCGGGTGGTAATCTTCATGCTCACAAAAAATCCTCCTTAGCTACCTGATTGGGCAGTACCCAGATGCTTGATGAGAGTCAGCTCGGTTCCGGGATGCAGTTGCTTGAAGTGTACCTCATCCATGAATGAGCGGATGAGGAAGATGCCGCGGCCGGAGCCACGCAAAAGGTTTTCCGGAGCGAGCGGGTCGGGGAGAGTGTCCGGATCGAGGCCTTTGCCCTGGTCGGCAATGCGGATGACGAGCGAGTCGCCGGTATTCTCAAAGGATGCAGTAATGCGTTTGTCGGGGTCGTAAGAGTTTCCGTGGAGGACGGCGTTGACGGCGGCTTCGCGGACGGCCATGGTGATTTTGAAGATTTCATCCTCGTCGACCCCGGCTTTCTTGGCCATTTGCTCGGCGGTCTGTTCCACCTTATTGACGCTGTCCAGCGAGGACTCAAGCGTGTAGGTTACGCGGCTTGCCTGTTGTCCAGCCAAATGCTCTTCCTCGCGTTTCGGCATGACGTCCTTAATTCGATGTGTTACGAAGCGTTTAAGCCTGTACGACGCAGTTTGCTTGCTGGACGAAGCAATGTCAAGCATGGAAGGGCCGAAATTGCCGGAGAAGAGTCTTTTTAGGATAGACTTCTGCGGAGGCCGGACGGGGAATCCAATATTGAGATGCACGATCCGCACGCCATTACGCCAACACTGACCACGATGCTGGGCACGCCTGTGACCGATGCGCAGGGACGGCTGCGCGGACGCGTGAAAGACCTGGCCGTGGGCACGGGTGCAGATGCCGGCAAAGTTGCGGGACTGGTGCTGAAGACGCGCCTGGGGCCGGAACTGGTTCCGGCGACGGGTTTACGGCAGACGCCAAGCGGCGCGCTGGAGTTGCGCGATGGAGCCGAGATGCAATCGCTGCAAGGCCGCGAAGACCTTATCTTTTTACGCCAGGACCTGTTGGACCGCCAGATTATTGATGTTCACGGGCGCAAAGTGGTCCGCGTAAATGATGTGGACCTGCAATGGTTCAAGCACGACGGCCGGGAAGACCTGCGCGTGCGCGAAGTAGAGGTTGGGCTGCGGGGCGCGATGCGGCGGATGCTGCAAGGGGTGGTTCCTGCAGGCACATTGGGTGCGATCACAAAACGGCTGCCGGCGCGCGTGATTCCGTGGGAGTTCGTGGACATGATCGAGGTGGACCCGGCGCGGCGGGTGAAGCTGAAGATCGAACACGACCGGCTGGCGCAACTACACCCATCGGACATCGCTGACATTCTGGAAGACCTGGCTCCGGCTGAGCGCGAAGCCGTGTTGACCACACTGGATGAAGAGGTCGCGGCAGAAGCTCTGGAGGAGGTCGAGCCCAAGCTGCAGAAGTCGATGGTGGAGTCGCTGGATTCGGAGGTTGCGGCGGGCATTGTCGAAGAGATGGATCCATCGGCGGCAGCCGATCTGCTGGCGGAACTGCCGGAGTCACAGTCCGAGGCGATTCTGGAAGAGATGGCTCCGGAAGAGCGGCATGAAGTGGAAGAGCTGCTCGAGTTCCGGGAAGATTCAGCCGCGGGCCGCATGACGACGGAATATGTTGCGACGCCAAAGATGGCAACGGTTGCCGATGCTGTGCAGGCGCTGCGCGAGTTTGACGGAGATATAGAGTCGATTACGGAGATTTATCTCGTTGATGACAGGCGCGTGCTGCAAGGGGTGGTTCCGCTGGCGCGGCTGGTGCTGGCAAAAGCCGAGACACGGCTGGACGTGCTGGCTGAGCCGCGATTCATCGCCGTCCCGGCCGATACGCATGAGCAGGAGGTTGCGGAACTGTTCGACAAATACAATCTTCGAGCTCTGCCCGTGGTGGATGAGAACGGCAAGCTGGCGGGAGTGGTACAAGCGGACGATGTGATCGCGTTTTTGAGAGACAGGCAATAGCCCTTGACTATGTTGAAACGCTGGAGAACGCGGATACTGCTGTTCCTAGCCGTGCTTGGGCCGGGGTTTATCACCGCGAATGTAGATAACGATCCTAACGGAATTTTCACATACTCGCAGGCAGGAGCGCAGTTCGGCTACGACCTGCTGTGGACGATGATTCCCATCACGCTGGCGCTGATTGTAGTGCAGGAGATGTGCGCCCGCATGGGTGTGGTGACAGGCAAGGGGCTGAGCGACCTGATTCGCGAAGAGTTCGGGCTGCGGATCACGGTCATCGTTATGTTCCTATTGGTGCTCGTGAACTTTGGGAACGTCGTGGGAGAGTTTGCCGGAATTGCCAGCAGCCTTCAGCTCTTTCACCTGAGCAAATATATTTCGGTTCCTGTATGCGCCGTTCTTGTATGGCTGCTTGTTGTCCGCGGCGATTACAAGAACGTAGAAAAAATATTCCTGATCGCGTCCAGTTTTTATATCGCGTACATCATCACTGGAGTTCTGGCGGAGCCGAACTGGCACACTGCGCTGGTGGCGACGGTCAAGCTGCCTTCGCGTTCGGTGTGGAAGGAAGATGGCTACCTATTCCTGGTGATCAGTGTGATCGGTACCACGATTGCGCCGTGGATGCAGTTCTATCTCCAGTCGTCGGTCGTGGAAAAGGGCGTGCGCGTGAAAGACTATGCGGCATCGCGGCTGGATGTGATCGTGGGGTCGATTTTTACGGATGTTGTGGCATGGTTCATTATCGTTGCCTGCGCGGCAACGCTATGGGTGCACGGATTGGGAGCGATTCAAGACGCATCGGATGCGGCCCTGGCGATGAAGCCGCTGGCGGGAGCATATGCGTTTCTGCTGTTTGCCTTCGGATTGTTCAACGCATCGTTCTTCGCGGCGTCAGTCCTGCCAATTTCAACGGCCTATGTGGTGTGCGAAGGCCTGGGCGTGGAGTCGGGAGTAGACAAACGGTTTAAGGAAGCGCCGTTCTTTTATTGGCTCTACACGATTTTGATTGCCGGCGGCGGTGCCGTGGTGCTGATCCCGAATTTTCCGCTCATTAAATGGCAGATCGAGTCGCAGGCACTCAACGGGATTCTGCTACCTATTGTGATTGTGCTGATGCTGCTGCTGATCAATCGCAAAGATCTGATGGGAGAGTATACGAATTCGCATTGGTTCAATGTGATTGCATGGCTGACCGCGATTATTGTGAGCATTCTGTCGGTGATGTTGATGGTGCAGCAGGTGCGATCGTGAGAAGCGGGCTTTGCAGGGGACTGTCGAGATCGGTTCGCATGGAAGAGCGGCGCACGATATAATCAAATTACGCTCATACACGAGTGGGTCTGATACAGCACGTAATGCTCTTAGCACTGCCTGCCGCACCACCTTTCTCGAAATCTTCAAGCGAATACAACATCAACAAGGAAAGAAATTCATTATGGAACAGGGCACGGTTAAGTGGTTCAACGACGCCAAGGGCTTCGGCTTTATCACCCGCGACAGCAACAACGAGGACATCTTCGTCCATTTTTCAGCGATCAACGCTAACGGCTTCCGCAGCCTTCAAGAGGCACAGCGTGTGCAGTTTGAGGTGGTCAAGGGACCGAAGGGCCTGCAGGCAGAGAAGGTTCAGCCGGTCTAAGCTGGCGGGAAACTATGAGACGGGAGAGCCGATGGCTCTCCCGCTTTCTTTTTTACAGGAAGTACAGTTGTGCAGCTGCGGACACCGAAGTCCATTTCCGGACACCTCAATATTCCAGAAGAATCCGGCAACATCCTCATTTTCTGTGAATTACGGACGGCCAGGTTGGGTCATTGGCGTGCTTTAACACTAGGTTCAGGAGCTGCCCGTGTACACATTGCTTAAGGACCTGCGCTTTACGTTTCGCCAGTTGCGCAAGAATCTGGGTTTTACCCTTACAGCTGCGCTTACGCTGGCACTGGGAATTGGAGCGACGACCAGCATCTTCAGCCTGGTGAATGCGGTGCTGCTGCGCCCTCTGCCGTACCCGGAGCAAAGCAGGCTGATGTCTGTGGAACCGCAGCGCCATACGGACGGCGCGGTGATTACGGGCAGCATAAGCTATCCGGATTTCTTCGATTGGCGCACACAGAATCACTCGTTCAGTTCAATTGCATCCTATCGCGACGGGCGATTTACGCTGCTCGACACCGGGAATGCGCAGAACCTTAACGGCGAGATTGTGTCAGCGGACTTCTTCCGGACACTGGGGATTCATCCCATGCTGGGCCGCGACTTTGTGGCGGCTGACGAGAGTTCGGGGCAGCATGTGGTGATGCTGAGCCATGAGCTGTGGCAATCGAGATTCGGTTCGCGCGCGGATATTGTAGGGCAGACGATCAAGCTCGACGGATACAGTTACACAGTGGCCGGCGTGATGCCGGAGGGATTCGAATTTCCGATGCAGAATCCGGCGCCGCAACTGTGGGCCACGCTGGCAACGGACGCATTCGATCCGGCCGGCGGTACGCCAATATCGCAACAGCGCGGGGCGCACATGCTGAGAGCAGTCGGACGGCTGAAGCAAGGTGTGACTGCCGGACAGGCGCAGGCCGAGATGAGCCTGATTGCGAGCAAGCTGGCCTCGCTATATCCGGAGGACGACAAGCACGTGACCTCGGTGAAGGTGCAATCAGAGCTTGAGGCGATGGTGGGCGATTCGCGTCCGGCGCTGCGCACGCTGTTTGCTGCGGTGTGCTTCCTGCTGCTGATCGCGTGCGCAAATGTGGCCGGACTGCTGCTGGCGCGGGCTTCGCGGCGGCAGGCAGAGATTGCTGTCCGCGCCGCTCTGGGAGCATCGCGCGCGGAGATCATCCGGCAGATTCTGGTCGAGTCGGTGGTGCTGTCGCTGTTCGGAGGAGTTCTCGGACTGGCGTTCTCGACATTTTTCCTGAAGATCATGCTGCGCTTTGTGCCGCAGAACCTGCCGCGGCTGGACACCGTTCCGGTCGATACGGCAGTGCTGGGCTTTACGATTGCGGCGTCCATTATTACTGGCGTGCTGTTCGGAGTACTGCCGGCGTGGAGGATGTCGAAGCTTGACCCGTCGCTGGCAATGCGCGAGGGCACGCGCAGTGTGACCGGCGGCAGGGCGCATGGCCGCCTGCACAGCGCGCTGGTGATAGCTGAGACTGCGCTCAGCATGATCCTGCTTATCGGCTCGGGGCTGTTCATCCGCAGCTTTGTGCGCATGCTGCAAGCGAATCCCGGCTTTGACCGGCGCAATGTGCTGACAGCTTCGCTGGACTATAACGGCGGCAACGACTTTGCGACGAAGGTGACCCAGTTCTATGACGAGCTGCTGCCAAGGATGGCAGCGCTTCCCGGTGTGAAGTCGGCCGCTGCAGGATGGCCGTTGCCGTTCTCCAACAGTTCCATAGGGATCAGCTTTGATGTGGAGGGGCATCCGACGGCCAAAGGCGACGAGCCTGTGGCACGGACGGCAGTGGTAACGCCGAATTTCTTTGCGACGTTGCGGATTCCGCTGCTGCGCGGGAGAGATTTTGCGGCGACTGATGCGGGGAAGGCTCCGCTGGTGGCGATTGTGAACGAGAGCTTTGCGCGGAAATATTTTCCTGGCGAGGACGCACTGGGCAAGCACATTACTGTGGGCCTTGACGACGGCGTGCACGGCGATGGACCGCGCCAGATCGTGGGAATCGTAGGCGACGTGAAGATCGGCAGCCTGACGACCGATGCGCCGGAGATGTTTTATCTGCCTTTCGCGCAGGCCATTATTACCTCGCCGCAGGTGGTAATTCGCACGACGGGCGACCCGGCCGGGCTGATTTCGCCGGTGAGGGACCTGGTGGGTTCGATTGATCACAGTGTGCCCATGTATAAAGTGCACACGCTGGACGACATGGTTTCAGACGCAGCGTCGCAGCCGCGCTTTTCGATGGCGCTGCTGAGCTCGTTTGCGGCGATGGCTCTGCTGCTGGCTGCAGTGGGACTGTATGCCGTGCTGTCGTACATGGTAGCGCAGCGTACGAACGAAATGGGCCTGAGGCTGGCTTTGGGAGCGCAGCGCGGCGACGTGCTGCGGCTGATTCTGGAACGCGGGCTGGCATTGGCGGGGATCGGCGTTGTCGTGGGACTGGCTGCATCGGCGGCACTGACACATTTTGTGTCGAGCCTGCTGTATGGCGTGCATGCGTTCGACTGGCCGACCTATGTAGTCGTGACAACGGTGTTCCTGGCGATCTCGCTTATTGCGAGCGCGGCTCCGGCAATGCGTGCGGCGAATGTGGACCCGGGCACGACGCTTAGAGAGCAGTGAGGACTGGCCGCCCAGGCAACCGTTCCGGCGTGTTTTTCAGTGCTGCGAGGCGGAACCGGGGTTCGCGCGAATCCGTTAAACTCAGGCCGTGGAATATATTTCAGACGGCGTGAAGCTTTTTTATACCGCGCGTGGGGAAGGCCCGGCGGTTGTTCTGCTGCATCCCATGCCCTGCGATCATCGTTTCTGGCTGGGTGCAGCGGAGGCTCTGGCTGCGAAATACCGCGTGATTTTGCCTGATTTGCGCGGGCATGGGAGATCGGAATCTGGCGAAGGCCCGATCACAATGAAAAAACTGGGCGCAGATGTCATCCGGCTGCTGGATGAACTGCAGATTGAGCGGGCGCTTTTCGCGGGCTGCTCGATCGGCGGCTATACGCTGTACGAGCTTTGGCGCGAGGCTCCGGCGCGAGTACAGGCGCTGGCCTTTTGCTGCGCGAGGCCACAGGCAGACAGCGAAGCGGCCAGGGTCGCGCGCGAGGATTCGATTGCGAGGGTACGCGAGCACGGGATGGATGAATGGATCGAGTCACTGTTGGAACGGCTGATCGGGCCGACGGCGCGGATCCGGCATCCGGAGCGCGTGGCTGAAGTGCGGGCGATGATGCAGACGGTGACTCCGACGGCGGCGATTGCGCTGATGCAGGGACTGGCGATGCGTCCCGATTCAGTGGAAACGGCACGCACAATACGCGTGCCTGCGTTTGTGCTGGCCGGCGGCGAAGATCCTGTTTCGACTCCGGCGGATATGAAGCTGCTGGCGGAGACGATTCGCAATAGCGGCTACGGAGCAGAGTATACGGAGCTACGCGATGCAGGGCATTTCGCCCCATGGGAGCAGCCTCAGATGATGGGAAGATTGCTGCGAAAGTTCTGTGACTCTGTGATGGGGTAGTTACTTTTTCAACATATTTCTGGCGATAAAGAGCACGTTGGCGGGGCGCTCGGCCAATCGGCGCATGAAGTAGGGATACCATTCGGAGCCGAAGGGAACATAGACGCGCACGTTATAGCCTTCGACAACGAGCGCGTGCTGAAGATCGCGGCGAATGCCATAGAGCATCTGGAATTCGAAGCTGCTTTTGGAGATGCTGTGCTTGCCGACGTAGTCTTTTGCGGCTGCGACCATCGCTTCATCGTGCGTAGCAATGCCGTGGTAGATGCCGCTTGAGAGCAGGGTTCCGGTGAGGCGGACGAAGTTGTCGTCGACTGCAGATTTTTCGGGGAAGGCGATATTGGCTGGCTCCTTATATGCACCTTTACAGAGCCGGATGCGGATGCCGTCGGCAGTGAGTGTGGCAATGTCGTCAGCGCTGCGGTAGAGATAGGCCTGAATGACGATGCCGACGTGGCCGCGGTTGGCGGGCTTGGCGTGGAGCGCGCCGACCAGATCGATGGTAGCCTGGGTATATTCGCTGCCCTCCATATCGACGCGGACGAAGCTGTTGACGGCGACGGCGTGATCGACGAGTCCAGAGACGATTTCGCCAGCGAGATC
Source organism: Silvibacterium sp. (assembly GCA_030037215.1). Taxonomy (GTDB): domain Bacteria; phylum Acidobacteriota; class Terriglobia; order Terriglobales; family Acidobacteriaceae; genus Silvibacterium. Next base: position 17,293 of record JASHRS010000050.1, on the reverse strand, counting down.
ATGACTAAGGTCCATGCCCATCTGAGTGAGCTTGACGCTGACATTGGCATTGAGCTTTCGCGCGGCGATTGCGTCCAGTAATTGGTGATAGATTTCAGCGGAGTGACGGGCCTGCTCCGGCGTGGAGACGTTTTCACCGAGGCTGTCGAGCGTGGAAGCAATGCCCTGATCCTGCATGGATTGAGCGGCGCGAAGCACGTCTTCGATCTCCATTCCGGCGACAAAACGGGAAGACATGCGACGGCCGAGAGCGGAACGCTCGGAAAAATGGCGCAGAGGTTGATTGCGAGAGAGCGCGATGAAAGCAGAGCGGAGAATAGGCATGAGGTCTTATTTCGGGCGAGACTTTTCCGCTAAATCCATTTAGCGATTTTCGCGCGAACCTCCCATTTTCTCACGGCAAATTGAAGATTGGGGTATGCGCGAACGAAGAGAAGTAGTATCGTAACTAGACAGGTGTAATTCAGAGTAACTTCCGCCGACGGATATGCATCTCACTGACGTAAACAGAATGCAAAAAGAGGGTGTACCGGGCGGGAGCACAAGCGGAACCTGATTCCCGGATACACAAGTCATTCACGACGACGTGTTACGCTGCGCCTGAACCTGGAGAAACCCCAATGGTAAAGAATTGCGCAAACCCCAAGTGCGCGAAACCGCTCCACTACTTGCGCGAGGGGCGGATTTTCGTCTTCGATGCGGAGAGCGACAGCGGCAAGCCAATTCACCGCATGGAGCATTACTGGCTTTGCGGAGAATGCTCCAAAACTATGCGCCTTGAGAAGACTGGACAGGGCGTGCGAACCGTATTAAAGGCCAGCCTGAGCGTACACAAGACAGTTGGAGCAATCAGCCAACCGCTGGCTTCCTGAAAGGCCTGTCCTTTTCCAGGGCGAAACCAGGAGAGCGCCGGTTGCGGCGCTCTCTTTTTGTGGGTAAATCCGGGAAGAAAAGCCAAATTTAGGATTTCCGAGCGCCGTTCGCAAATTTTCCCGCATCTACTATTGTAAAAAGGGGTTACCCTAAAGATTCACGACAGCCCTGTTGTCTGGAGCACGTTCACTATGACAAAAGCAGAACTGGTTGAGGAAGTTACGCAAATTGGAGATCTGACGCGGCGCGACGGCGAAGTGATTGTCGATACGATCTTTGACGCAGTGATCGGGGCGCTAAAGGCCGGCGACAAGATCGAGATTCGCGGATTCGGAAGCTTCCGCATCCGCCAACGCAAGCCTCGCATTGGACGCAATCCGAAGACGGGCGCGAAGGTCGAGGTGCCCGCGAAGCGTGTTCCGTATTTCAAGCCCAGCAAGGAGCTCCGCGACCTGGTAAATCCGGGGGAAAAGGGAGCCGCAAGTCACGGTTAAGCCGCAATTACAGGCTGGCAGGGCTTAATCCCGAATGCCGATGACGGAGAGCATGCGCCCTGTGAATCCGTGAGCAGCACGGTAGGAAAAATAACGATCTGAGCGGCAACTGGTGCAATCTCCAAGCACGGAGATTGCACCCGGGCCGAGGCCTGCGTCGAGCAATTGGCGGCGGTTGGCTTCGACAAGATCGAGATGCAGGCTGGGGCCAATGTTGCTGTGACCGGGAGCGCGTGCCGTGAGAAACAGCAGCGGATATTTTTCCTTCACCGGATCGGAATCGTAGACATCGCAGAACAGGTCGTCGGCATAGGCGAACTGTGAACGGAATTCGCTGCGTACCTCTTCTCCAACGGCATAACAGCACTGGCCGATGCCGGGACCTATGGCCGCGACCAGGTCTTTCGGCTTGCTGCCGAACTCCAGCCTCATGCGGCCTACTCCATTTTCAACAATGCGCTTCAGAGTTCCGCGCCATCCGGCGTGGAAGGCAGCCACGGCGCGCCTTTTGCGATCAGCGATAAGCACCGGAATGCAATCGGCAGTCTGAATGGCGAGCAACAGGCCGGATTTGGAGGTCATCATGCCGTCGCCCTTCCAGCGGGCATCGATGCCGGCGTCTCTGGCGTTGACGCGGCGTGTAAGCGAGGAATGAACCTGGCGGAGGGTGACCATTGGTAAGTCCGAGTCGCCGGTGAGTTCTTTGAGAAAACGGCGGCGGTTTTCGAGGACATTCTCGCGGGAATCGGATGAGGTAAACCCGAGGTTCAACTCGCCTGGGCGCAGGCCGGGGTTATAGGTGTTTGTTTTGCCGCCGGTGCGCGTGCTGAATCCGCTGATGAGCCATTCGATTTCTGCGAAGAGCGGGGGACGAAGGATCTCGATCCGAGTTTTTGGCTGGCGGGCTGGGATGTGCTGCCTGGCGGGAAGCTGCCGGGGATGCCTTGCCTGACGCTCGAAGCTTGCGCGCATCAGCTTTCTGCGGCCATGCGCGAGGCCCACCGTTGCGAGAAGGCGGTCCACGCCGTCAATGGCAGCAGAGGATTCAGGAGATACCGGCATAAGGCCATTCTACGGCAGCAGGATGGAAACGAAGCCCAAAGCAAGGGTCCGCTTTCCAGCGGACCCGCTCAAGAGGCATTGTTTTGGAAGGAAGAGGGGGAGTTTCCAATGAGACTTACTTGAGGAGTGTCTGCATAACAGTTGCAGACATACAACCAGGGAGAATTCACACCAATGGTAGGCTGTAACGCTGTAGCTGCCTCTATGAATTGCCGAGTGAGATGCAATTCCGGCTCCGCTGGGGTGCCTCATTTCCGCAGAAAAATTAGAAAATTTTAAAAGTGAGCTGATATGACGAGCAATCGCCGCGGAATGGAGAGCTTTTCTTTAGGTTTCCCGTGATCTAATTTCCGTTCAGGTTTGGCCGTCTGCCCCTATCCGATAGATTTTATTGAGCCACAGGCTCAACTAATATCCAGCGAAAGAGCCACACAGCAGCAAAGAAGCCTAGAAATTGCGCGAGGATAAAGCCAGGGGTATCTATTGGACGGATTCCGGTGAATGTATTGGTAGCAGCGCGAGCGAGTGTGACGGCGGGGTTTGCGAACTAGGTCGAGGAGGTGAACCAATAGGCCGCGGTGATATAACACCCCACGGCAAAAGGGAGTGCGCGCGGGCTGTTGCGGCTGCATCCCCAGATGGTTGCGAAGAGGCCGAACGAGGCAACGAATTCACTGAACATCATTGCGCTGCCATTGCGTGCGTGCATTGAAGTGGAGAAAAGCGGTTCGCCGAACATCAAATGGGCAGCGGCCACACCTGCGAATGCGCCACCAATCTGCATGACGATATATGATGGGACCTCGCCCCAGCGCACATCGCCGAGAAATGCGCAACCAATTGTTACAGCTGGATTGAAGTGCGCACCCGATACAGGAGCGAAGATGAGTATCAGCACAAGAAGTGCAGTTCCGGTTGCGATCGAGTTGGCCAGCAGAGTGACGGCTACATTCCCGGCTGCAAGATGCTCGCCCATGATTCCAGAACCGACGATGGCAGCCAGCAGAAACATGGTTCCAACAAATTCGGAGACCATTTTTTGCCCGAGAGTGGCCTTCATTGACGGCCGATCTGTTTAAGCTCGTTCTCGATGGCCATGGTTTCGAGCGCGCTCAAAGGCAAAGCAAGAAATAGAGAAATTCGGCGGTCAAGCGTTGAAAAAGCATCGCGGAAGGCCCGTTCCATTTCTGCAGACGAACCTTTTACCGCTGCGGGATCCGGGAGCCCCCAGTGAGCAGTGATTGGATGACCGGGCCAGACCGGGCAAACCTCTTTGGCGGCGTTGTCACAGACGGTGAAGATGAAGTCCATCTGTGGAGCGCCGGGCTGCGAGAATTCGTCCCAGGACTTGCTGCGGAGTCCTTCGGTTGTGAGTCTGGCTGCCAGAAGCTGCTTCACGGCATCGGGATGGACATATCCGGCGGGATGACTACCTGCGCTATAGGCGGTGAATCGAGGACTGCCCTTGGCGTTCAGAATGGCCTCGGCCATGACCGAGCGCGCTGAGTTTCCGGTGCAAAGAAAGAGAACGTTGTAATGGCTTTGCGTCATAGACACCCCTCATGCTGCCCGCGGCTTTTCCGCCCGGATGAATGCGCTCATGAATTTGCCGTCAACGTATGGAGCGACGCTATCTATATCGATTCCGGCCTCGGTCAGGAATTGCCGCGCGTCCTCAATGTTGTATGTGCGGACCGGTTCGAGCGAGATGCCAGTGAATCCAGCAGCGTTGAGTTTGTCGCGATACTCGGATTCCTGGAGAGCGCCTGCGATGCAGCCCACCCAGAGCAACATGCTTCTGCGGACCTGCTCGGGGACCGCGCCGCGCACCACTACATCAGAGACAGCAAATCTGCCTCCGGGCTTGAGCACACGGAAAGCCTCGCGGAGCACGCGATCCTTGTTTGTTGAGAGGTTGATGACGCAGTTTGAGATAACGACATCAACGGCATTGTCGGGCAGGGGGATATTTTCGATCTCGCCTTTGAGGAATTCGACGTTTTCAAGGCCGGATTGCTTCTGATTTTCGCGGCCCAGCGCCAGCATGTCGTCGGTCATATCGAGCCCGTAAGCTTTACCTGTTGGCCCCACACGCCTTGCGGAGAGGAGAACGTCGATTCCGCCGCCCGAGCCGAGATCAAGCACAACCTGGCCAGGCCTGAGATCAATCAAAGCGGTGGGATTACCGCATCCCAGTGAGGCAAGCACGGCATTTTCTGGAAGCAGAGTTTCTTCCGCTTCGCCATAGAGATTGCTGGTGATGGGGTCACAGCAGCCGAGTGCGGAACTGCAACATGCGGCCTGCCCGCTTTCCCGCACCTGCCGTGCTGCGGCGGAATATTTGTCCTGAATTAGCGTTTTGGTGTCCATTCAACGCCTCCTCACATTCGTTAAGGCGAATGTATTCTCTGCTTGATATATTTGTCAATGCATATATGATGATTTTGTGAACCGGCGCGCCAGACCGTTTGATCAGCCACGGCTGTTTGCCGCGCTTGCCGACCCCACGCGCCTTCGCCTGCTGAACCTGATCGCAGGACGGGAGGTTTGTGTCTGCTATCTGGTTGCAATATTGGGGCAGCCACAACCGAAGATCTCAAGGCACCTGGCTTATCTGCGGCGTGCCGGGGTGGTGAGCACGCGACGGCAGGGGAAATGGATGCATTACAGGATCCGGTGGCCTGAAGACAACGCAGCCGTTTCTATTCTGAAGGCCGTCCTGCTTTCATTCGAAACAAATGTGGAGATGCAGGCAGACCTGACACGTCTGGAGCGAACCTGCTGCGAGACGGGAAAATTGTCAGCTCTTGCCGGCGCGCCGCTTCCTGTTCCTATTCTTTCCTGACAACTGCAGCGTTTATTCGCTGAGGCGGTAGAGTGCCGAGCCATGCGCGGGAAGGCTGACGGAGATTGAGGATTCTGCGCCGAGATCTTTGCGCAGCCAGAGATCGCGAACATGATAGCTAGGCTTGTCGTAGCGGCTGTCGAGCTTGCTCCATGCGCTGACCTTGACGATGGAGTACGCATCGGTGCGATTGAAGAAAGCGACGATGATGTCCGGGCCTTCGCGCGCGGTCCAGATGACGATGTTTCCGGTTTGCGTAGCGCCGTTTCCGCCAATTTCAATGACAGGGTGATTATCCGTAGTGTGCTGGTCGACTGCGAGAACTTCGGGATTAGTCAGCAATGCTTCGGTTGCGGGGTCCATGCGGGTGAGGTTTGCGCCAAGGATGAGCGGTGAACGGGCGATGGACCAGAGCGTGATGAGGGTGCGGGTTTCAACTGGTGAGAGCCGTGACCGGCGTGGCTCACCCCAGCCGGGGTGTGGGCCAAGATAGCCGATGGGTAGCATATCGGCGTCGGGCCAGTGGCCGGGGCCGGCGTAATCAGACCATCGAGCGAGGAGCGGGAACTGGTCCTTGAGACTTTGCGGGAATCCATTCTTGTCGTGCGTCGAGGACCAGAGATCCCAGAAGTCGTTGGAGATGCGCCAGAGCTGTGCATGTTGCACCACGTCGTCGGCATCGGCGAGCGGGGTTGGCCCCGGCGAAAGGCTAAGGACGATGGGGCGGCCAGTTTTTTTTATGGCCGCATCGATCATGTGAATCTCATCGGCCTTGTAGGGCGAGGAGATGCAGTCGACTTTAAGGAAGTCGACGCCCCAATTAGCGTAGAGCTGAAGAACCGAATCGTAGTATGCCTGTCCGGCTGCATTGTTCCGGACTCCATAGTTGTCGGAGTTCCAGCGGCAGGTGTCGGATGTGTCGGCGGCATCGGCAGCGCGGAAGGATGAGCCGGTGATGGGGAGGTTTCTGTCGACGGCTTCGCGCGGGATTCCGCGAATGATGTGAATGCCGAATTTTAGGCCGAGAGAGTGGACGTAGTCGGCGAGCGGCTTGAAGCTGTCGCCTGCGCCGACGGACGGGAAGCGGTTGGCGGCAGGCAGGTAGCGTCCGTCTGCAGAGAGCGTGTAGCCGGGATGGGCGGAGTTTTCGGGGTGAGCAAGATACCAGCCCTCATCGATAACGACGTATTGCCAGCCGTAAGGCTCCAGGTGCTGGTGGAACCAGGTGACGTTAGCTCTGAACTGCGCTTCCGTAATGGTGGGCCCGTAAGCGTCCCAACTATTCCAACCGAGGGGTGGAGTGGGCGCGAGGGTGGTTATGGATTGGGCCGCGGCTTGAGAGGTTGCAGCTATAGAAATGGCTGCGAAGACGAGCGAAGCACACCAGCGGTTCAAACGGAGACCCTCGGACTGATTCGGAATCGCAACGGGAATCAGTTTACTGGAAAGCGGGTGTGCAGTGGGTCACTGAGTGGCAGGCGCGGCCTGCTGTTGTTGTTGCTTTTCCTGTTTTGCGTCTTCCTGAGCGGCCTTGCGGGCGAGCTTCTCACGATGTTTTTCGATGAAGTGATGCTCTATGTCAGGCATGAATTCGATGATTTCGGCTCCGAGGATGCCATAGGCGGTCACACTGGCAGTGTGATCAAGCGTGGCATCGATGCCTTGCTGTGAAGGCGGATAGTAGGCATTGGCAATGGTTCCTCCGATGAGGTTGCCTATGACGTTGGCATAGTTCGGTCCCCAGGTTCCATTGTCGCGCTTGCACCAGAAGGAGCTACTGGCGGCCCAGAAGCCGCGTTTCCAGATGTTGCCCTTGCCCATGCGATAGTAACGCGGGTCTTCATGCCACCAACTGGTGAGGATGGCGTTGCCCCAGAGGTTTCCATCGAAGGAGTCGGCGTACCCTGCGGCGAAGCGTCGGGAGTAGCCAGCCATGCCGCCATGCCACTCGGGCGGGCTGTTTTCAGCCTGGCCGACGCCAGCGCTGACTCCGACGACAAAGAAGGCCCAAGGGTCCGTGGTGCTCTTAAAGAAGAGCTGGAACTTCTGTGCTGGGGTTAGCGGCAGGGCTTCGCGATTATTCGTTGTGTTGAAGGTGGCCATAACGCCGAGAATGCGCTGCTTTTCTTCGGCATGGAGCTGGTCGGCCGAGGTTTCAGTTTTGGGCGCCTTTGGATCTGCGGCCTGGGGTGCAGTTGTGGAGCTCGGCGACTGGGGCTGAGTCTGGGACTGAGTCTGAGTCTGAGTTTGGGACTGATTCTGCGATGGGGAGGTTTGCGGCTGCGCAGGCGTGGTCGCAGTCTGCCCCGACTGCGCGGCAGGGGTGGTTGCAGGCTGCGGTTGCTGCGAGTTTTGCTGCAAAAAAGCCGGGGCTTGTGTTGCCGGATCGTCCGGCAAATCATTGGAGACGATGGCCTGCGCGTTTCCCAAGTCTGCAGCAAGAGTCAAGGCGAGAAATGCGCCTGCCAGATACCAGATACGAAGCAATCAGTTTTCCCTCAGTCTTAAAAGCGCGCCGTCTCCACATTCCATGTGGCCCTTAGGCACACCTATGCCTAGACATAAGACGTATAACCCGGAAATGAAGTTGAACCTTCGGGACAGTCAAAAAAATTCCCGGCCCTCGGTCAATGTCCGGTCTGGAATGCGGCGCTGTGTAGCGTAGCTCTATTCCTTATGGTAATTGATTGGACAGGCAGACGGGGCCCTCTTTTTGAGGGAACTGCGAGAGAGGCTGTGCTACTATCGACGAGCATTCAGGCGGAGCGTAATCCTTTTATGTCCAGCGGCAATGTGTTCGGCGATGCCAGCTCCTTTCAGACACCTGCGGCCAACCCGCAGATGCACTATGACTTAAGGCCACTCTCAACGGGCGAGGTTCTGGACAGAACCTTCCAGGTTTACCGGTCGCGATTTCTGCTTTTTGCCGGGCTGGCGCTGCTTCCCGCGGCCGTAAGCGTTGTTACAAATGCGCTGCGGCTGGCATATGCGGCGCACCAGGAAGTGCGTATTCATCCGGGCGCTGCAGTCGACCGCGTGCAGATTATTTCCGTCCTGTTATCACTGGTTTCGGGCGTGATTTCGATGGTGCTGTACGGCATTACGCAGGCAGCAACGACCTGGGCGGTGTCGGAGGTGTACCTGGGCAAGGCCGCGTCGATCAAGGCGGCATACGGAGTCGCATTCAAACACTGGTTCCGGTACACGGTGATTGTGCTGCGGCAGGTGTGGACGTTTTTGTGGTTGCCATTTGCGCTATTCGCGGCAGGGCTGATTTTTTTGATTCTGGGCAAGCGCCACACGGATTTCAAATGGCTGGGTATTCTGCTGCTCGTGCTGGCGCTTCCATCGATGATCTATGCGGTCTGGGCCTATATCCGGGTTTCGCTGGCGGTTCCGGCAGCAGTGGTGGAATCGTTGAAGACCAACGCTGCTGTGCGGCGTAGCAAGCAGCTTCTGGCCAGCCGCAAGGTGCGCATTTTTCTGTTGTTGCTGCTGCTGGGCGCGCTTTACATGGTGGTCGGCCTGATCGAGTCGCCATTCCTGATTCTTGCCGTGCGCACACGCGGCGCGCAGGCCTTTGTGACGCAGGCGATTAATCTGAGTGTGAGTTTTGTGGCGGGAACCCTGATTGCTCCGGTGGGTGCGATCGCCGTATGCCTGTTTTATTTCGACGAGCGGGTTCGCCGCGAGGGCTTCGATATCGAATGGATGATGGGGAAGCTTGCTCCCGCGGCTGACCAGGGGCCGACGCCGCCTGCGCAAGGAAATTCTGCCGAATCCGCCTGAAGCCGAATATGCGCCGACATTGCCGACTGCTGGTTTCCGCTCTTGTTCCGCTGCTTCTAGTGCAAATACCTGCGGCGCGGGCACTGGGGCGGTCGACGCTGGCGCAATATCAGGCTCATCTTGAAAAACTGCAAGCGCTGGTTGCAAGCTGCGAGGCTGCAGCGCAGGCGTGCGACGCAAATGCGGTCGGAGATGATGAGCAGGTCGAGCTTCAAGGCCTGGGAGCAGATGCGAATGTCAATTCCTTTGAGGCGCACTATGACTGGCTGCGCGACGCGCTGACTACGGCGCGAAATGCCGGAGATCAATCACGCGTCGACAAATTACAGGCAGCCAAGGTACGACTGGATGCAGCGCTGCGCGAGGCTTCTGGCGAGAATGCGGCCGGAGCGGACACTGCTGTAGCGCGGCAGAAGGCGGATGCGATTCTAGGACGTCCGGAATTTGCGACGGCGCATGAAGACTCGATCTGGGACCGGGTGTGGGCGCGGGTGCTTTACTGGCTGGACAGGCTGTTCAACAGCGTGGCGCGCTTTGGAACGCAGTCGCCATGGATTGGGCCGGTGATCGAATGGGGGCTGATCGGGCTGGCTTTAGCAGGGCTGGCAGTGTGGGCGATGAGGGTGCTGCAGCGGCAGAGGCTTGCGGTGCGCGTGGAAGCTGCGCTGCAAGTCGAGCCGTGGGAAGAGGCGGCGCGCAACTGGCGCACTCTGGCCGAGGAGCAAGCCGGAAGCGGCAACTGGCGCGATGCGGTGCATTGTCTCTATTGGGCGAGCATTGCGGTGCTGGAAGGACGCAAAATGTGGACGCCGAACCGGTCGCGGACTCCGCGCGAGTATGTGCGGCTGCTCGAGGCGGGATCGGCGCGCTGGACGCTGCTGGGGCAGCAGACGCAAGGGTTTGAGCGTATCTGGTATGGGCTGCGCGATGCCGCACAGCAGGACTACGAGCGTGCCCTGGCGCTGCACGAAGAACTGAGGGCGGCATGAGCGCGAAGCTGAGCGGCGATGCACGTTTGATGCTCTGGGTGTGCGGAGGCGTGCTGGCGGTAATTCTGGTTGCGGCTTTTCTTGCTCCGGCGCACGAGGACAATGATGCGACGCCGAGCACATGGAACAGCGGGTCGGCGGGAGCGAAGGCTGCGTATCTACTGCTGGGTGAGTTGGGCTACGCGACGGGGCGATGGAACAAGCCTGCGGCGGCGCTGAGCGAGGTTGATGCGGCGCACACGACGCTGGTGCTTGCCGACCCGCAGCTTGCAGACATCGGCAAAGAGAAGACGGGGATTACTGATTTTCTGAACCGCGGCGGACGCGTGATTGCGACGGGAGCTGTGAGTTCTTTGATGCTGCCGGAAGCGCATGTCGGCATGCCGGGGCATATTTACACTGCGCTCTGCTATACGACTCCGCAGTCGCTGAGTGCGATGGGGCGCGCGGGGCAGATCGCAATGGTGGTCCCGGTTCGCTGGAAGGGAACGGACGCAACCATTGATCAGGCCTGCGGCCAGGATGCGGTGGTGGTGCATTATCGAGTGGGAAATGGCGAGGTTGTGTGGTGGAGTTCGCCGGGACCGCTGAGTAATCGCGGATTGAGAGACGATCCGGGGCTGCGGCTGCTGCTGGCGAGTGTGGGTCCACCTGAGATCGGCAAACAGGGACGCACGGTGCTTTTCGATGAATACGTTCATGGAGCGCGCGAGGGTCTTTGGGCGACGATGAAGGGGACTCCGGTGACGGCGTTATGCTGGCAGCTTGCGGTGGTGGCGCTGCTGCTGGTGCTGAGTTTTGGACGAAGGAGCGGGCCGGTGCGCACGCTGGCGACAGCTTCGCGCACCTCGCCGCTGGAGTTTGCGGAGTCGATGGGCGCGCTGTATCAGAAAGCGGGTGCGGCTGATGTTGCCGTGGGCGCAGCGGAGCGGCAGCTGATGGATTTTCTGCACGAAGAAGGCGGAATTCCGCGCGAGACGCTGCGCAGCGGGCCGGATGCGATTGCAACGGCAGTGGCAGCACGGTTTTTCTACACGATACCGGGCTTTGCCGCGGATATGAAGGCTGCGCGAGAGGCGGAGTTCAATAAATTGAGCGCTAAGTCAGCGCTGGATCTGGTGCGGCGCATCGATGCACATATCGCGAGATTGCGGGGGATTATGACAGACTCAGAACGGAGAGAGGCGTGACGGAAGAAGCACAAACAAGAATCGAGAGCGGCGCTGCTGCTGAGCTTTTCGAACGAGGCCGCGCAGAACTGGGGAAGGTGATCTCGGGTCAGGCGGAGCTGATCGACCAGGCGCTGCTGACGCTGCTGTGCGGCGGACACGCGCTGGTCGAAGGCGTGCCGGGCGTGGCGAAAACGCTGACGGTGAAGACGCTGGCGCGGTTTCTGGGGCTGGATTTCAAACGCGTGCAGGGAACTCCGGACATGATGCCGGCGGACATTCTGGGTACAAGCGTGTTTTCGCTGAAGACGAATGAATTTGCATTCCATCGCGGCCCGGTTTTTACACAGTTTCTGCTGGCCGATGAGGTGAACCGGATGCCTCCGAGGACGCAGGCGGCGCTGCTTGAAAGCATGGAAGAGCGGCAAGTGACGATGGACGGCGACCGGCACGCACTCGATGACTACTTCACCGTCTTTGCCACGCAGAATCCGCTGGAGTTTGAGGGGACCTATCCGCTGCCGGAGGCGCAGCTTGACCGCTTTCTGCTGAAGATTCGCGTTGTATATCCATCGGCGGAAGAAGAGCGCGTGATACTCGAACGGCATCATGCGGCGGTTGAGCCGGTGCGACTGGAGCAGGAGCCGATCATGCCGATCGAGCCTTCGCAGCTTGCAGCGGCACGACAGCAAGTGCGGCAGGTACGGGTTGAGCCGGCAATCTTCGAGTATCTGCTGGGCATGGCGCGGCGCACACGCGAGTGGCCGGCGATTTCTCTGGGAGCAAGCCCGCGCGCGGCGGCGGGATTGCTGATCGTGGCGAAGGGATATGCAGCGAAAGACGGGCGCGATTATCTGATTCCGGACGATGTGAAGGAAGCCGCGCTGCCGTGCCTGCGGCACAGGCTGATTCTGAAACCCGAAGTGGAGCTTGAAGGTTTCGACGCGGACCGCGTGATTCGCGATGTGCTGGCTGCGACTCCACTGCCGAAATGATTAACACGCTCATTCCCGCGCCGGTAAAGGCGGCTGCGCATGCACGGCGATTCGGCTTTGCCCTGACGCCACGCGCGTTGTTACTGCTTACAGCGGGGTGTTTGCTGGCGCTGCCGGGATTTCTGCATCCGCATTGGATGTGGCTGTGGGCAATGCTGGCGTGGGATGCGGCGGTAGTTCTGCTGGCGGTGATTGATGCGGTAATGTTGCCTGCGCCGCGCGCGATTACAGTGGAGCGGCGGTTCGAGAATTCTCCGGTGCTGGGCGAGCCGACTGAAGTCGAGATCGAGATTACGCAGGAGTCGAACCAGATTCTTGATGTGCAGGTGAGTGATGCGCTGCATTCAGCGTTGGCGGCGATGCCGCCGGGAGGCCGGGTGCGGGCGTTTCCGCGCGATGTGGTAAAGGTGAAGCTCGAATGCGTGCCGAATACGCGCGGCGACGTGCGGTTGGGCAAGGTGTTTCTGCGGTATCGCGGTGCGCTGAAACTGGTCGAGCGATGGGCGGCAGCTGATCTGGAGCAGGGGATCAGGGTTTATCCGCCGATGGAGCGGTCGCCCGAGGATACGCAACTATATCTGTTACGAATTCGCCAGATTGCGCTGCAGAAACGGCGGCTGCGGCTGCGTGGACTTGGGAGGGAATTCGAAAGCCTGCGCGAGTATCAGCGCGGAGATGAAATACGCAACATTGCCTGGCCGGCGACAGCGCGGCGCGGCAAGCTGATTACGCGCGAGTTCACGACGGAGCGCAGCCAGCAGGTGTGGATTGTGATCGATGCGGGGCGGCTTTCGCGGACGGGACTGGCCGTCCAGGCGCACGCGCTTCGCGCATCCACGCAGAAGCATGCTGTATTGACTTCCGGCGAAGATGCTCAGTTGACGATCACGCAGCTCGATCAATCGTCAGGCGCAGGGGTTGCGCTGGCGCAGGCGGTGATGCAGGCGGGTGACAAAGCCGGGCTGCTGGTGTACGGACAAAGGATTCAACAGCAATTGCTGCCGGCGTCGGGAACAGGGCATCTGCGGCAATTTGTGGATGCGCTGTCGCAGGTGCGTGCAGAAGCGGGCGAGGCGAACCACCTGAGCGCGGCTGCCCGGTTGAAACACCTGCAGCGCAGGCGCGGACTGATTCTGTGGATTACGGAGCTGGCCGACAGCGCACGGCGCCCGGAAGTGGTGGACGCGGTGCTCGACCTGGCGCGCAGGCATCTGGTGCTGCTGGTGGTGCTGGGGCATCCGGAAATGGATGCGGCAGCCGCGCGGCAGCCAGAGAATGTGCAGCAGATGTTTGTGTCGACGGCGGCGGCGGAAGTTTTGGAACGCAGGCGGACATTATTAGCGCGGCTGCGTTCGCAAGGCGTGCTGGTGGTAGAGACGAGTCCGAGCAGCGTGAAGGCGGACGCGATCAATCAGTATCTGGAAGTGAAGGCGCGGGGGTTGCTCTAGAGTGTCAGCTTATCGTGCCCTTGAGCGCTTTGGTCACGGTTTCGACGCTGGGATTGGCATGGGTGAGATAATCGCTGACACGCAGGCGCTCCTCGGGCGTGAGCGTGGGCACAAGCGACAGGATGCGGCGCAGTGTGCTGGATACATCGTCAACGTAATTCATCATGCGAATGGCCTCGCCGGAGAGCGGCATAGTGAAATTCCCCTTGTATTCTAATCGTTGATTTCTATTTTCTTTGAGCGTGACGCGCAAGTAAAGCGGCGCGATCAACGATATCGTCAGCGCGGCCGGGCTAGCTATGTGCGGCCGACTGGTCGCGGTCGGTGGTTTCGGCAAGCGCGGCGAGCCTCGCAGCAATTTCCGGCGTCAGTGCATCCTCGGGACAACGCCATGTCCAGTTTCCGGCTGCGCGCGAAGGCATGTTCATGCGCGCTTCCGACGGCAGGCAAAGCAGGTCCTGCACGGGAACGATGCAGATGTCGGCAACTGAGGTTTCTACGGCGCGGATCATGGCCCAGACGAAATCCTTACGTGACGCACAGAGATAGGCTTTGGCTTCAGCCTTCTCGGCTTTCGTGGCTTCGTCATCCCACCAGCCCTGCGTGGTGTTGTTGTCGTGCGTGCCGGTATAGACCACGCAGTTATTGACGTAATGGTGGGGAAGATATTCGTGCGATTTGCGTGAGCCGAAGCCGAATTGAAGGATGCGCATGCCGGGCAGGCGGAACCGTTCGCGGAGAGCGTCGACTTCAGGTGTGATGACGCCGAGGTCTTCAGCGATGAAGGGCAGCTCACCTAGCGCGCGGCCGATGCTCTCGAAAAGCTCGGCGCCCGGAGCCTTGATCCACTCGCCGTGCTCCGCGGTTTCATTTGCGGCAGGAATGGCCCAATAGGCTTCGAATCCGCGGAAATGGTCGAGGCGGATGATGTCGTAGAGATGGCGCGCCCGGCTGATGCGATCGATCCACCAAGCGAAGCCGTTGTGCCGCATGACATCCCACTTATAGAGGGGATTGCCCCAGCGCTGGCCGGTGGCTGAGAAGTAGTCGGGTGGGACACCCGCGACGCGGATGGGATGAAGATGTGAATCGAGCTCGAAGAGGCCGGGATGCGTCCATACGTCGGCGCTGTCGTAATTGACGAAGATGGCAACGTCGCCGATCAGCTTGATTCCGCGTTCGCCGCAATAGGCACGCAGTGCGCACCATTGATCGTCGAAAGCGAACTGGAGAATTTGCTGAATGGCGATCTCCTCGGCATGGTCGTGACGTATTTTGTCGAGGGCGTGCCGGTTGCGATGCGCAAGTTCCTTCGGCCAGGAGCTCCATGCGGCGCCGTTGAATTTTTTTCTGAGCACAGCATAGATTGCATAAGGTTCGAGCCATGTCCAGTTGGTGCGGGTATAGGCCTCATAGCGCGACCACTCCGCTTCCTCGTGTTTGTGCAGAAAGCTGCGCGCGGCTTCTTCCAGGAGCGGAAGCTTTACGCGAGCCGCGGCGTCGAAGTCGACATTGCCGGAGCGTCCGGGAAGACCAGCAATGCGCTCGCGGGCAATCCAGCCGCGATCCGCCAGGCGGTCAAGAGAAATGAGCAGGGGATTGCCGGCGAAGGCCGAGAGCGCAGCATAGGGAGAGTTGCCGTATCCGGTGGGGCTGAGCGGCAAGACCTGCCATAGGCGTTGTTTGCCGGCTGCAAGAAAATCGGCGAAGGCATAGGCAGCCGGCCCAAGGTCGCCAATGCCTCCGTCCGAAGGCAGCGAAGTGATGTGCAGCAGCAGTCCAGAAGCACGATTAAAGGGCATAAAAGAAGATCATCATAGGCTTTGAGAAAAGAAAAGGCCCGCCTTCGGAAGGATTCGAAACGGCGGGCCACGGTTGCTTGCAGCTGAGCACTTTGCGGATCAGCTTTGCGAGTTCGCCGGCAGCCCCTGCTGTTGTGCCCTGCGGTTGATGCGAATGCGTCCTTCCTTTTCGTAATTGTTTTCCAGATTGGAGAGGAAGACATCGAACATTTCTTCACGGTGCTGTTCGAGCAAAGCATCGCGGGTTGTATCGAGGTTCTGGGCGATCTCCTGGTCGCTCGGCAACTGCTTGTCGGTGATCTTTACGACAACTCCAGTATGTCCAGTGTTGATGGGGCTGCTCAACTGGCCGGGGCTCAGATCAAAGAGCTGAGGGGCAACCGTTGCCAGCGCGCCGATATCGGGAACCTGCGCATCGCGCCCGACGAGATCGCTGGACTTCACAGTTGCGCCAACTTCCTTGGCTGCTTTGGCAAGATCATTCTCAGTTTTTGCACGGTCGGCCAGCTCGTTGGTTTTAGTTGCAAGCAACTGCGGAAGCTGCTGGTCACGATAGTCGTCGAGAATATGCGATTTGTAGCTGGCGAAGTCAGGCGCATGGGCGGGTTGGATATCGGCGACCTGGTAAACCGCATAGCCGTCGCCCGTGGAAGCGATCTGCGGAGTAGAGCCCTTCTTTGCGGCGAAAGCCCCGGTGAGCAACTGGGAGCCGTCGGCAAGGTTGGGCACCACTGAGGACTGGGACAGGAAATCCGTGGTAACAACCTGCAGGTGGTGTGCCGCAGCGGTGGCGGCAAGGCCGGTCGTTGCGGCCTCCGAAGACAACTGTTGCGCGAAAACCTGTTCGGCCTGGGCTTCGTTCTGGCGGGTGAGCGTTGCCGTGATCTCGGCCTTCACCTCATCGAGCGACCGGGTGTGAGCAGCCTGCTTCGCTTCGGTCTGGATGATGTGGTATCCGAACTTGGTGCGAACCAGGCCGGAGGTCTGCCCGGGCTGAAGCGAGAAGGCTGTCTGGTCAAATTCAGGCACGGTAACGCCGTGCTTGATCCAGCCAAGCTCGCCGCCCTGTGATTTGCTGCCGGGGTCGTCGGAGTATTCCTTGGCAAGCTTGGCGAAGTCCGCGCCGTGGTGAAGCTGATCGAGGATACCCTGCGCCTTGGCTTTGGCTGCTGCATCGTCATCAGGGTTATTTACAGCGATGAGGATGTGACGGACCTTTACCTGCTCGTCAATCTGATAGTCCTTCAGGTGCTGCTCATAGTACTGCTGGACTTCATCATCCGTGACGGGCGCAGGTGCTTTCGGAAGATCGGATACGGAGAAGGTGATGTATTGGATCTTGCGTGCTTCCGGAATGGCCGTGGTGTACTTAGCAGCATTCTGCTTGAAGAAAGCCTCAAGCTCGTCATCGGTGGGGTTGATCGTGTTGCGCAGATTGTCAGAGTCGATGACGGCGTAGTCGAACTTGATCTTGGTTGCCTGATTGACGTATGCGGTGCGGACTTCGCTGTCAGAAATGGTGACGCCGCCGGTGACAAGCGAGCGCAGGCGCTGATCGACGATCTCCTTCTTGATTTCGCCCTCGAATTTTTCGCGCGTCATCTGGAACTGGTCAGAGACGAACTCGGCGTACTGCGCGTCACCGATGTACTTGCCATCAGGAAACAGGAGCTCGCCCCATTGGCCGGTGTGCAGGAAGCGGCGAACATCATCGTCGGTCGCTGTGATGCCGAGACGTTTGGCTTCCAGCAGCTCGATGTGCTGCTGGATGAGGCCCTGGCCGACACGCTGCATCATTAAAGGCAACAACATGTCGGGCAACTGCTG
>JASHRS010000003.1 GCA_030037215.1 Silvibacterium sp. | reverse complement strand
GTCCAGCGTAGTGTGGAGGGGATATAAAGATTGACGTAGACGGCCTGCAGGCCGCGGAAATACGTGTTGATGCGGTAATCCGCCGCCACCTGCGGCAGCGTTCCCGAGCAACAGGGCCAACGAGCCGCATGATATTCCCGCGCGCCATTGTAGTTGTAGTCGGAGTAGTAAAACGCGTGCCCGTTTTCCTCGAGCGGTTTTGCTCCCAGCACGGTGTTATACATTACGCGCTCCATGCTGTCCCCATAGCGCGAGTCGCGGGTGATCCGCAGCAGATAGCGAGTCAGCTTGAAATGTGCATACGAGCCGCACGGCGTTTCAAAGCTGTGATGGGTATTCGTCAGGCTAGCATAGATATCGTCGCTGTCCGGCGATCGGAGCTGTTCATCCGGACCCCATCCGCCCGTGGCGTAGCTCTGCGCCTGTACCATGGAAAATCCGTTGTGCCCCGCCCGCAGATGCTTTTCGCTGCCGGCAACCATGTACGCCATGATGGCAGAGTTCAGCGAGTTGACGTAGCTGTACGCATGCCGTCCCTGCAATACGTTTTCGCCGCGCGACAGCGGATCGAACCATGTCTTGTCGTCGAGATATTGCAGGCCCAGGTCGAAGTAGCGGCGGCCCGCGCCGCGCTGGTATGCAAGAAACAGGTTTTCGGGCATTGTGTAGGACTCGTCCCAGGTCCAGGACTCGTTGTCCGCAGGTTTATCCATCCGCCAGCGAACATTGTGTTCGACAGCGTGACCGGGAAGATGCGGCAGGGCAGTGTTCGTGGTTTCTTCGAGGATTGTCAGCGCCTGCGGATCGCGTGCCAGGGTGTGGGAATCAAGCAGCCCGAGCAGCAGCTTGTCGTAGGTATAGGCAGGGAAGCGGTTCTTCTCATAGAACTGCCCGGAGATGGTCTGAGCATAGAGGCGGTTCAGCTGCAGCACCCGGTCACGCGTGGCCGCGTCGCCGGTAATCGCATAGGCCCGCGCCAGTGCTGAGATCCACTGGCCGAATGTGCATGCGGGAGCAAAGCCGTCGTCGAAGTTTCTGCGATAGTCGTAATCGGGATCGTAGTTGTACCAGCCGCCAAGGTCTTCCCCGGGCGCCGGCAGTCCGGACATTTGCCGGAAAGGCTTGAGCAGGCTGTCGTCGCTGAGCGACATCAGGACCGCCTGCGTCTCACGAAGCTGGGACTCATGGAGATCGCTGCTGAGCAGAACGTCGCCATAGCCAAATTCCGCGAGTGGCGCATCGGCGGGCAGCTCCGATCCCCAAGCAAAATTACGCCATGAATTAGGGCCAACCGCTGTGACTGCCGTCAGCGTACCCATCTGCAGAAAACATCGACGCGAAATGTGCATCCTGTTGCTCGACTGCGTTGACATCATTCCCTCTCACTTCTTTTGACGAACCATTTCTTGCCTGCGACCGATGCGCATCTGGCCCACACGCAACCACCGATCATTTCCATACGAAGGTTGCCACGGCGCCGGCGCTCAGGGTGGAAATGGCGCTCTTGCTGCGGTAGAGAATCTGGAATTTTTGTGCTGCGGCGCCGTCATTGGCGACGATCAGCACCCGGAAGCCTTGTGGAGTAAGAAAAGCGACATTGGGCAAGGAATCCGGAGCGCTGGAGGCGATGCGAACGGAACCCGGCGGAACGAATCTGGATGCGTGAGCGATCGTGTAGTAGGCCGCGTTGCGGGTGACCTGGTTGCCGTCGATCGTGATGGCTCCCTCGCAAACCGGGCATCCGCCATCGTTCGTGTGAGGCTCGAAGGCGGGATCGGCGGCCAGATTCCACAGCAGGACATTGCGGCTCCAATTGCGAGGCGCGCCGATGATGAGATCTCTGACCGGCGAGGCAATTTCGAGACGTGGATTGCCGGGTGAATCTACCACCATCTGCTCCGTGAAATAGATGTTCTTGTCAGGGTAGGCGTCATGAACCTTGGTCAGAGCTGTGATCTCTCCGGCATACAAGTGGAAAGCCGAGCCATCCACATACTGCCGTGCGTCAGGATCGGCGAGGATCGTCAGTGGATAGTCCGGCCGATCGCAGTTGTGATCGTAGATGATGATCTTCGTCTTGATTGCGGCGCTCCGGAACGACGGCCCGAGCGATTGCTTGATGAACTGCTCCTCCTCGTTGGCCTGCATCACCATGCTGGGAGTGTTATCGGGATTGAGCGGCTCGTTCTGCGGCGTGATGGCAGCAATGTCAATCCCGTTGGCCTTCATGGCCCGAATGTATTGCACAAAATAACGAGCGTAGACATCATAATATTCCGGCTTCAGGCTGCCGCCCTTCAAGCGGTCATTGGTCTTCATCCACGCTGGAGCCGACCAAGGAGTAGCCAGGATCGGGATCGATGGATTGATGGAGAGAATTTCCCGAAGAACCGGAACGATCGTCGTCTGATCGGGGCCGAGGCTGAACTTTTTGAGAGCAGCATCGGTTTCTCCCGGAGGCAGATCGTCATAGGTGAAAGGATGGTCGTTCATGTCGGAAGAACCGAGACTGATCCTCAGGTAGCTGATTCCGATCCCGCCGTTTGCCCGCCCGAATAGCTCTCTGAGCAGCGCTGCTCGCCGGGGTGCATCCATTCGCATCAGGAGCTGGGCGCTGCCTCCGGTCAGCGCGAGGCCGAAGCCATCCATGGTCTGGAATTTCTGTCCATCGTCTACAGTGATGGCCGGCAACGATGATGTGGATCGTTCAAACCGCAGCGGCGTTGTTTGCTGTGTAAGCATCGCGCTTCGATCGGGCGTGGTCAGCCACCAGGCAATTGCTTTCCTCTGCTGCGCGCTGGCTGAGAAGCCGGGAATCGCTGCCAGGCCAGCAAGCACAAAAGCCATTATGGTACGCATAAACCTCCATGATGAGTTGTACCGTGATTTCGCTCGCGACGGCATCTCGAGCGCCACGAGCGAAGCAAGGTTATGGATTGCTGTCTGTTTCGTCGTGATCGGGGTGCTGCCCCGACGCAACGCGCATGTCGTCGAAGATCTTTTCGAGCTTGTCTTTCATCTGCTTGTATTTCAGGTACTCGTTCACTTGTTGCTTCGCATCCTCCGTCCGTCCTTCCTGGCGGTAAAGGCCAGCCAGGCGATAATGCGCCACATAGTTGGTTGGATCGATCTGGATTGCGCGTTCGAGCAATTGCCGTGCCTTGTCCCGCTGGTTCATCCGGATCAGCACTTTTGCCAGCTCAGTGCAGGCATCCGTGTCATTCGGGTCCAGTTCCAGCGCGCGGGAATCGTCGGCCAGCGCTGTCTTCGAATCTCCGTTCCGTTCCGCAATCATTCCCAGGGACAGCTCGGCCTTTTCATCGCGCGGATCAACCGCCAGCGCCGCCTGAAACTCGGCTGCCGCCTGGGCCTGGAGTTTTTCGTCCGGGGAGTTAAAGAGCAGGTCTCCCAACTCGGAGTGGAGGCCTGCAAGCTGCGGATTCAACCGGATTGCCTCGCGGTAATTGGCAATGGCTGCGCTGTCATCGTTGTGCTGGGCCAGCTCCCGCGCCATCACTTGATGCATTTCGGCGCTGTCGGGCGCGCTGAGGGCGAGAGTAAGCATCGCGCGGCCAGCGAGGTCGGAGCTAAGGCGATAAGAGAGATACAACAGGGATGGATCCGTCGGACGGGACGCCAGCAATGTCGATACTACGCTTGAAGCTTTTTCGAGATCACCAGTTGCGGTGTAATTATCGATGAGCGCTCTTCCCACTTCGAGTTGAAAACTCTGCTCGGTCAAATGCGGAAACGCTGCTTCCAGGTCCGCGCGGCTCGCGCTGCTGTCTTGCAACTGGCCTTCCGCAAGGCCCAGTAGTGCCTGGATTTTCCAGAGATCGGGTCTGGCGCTTACCGCAGAGTGCAAATGGGGAACGGCATCGGCGAACCTGCGCTGAAAAAACAGCAAAACGCCGAGATTCCCTTGTGCATCCACGTTGCCCGGATCGATATCGACCGCCGCCTGCAACTCCGGAATGGCCGACGCCGGCTGCCTTGCGCGAATATATTCGTCAGCTTTGCGGAGGTGCGCTGCCTCTTCCTGCTGCTTGTCAGGGCTGGACTGAGAAAAGCAACAGGAGCCGCCCAACAACACTACTCCCACTGCCATGAAAATCCCGGAACACATCCTCATTCTTTGACCGCCAGGTGATCGAGGTCAGAAGTTCTGAACCCCAGCCGCTTCAGCAAAGAGACGGCGACCGGCGCCGTCTCTTCCGGAGTGACCCTGCCCAGACCTAATAAGTCAGGTGTATCCCGATTTGCAGATTGCGTCCACCTACTGTTGTCGTCGAAATGGCAGTGGTTCCCATAGTGTAAGGTGTGCCCGTCCCCGAGGAACCGCCGAGACTCGCATCTCCCGGTACGCCAAAAGCCGGATGGTTGAATGCGTTTTGCGCATCGCAGCGAATCTGCAGGACCATGCCTTCCCGCAGCGGCAGCGGGAAGTCTTTGGCCGCGGAAAGATTTACTGTGTTAAGTCCCGGGCCGTAGAGACTGTTTCGTTTCACATTGCCGAAAGTCCCGTTCGCTGGCTGCAGGAATGCCCCGGGATTGAACCAGTTGTAGATGGTGCGGTGAGTGGGTATCACGCTGGTGTCCGGATTCCAGTTGGGGAAGGATGTTCCTGATAACGCGTAGGTGTTCTGCGTGCCATCCACTGTAAATGGGTTACCCGTCTGGAGAACCAACGTCCCGGACAGTTGCCATTTCAAAAGTTCATCGAGCACAGTGCTGTTGTTCAGGAAGCGCCTGCCTTTACCGAAGGGTAGTTCATATACGGCATACCCCTTGAAAGCATTCCGCACATCGAAGTTGGAGTTGCTGTAATTGGCTGACGGATTATGGGCGTTTTGCCAGTCCTGCGGTCCGGCACGGCTGCCCCACCCGGAGGAGTCCATGTCGTCGAGCATATGAGACCACACGTAGTTAAAGCTGAAACTCAAGCCGTTGGACATCCGTTTGGTGATGGACGCCTGCAGCGAGTTGTAGTTCGAAACCGCGTTGTTCGTGCTGCCGTTGATGTTTTGATAAATCGGATAGGGGCGGAACTGCTGAGAGTTCGATACCAGCTCGGTCTCGGGCACTTGGTTGATGTCGACGGGGAAGTTCAGGTTGTAACCGTGACTGCCGACATAAGCAAGCTGTACCATCAGATTCGTCCCCAGCTCTTGCTGCACTGTCATGTTCCACTGATAGATTTTGGGAATCGGAGTATGGTACTGCGCATAGCCTGCGGCCTGATTGTTAAACCGAGTAGGGTCAGTCGTGGCCGAAGTGTACGGCAGTGGCGTTGTAGTACCGAAGATGGTACCGGGGCCGTCGAGCTTGGTGATCGGAATAATGCCGTTCGTGGGGTCCGTGACATTGCCGGAGGAACTGACTGAGGCGCCCGGCCCGTAGCTCACATTATCTCCGCCATACGTATCCAGGCTCCACATGTAAGAGTAAAGACCAAAGCCGCCAAAAAGGACGGTATTCGGGTGGGCCTGCCATGAGAATCCAACACGCGGCAGGAAGGTATTCCAGACATCGGCCATCAAGGCGCTGCGGCCATTGGCCTTAGTTTCGCCAAACCAGTATGCGCCGTCGGTCCCGGTAGCAGGGTTCAATACGGTCGGGTCGAAACTGGACATATTGCCCTTGACTTCATTCCAGCCATGGCTGATCTCATAGCGCAGCCCGGCGTTGAGGGTCAGGTTGGGACGGATTTTATAGTCGTCCTGAATGAACACCTGCGGAGTCTTCAGGCGTGCGCCATATTCAGGACTGACGTTGGCGCCCCAGTTGTTGGCGTAACCGAGAAGAAAGTCCGCAAACTCCATTCCGGTTCCCGCTACCGGGCCTGCCACACCGGTTGTAGGATCAACGGTCCATTGCTGGGTGTATTGTCCGGTGAATTGCAGCGTGCCGGCGTTGATGTTGCCCCAGGATGTGGAGTTATTTCGGAAGAAAAGGAACTCCCCTCCGAAGTGGAGAATATGCCTGCCGCGGATCATCGTGACAACATCGGATGGATCGAAGGTGTGCTCCTTGTATACAGCGTTGGTAGCAGGCTCAATCCATGCATAGGGGTAGGTGTTGTAGAACTGGATGGCCGGGAAGTCATCCGCTTTGGCGAACTGCCAGCCGAGTTGGCTGGCATAGCCGTGATTCAAGGAAAGATCGGCAAAGAAGTTCCCCTGCCACGTGTAACCCATCCTGGCTTCATTGATTGTGCGAGAGCTGATGTTCCAGACATCTGTAATCTGAGCGTTGTTGTTGTCCACGTCACCCGATTGGTAGCCGATTGGAGAGGGTGTGACAGCGCTCGGGTAGACCTGCGGCGTATCGCTCTGAGTGTCGGACATTGTCAGGCGGTTATTCGTCGTGATGTCATAATCCAGACGCCCAAAGTATCTGCGGTAGGGAGCAGACTGCTGCAGGCTGGTATAGAAGTTATTCTGGAGTTCGCCTTCAGAGCCGATGTTCCCAGGAACAAATGCACTCCCCGGGATGTGATTGGATGGAGTGGGATACCACTGCGCGAATTTCTGGGACACAGAGTCGAACAGGGAAGAAGGAATAGCATTGCCGTTTCCATATTCACTGGCAAAACTCTGGCGGACGGGGTAGGGATTTCCATTGGCATCATAGGCGATGGTCTGCGTGGTCGGATCATAGATGGTCTGCAAACCGGTAAAGTCGCCACCGAGGACCGCGGTGGTTGGAACGCTGTTCAGTGAAGTGCTGTTGCCGTGGTTGACGATCTGGTCGTAAAGGAAGTAGAAGAACATCTTCTTCTTGATAATCGGTCCGCCCACAGAACCGCCAAAATTGTTGTAACGAAGATATGGGATGGGACCTATGGAAGAGGCCGGAGCGCCGAATTCATAGGGATACGCACTCCAGCCGCTGTTCTGGATGTAATCGTAGGCCGAGCCATGAAAACTGTCGGTGCCGCCCTTGCTGATCTGGTTAAAGATAGCTCCGCCGATGCCGTATTGGGCTGAGAACGATGACGTGCTGACCTGAAGCTCTGAAACTGACTCGAAAATTGCCGGATTGGCATTCTGACTGTGCGAAAGGGTGGTCGAGGCTCCATCCGCCAGGATGTTGCTGTACGGCAGGTTGCCGTTCACTGCAATCTCCTGTCCTGGATTGGAAGACCCCTGCGACCCGCCGGGTGTTCCCGTGGCTCCGGGCAGCAGAACCATGAAATTCTCCCAGTCCTGCGTCACCTGTGGCAACTCGGTCATGGTTTCCGACTCGAGTGTCGTGCTCTGTTCGCTGGATTCTGTCTGGAGCAGGGGAACGTTTGCGCTCACCGTCACCACCTGACTTGCCGAGCCTACATTAAGCTGGACGTTCACGGTCGTGAAGCCGACCTCCAGCGTAATGGGCCCACGCACGAATTGCTTAAAACCGTCCCTTGTGAAGGTGAGTTTATAGCTCCCCGTCACAAGGGATGAGGTGTCATAGACGCCATCCTGGTTTGAGAAGAAATCTTTCGAGACACCGGTATCCACGTTCAGCACAGTGACCCTGACCTGGGGAATTACTGCTCCGGTTGTATCGGTGATAGTGCCGCGTATGTCGCCCGCCGCCACACTTTGTGCAGGAGCTATCCTGCCGCCGGCAACTAAGAGGACAGGCAAAACCCACCACAGAACCTTTTTCATAAACTCGCCTCCGGAAGATGTATCGATCTCACTGTTTGAACTCTGTTTGCGCCCTGACCGGCGCAATGCTGGGCAGCCGAGGGGTCTCTTTGGGAAATCGATTGCGGAAATCGGTTTCCCAAATTCGGAACTCTTTGTACACCCCTCCCGGATCGCCTGTCAACATAAATTGCGGAGGCTCTGCGGACACCTTCCTGGTAAAAGTGCGTGGTAAGGTAAAACACAATGCAAAGTGAAGGGATTGCGAACGAAAGAGCAGCAGGATATTCGCCGGCGCCAGAGTGATTGTCCGGGCCTGCTTCGGCATTCTCGCTCTTGAATTCCGACCTGAAGGCAGTCCTCAAGGAACGTATGAGCTACACGATGCGCGAGGTTGCGAAGAAAGCCGGTGTATCGCCGGCTACTGTGTCCCGCGTGTTGAACAAAACGAAAGACATCTCGCCGGAAACCGAGAAACGTGTCCTGGATGCCGTAAAACAGCTCAATTACTACAAAAACGTGCATGCGCAGCGTCTGTCCACAGGCAAGAGCGACCTTTTCGGGCTGGTTATCTCCGAGATCGTCAACCCCTATTTTCCTGAGTTGATTCGCGGGTTTCAGGCAGCAGCATGGGACAAGGGCTACGACGTGCTGCTCTGCAACACCGAATACAATCGGGCACGCACAGAGTCTGTGGTTCGCAAACTCATCGAGAGCGATGTGCGCGGTGTAGCGGTCATGACTGCATCGTTAGAAAAAAACCGCACGGCAGAACTGGTTGCGGCGCGCATCGGGCTGGTGTTCTGCAATCTGGGACCAGCGGAGACGCTGGTGAGCAATATCTCCATTGACTACCAGCGCGGTATTTCACAGGCAATCGAGCATGTGATCTCGCTCGGGCATCGGCGCGCCGCAGTCATCTCCGGCCCGGAAGACAACCGCACGGCTGTCAACATTCGGCAATCGCTGATTGCAGGTTTGGAGGCGCGCAGCTTCAAACTGTTTCCCGTCATTGAGAGCAATTACCGCGTCGATGCCGGTGCATCTGCGGTGCGGGCGATCCTGGAACAACCAGAAATGCCCTCGGTGATCTTCTGCGGCAGCGATCTTATCGCCATGGGCGCGATGAGCGCGCTTGAAGATGCCGGCATCAGTGTTCCGGAGGATGTTTCGATTGTCGGCATCGATGATATTTCTTTTGCCTTCCTGGCGCGTCCTCCGTTGACGACCATCAGCGTGCCGCGTGAGCGGCTGGGGATGCTTGCATTCGAAGCGCTTGAAAAGATGCTCAGGCTGAAACGGCGAAAGGGAGCCGATTACTACCTGGAAACCGAATTAATTGTCCGCAAGTCCACGGCTCCTCCACGTCATGGAAAGAATTAATTTCCTGCAGCGGCAGAAGAGCTGTTTTCCGCTATGACAGTCCGTGATTGCGATTTGGTATTGCCGATAAGGTTTCCTGCATTCCTTGAAGCCTATTTTTAGGCTCGTAGCCGCTAAGTGCGAGGCGCTTTCCATGCATTCGATGTATTTCGTCTGAAACCGGGTGAACGCCTGATGTCGTAACCCAGCGGTTATAGAAGTTGAACAAAGATACCACTAAGATCGTGAAATAGATCGCCTCGTCGTTCCATCCGATAGCGCGTAACTCCTGAATGTCGCGTTCGCCCATTTCCGGTAGGTGCCTGGTTATCTTCGCGGCAAAGCGCAGCAGCGCCTTTTCCGCTTCCGGCAATGGGGAGGAATCGAGGTCGTGGAGAACACTATGGACTAATTCTTCGCTGCCCAGTAACTCGGCTGCCACCGCCGCATGCGAGCGCCAACAGAACTGACACTCATTCGTCCACGATGTATACGCGGCAATCAACTCACGCAGGCCGGAGCTGATTGGAGCGGGAGCGCGCATGACCTCTTCGGTGAAACTTGCGAGGTGCGATGTGATCTCCGGCTTGAAGGCAAATAGATGCCATATCTGCCAATACTCGCGACCGGCGGCTTTTGTCACCTGGATCAGATCTGCATAGGGGCTCGGTTGAGGATGTGCCTCGACTTCGGGCAGATACATGGGTGCTTGTTCAGCTACTTTCAATGGCGGCCTCCGTTTCTACGGGAAGAGATTCAGAAGTGTTGGTGTGAGCGGCGGCATAACGATAGACAGGGAGTGCCAGCATCGCAAAAGCCACGCACGCGGTAATAACCGAAAACACAGAAAGAATGTGCGTATATGATCCGGTAACGTCGTAAACGTACCCGAGCAACAAGGGAGCGGTGCCGCCAGCGACAGCGTATACGCTGTAGGTAAGCCCGTACAGGGTAGAAAACGAGCGCATGCCGAAGTAGCGCTTGAGCATGTAGGGAATCAGGTCGAATTCGCAGCCCATTCCCAGTCCCGCGATCATGGCGGACAACGCCGCTGCATGAAACGATTGCGCATGGCCGAGAAAGAAGATGCCGCTACCCGCAAGGAGCAGAGCCCCCATGGCGATGCCCGCGCCCTCGAAATAGTCCAGTATCCAGCCGAGCAACAAGCGTCCCGCCACGCTAGAGCCGCCGAGGATGGAAACAATAAACGCAGCGTTCTCCATCTTCAGGCCGCGATCGCTCAACATCGGCGCCAGATGCACGGTCACCCCGTTTTCGGCAAGAGACATACAACCTACGCCCAAGGCGATCAACCAGAAGCTGCGGGTTGCGAGCGCCTGCATCCAACGCATTCCGAAAACGGTGCCGGGTTGTGGGCCAGAGGGCTTGCGGGAAGAATGGGTCCGGGGCGAAGGAGCGAAGAAAAATGTGAGCGGTGCCCCAAGCAGCAAAGGCAACGCTGCCAAGATCAGGATGGTATATCGCCATCCATAGACCGTGATGGAATGCTGAACCAGCGGTGGAAAAAAGAGCGAGCCAAGGCCCGATCCGGCAACCACGACCGACAAGGCTGCTCCCAGACGGCGCTCAAACCAGCCGGCTACGATGCGAGCGTAGCCCAGCTGGTAGGTTCCTGTGCCTGCAATGCCGATAAATACCGCCGTGGCCTCGAGACGGCCAAGGTGCGGAGTTAACTCAGCGAGCGAAGCGAATCCTAACCCGAAAGCCACCATCATCCCGGCAATGAGCTTTCGCGGTTCAAAGCGATCCAGAAGCCTGCCCATGACCGGCGAGCAGATTGCAACGGAAATGGCCGCCATACTGAACGCCTGCGATATCTGTTCCCGGCTCCATCCAAAGTCATACTGCCAGGGCTTGATGAAAAGGGTAAAAATGGAGAAAAAGATGGTGGCAACCCCCGACAATACACCGATCTGACAAATGACAACTACGCGCCAGCCCGGATAACGCAGGCTTTCTTCTCTGGGGGTTACCATGCGATCGGGATGGTCCACCGTGAGCCTCCGGGCCAGTTGTCTGCCTTAACGCGACGGCTTGATATAGCCATGCTCAGCCAGATGTCGACCCATTTCGGCATACATGGACTCATCGCGGGGCTGCCACGTGTCCAGGCCGTCGACATAGCGGTTGTACATACAAAAGGCGGCGGCGATCAGCACAGCATCGTGGATTTCAAGATCAGTCGCACCGTGGCTGCGGGCCTCTGCAATATCTGCCGAAGTCACATTCTTGCCTCCACGCTGGACTTTCCCTGCGATTGCGAGCAGTGCCTTCAATTTTGGAGAGACTGGCGCAATCCGGAAATCGGTCTTCACTTGCTTCACCGCTTCTTGACTATCCAGATGGCATGCGGCCGCAGCGCCATGACTGGTTTGGCAGAAGTAACAGTCGTTCTGCGAAGAAACATAGGTAGCGATCAACTCGCGTTCACCGGGTGTGAGGCTGTTGGATTCGTGCAATAAAACGTGTGCAAGCTCGCGCATGGGTTTGGCTGTTTCCGGGCGAAATGCAAATCCGGCGCTGATGCCCGGCAATCCTTCAGGAAGTGCAATGTGGGGCATATTTTCTCCTTAGCGAGGTATAGGTTCAGCAGGCAGATACGTTTTACTGACGGCGATGTATCCGTCGCGGGCCACCATTTTGCCACGCTCACGGTACGATGCTTCGTCGCGAGGTTGCATGGTGCCCAGTCCGTCGACATAGCGGTTGTACATGCAGAATGCTGCAGCGATGAGCACCGTATCGTGGATTTCAAGATCGGTTGCGCCAAGGCTACGCGCATGCGCAATATCATCCGCAGTTACGTTTTTGCCTCCTTTTTGTACCCTCGCCGCAATGATCAGGAGCGCTTTCAGCTTTTCGGAAATATTTGCGTGCTGGAAGTCTGCTTTGACGCGCTTCACCAGATCTTCATCACCGTTCAGGTGCGCAGCGGCAATTGCGCCATGACTCATCTGGCAGTAGTAGCAGTCGTTGAGGTAGGAGACGTAAGTTGCAATCAACTCACGCTCAGCGGGCGAAAGCGTGTTTGGCCCACGCAGCAGGACCTCAACAAGCTCATTCAGCGGTTTTGCCGTCTCGGGGCGGAAAGCCATCGCGCCACGGATTCCTGGCAGTCCTTCCGGTAATGAAATATGGGGCATGGAAACTCCTTTCACGGTAGAGAAGATTCGATAACGGGATCAGCCTGCAGAGGTCTTCCTCCGCTGAAGCGGCGCTGAAGCATTCCGCCGGCAAGCACAACGCCGACTCCGACGAGAGCAGGAACTGGATTGTGCATCAATATCAGCAGGGCGATGACTCCAGCGCAGAACAGAAAGATAATCGGCGCGGCAGGATACCACCATTGCCTGACAGGTGTTTTCAAACGGAACAGTGTTGATACGGATAGCGCGAGAAAGCACACCGCAGAAAAAATGATGTAGGCCAGTATGCGGTCGAATGCGCCGAAGAGAAGAATCAGCATTGCCATGCATGTCTGCAGCAAAATGGAGTTCGCCGGGGTTCCGAAGTGCGGATGCAGACGCCCAAAGACAGAAAAGAAAGCTCCGTCTTTGGCCATTGCATAGTAGACTCGCGGCGCAGCCATGGTGAGCGCCAGCAATCCACCCAGCACTGAGACCAGCACACACACCGACAAGACCTTTCCTCCATTTGCCCCAAAGAGTGCCTCACCAAACTGGGCAACGAAGGCCGTGTTGGAGGCGATGTGCTGAAGCGGAACGACGGATAGGAAGGCTGCGCTAACGAGCAGGTAGACGATCGTGACCAGCAGGACTCCGCAAGTGAATGCGAGAGGCAGATTACGCTGTGGATTGCGTATTTCACCTGCCAGCTTTCCGGCCTCCCACCAGCCGCCGAAACTGAAGAATGCACTGACAGTAGATCCAGCAATAGCGGCAAATAAAGCATCCGATCCGGGACGCCGCACAGTAAGCGGCAAGAGATTTGTGGAAGAAGCATGGCCCGAGAGCCACGCCCAGGCAACGAGTGCAACCAGTACAGCGATCTTGAGCAGGTTAGTTGTTGCCATCACCCTGCTGCTCAACCGCGTCCCAGCGTAGTTGATTCCACAAAGAGCGAGAAGAATAATCGCGGGAAGGAACGTTGAGATCAGCGGCGGAAGCTTAATCAGGGTTCCAACATAAGGAACGGCACCAACTGCAAGTGCTGCGGCAATTCCGGGATCAACAACTGCCGCTGACATCCAGCCATAGAGAAACGCAACCCGTCCACCATAACCTTCGCGGAGATAAATGTACTCGCCACCGGCCTGCGGATAGCGAATCGCCAACTCTGCATAGCAGAGCGCTCCGCTGAATGCCATTACCGCCATACCGCACCACACCGCTGCCAGCAAGGCGGGCGAGCCGAGAGATTTTGCCATCGCTGCCGGAGTCAGAAAAATTCCGAGAGCGATCGATTCTCCGGTGACGACGGCAATCGCCGCGGCCAGCCCAATCTGCCTGCGTTGTTCCATTCAGGCGCATCTTACGCGAGGCGCTGAAGCACGAGCATCCACCTTTTGATGGATGCTTGATTCATCCTCTGGTTCCAAGACACTGAACATTCAGCTGGCGTAACGTGCTGCAAAGTCCGGCGCTTACCACGACAGAACATTCAATTAAGTTTTTCTATTTGAGGCCAGCACGACGGAGGGAGTCTTGTTTACATCTGTTTCCCGCAGGGCTGTTTTCGCAGCCCTATGCATGCTTGTTTGTCTTTCCCCATTTGCAATCCGCGCGCAGCAGCTTGCGACCGCCAGCATTAGTGGCACAATCACCGATCCTTCAGGCAAAACCGTAACCGGGGCGGTTGTAACGCTCACGAATGTCGCGCAGGGTACTATCCGGACCTTTACAACTCAACGCGACGGAAATTTTTCGTTCAACACCCTTGCCGCGACCCGCTACAGTCTGTCTGTCGCACCTCTCGCAGGATTTGCTGCGTTTCAGCAAAACCTCACCTTGCTTGTCGGGCAGGATCAGAATATCCCCATCCAGTTGCAGCCTGCAGGCAGCAACACGCACGTTGTAGTCAGAGGTGATACGCAGCAGGAAGTGAACACAACCACTTCGGTTGTCGGCGGCGTGATCAACGCACGCCAGATCGAGACACTGCCTTTGAATGGGCGCAATTACCTCGAGCTTGCTCTGCTCGTTCCGGGTAATACTCCCGCGCCGAACTTCGACCCCACAAAAGAAAATACAGTGGTCATCTCTTCGGCTGGACAGGTTGGGCGTGGCGGCAACGTCACGATCGATGGTGCTGACAACAACGACGATGTTGTGGGCGGCTCACTCGTGAATATTCCCGAAGATGCTGTGCAGGAATTCCAGATCGCGACAAATCGATTCTCTGCTGAATTGGGGCGCTCCGGGTCGGCTGTAACTAATGTTGTGACCAAGCAGGGAACAAACACCTTGCACGGCGGCGTTTCCATGTACGAGCGCGACCGGGTGCTGCAGGCCCTGCCTGCAACTTACGACCCGGGCGTCGGCACAGTACCGCCATTTCACCGCCAGCAATATGCCGGAGATATCGGCGGACCCTTCCGCCGCGACAAGGCCTGGTGGTTTGTCGCCATGGAAGACCGTCAGCAGCTGGGCGCCGATCTCGTGGGTGTGCGCGATACGGCAAACAAAACCATCTACGAGACGTTTGCGACTGCTCCGTTGCACGACTATCTTACGACCGAACGGCTGGACTGGCAGGTTACTCAACGCGACCGCATCGGGTTTCGTGAGTCGCTGGAGCTGGAGGACGATCTAAGCCAGAGCGAACTTGACCGCGCTCTTGGCACCGCTGCATATCGGCAGACGGCCGAGAACCACCTGCAAGGACTGGTCGCAGATTGGGTTCACATCTTTACGCCGTCGTTGATCAACCGCCTCAGCTTCGCCGATAACAATTTCCTTAATATTACGAACCCTATCTCGAATGCTCCGCAAATTACTTTCCCCGATCTCGACGACGGAGCAACTTATCGTGTTCCTCAGCAGACGAGACAGTTCCGGCTGCAGGGAGATGACGCCGTTACCTGGTCGCGGGGCAACCACACTATGAGCTTTGGTGGCGAGGTCCAGTGGATTGATGCCGACTTTTACCTTGGAGTCTTTCAGCAGGGCAATATCCAAACAGTCGAGGATTTCCCTGACTTCGACCGTAATGGGGACGGCAAGGTTGACGATAACGATCTTTTGTTTGCAGTTGCGCTCCGCAGCTCTACCCCAACCGTGCCTCTGGTTCTCCCGGATAATGACAACTACCATCTCGCGGGATTTGCGCAGGACGACTGGAAGGCTCTTCACAACTTGGTGTTGAACCTTGGCCTCCGCTGGGAGATGGACACCAACCTCAACAATCTCAGTTGGTATCCAAACCGCAACCCGATTGTGCAGTCTTTCTATCAAGGCACGCGTCACCGCGACTACGATAACTGGGGGCCGAGAATAGGCTTCAATTACTCGTTCAATCCCAACCTCAGCGTGCATGGAGGGTACGGAATTTATTACGACCGCATTGTCCTCGAAATCATGTCGCTGGAGAAAGGCTTCGACGGCCGCGCTCTTGCGCTTGATGTAACCGCGGGTAACGCCGTAACCGATCAGAATGGGAATCCTATCTATTTAAATCCCAACGGGACCTTCAAACCCGGCGCGCCAGAAGTGCTTGCCAGCCCCTTCAGCGGATTCCTCTTTACTGGCGCAGGCTCAACCGGCATCGACATCATCAATAACCGCATGCGGAATCCGATGGTGCAGCAGTTTAACCTGGGAGTTGAAAAGCAAGTTAGTAATGGCCTGTTCGTCAAGGTGGACGGCATACATAATCTTGGGACGCGTTTTATTATCGGGCGCCCGGTTGGCTCCGTGTACAACCCGGTAACTCAGGGGCCGGACGAGGTTACCGATCTCGAGTCCGCCGTCAACACAAAATACGATGCACTGTGGGTCACAGTACGCCAGCGCATCTCAAAATATGGTGAGTTTGACGCTGCGTATACGCTTGCCAAGGCCTTTAATTATGCCAACGACGATCAGATTCCTTTTGAATACTCACCCATTGACCCCAACAATCTGCAGCTTGAATACGGTCCTCCACCCAACGACCAGCGTCATCGTCTGGTTATGTCGGGAGTCGCTTACCTGCCGCTGAAGCTCCGCTTCGCGCCGATTTGGACAATCGCATCCGGGGTCCCGATGGACATATTGCTGCCCGACGGCAGCGAACGTGTGCCAACGATCCAGCGCAACGCCGGAGGACGCGAATTTCACAATGCCCAGGAATTGAACGCGTTCATTACCCGTACCAATGC
>JASHRS010000049.1 GCA_030037215.1 Silvibacterium sp. | reverse complement strand
CACATCCGCGCCGGAAGCGTCGATGGCGGCACGGGCGGCCTTGATTCGATCAACGGCGAGCGGGAGATCGTACAACGGCTTTTCCGGGTTTCCGGTCGCGTCTTCGATGGAAAGACCGGCAACACCTGTTTCCACGCAGCGGCGGACGTTCCGGGCGACAGCATCGGGCTCGTCTGCGTAGCCTGACTCAAAATCAGCGTTCACCGGCACATCAACGGATGCCACGATTTCGGATATATGACTAAGCATTGCGTCCAGCGAGACTGCCCCGTCGGGTAGTCCGCGCGAAAAGGCGAAGCCGCCGCTGGTTGTTGCAAGGGCTTTGAAACCCAGATGACGCAGATATCGCGCGGTGCCGATGTCCCAGGGATTGGGAATTACAAAACAGCCGCTCTGGTGCAGTTTGCGGAAGGCCGTGCGGCGTGCGGTAAAGTCAGGGGCGGGCATACGGAAATTGTAATTGGGGACTTGCCGTCCAGGCAGATGCGGCTTCGCCACCATTCTGGAACTTTCTTTTTAAAGCGCTCCCGTTGGTCGGGAGACAGACACTATGAAAGCAGCATCCGACAAGAAAAGGCCCGGACTTTGCCGGGCCTTGTTTCCAGAGCAGGAAAAACTACGCCTGTGGAGTCTCTTCGGCGGCCTTGATCTGGGCCACGGTCCAGTTGGGATCGCCGACCTTGAAGCGGGCGAAGCGGCGAACGGAGATGTTCTCGCCGAGCTTGCCGATCTTCGAAGCGATTAGGTCCTTGATGGTGACGGTCTGCTCCTTGATGAAGGGCTGCTCAAGCAGACAGACTTCCTCGTAGAACTTGCCCATCTTGCCTTCGACGATCTTTTCGATGACAGGCGCAGGCTTGCCGGTTTGTGCGGCCTGCGCGCGATAAATATCCTTCTCGCGCTCAAGATCCTCGGTGGTCACATCTTCCTTGCGGATATAGCGCGGATCGGTCGCCGCGATGTGCATGGCGATGTCCTTGAGCAGTTCCTGGAAGTCAGCGGTGCGGGCGACGAAATCGCTCTCGCAGTTGACTTCGAGCAGGACGCCGATCTTGCCGCCGGCGTGGATGTAGGTTCCTACTGCGCCCTCGTTGGTGGTGCGCGAAGCCTTCTTGGCGGCGGAGGCCATACCGCGCTTGCGCAGAATGACGAAGGCCTGCTCCATGTCACCCTTCGACTCCTGCAGAGCCTTCAGGCAGTCGCCCATGGGCGCACCTGAACTGTCGCGGAGCTGCTTTACAAGCTTTGCATCAATCTTCTCAGTTACAGCAGACATTATCTTCTCCAATTCCCTTGTTCCAAACACAAAGAAAGCGTGGCCGTTGTGCGACGCAGCCACGCTTCCGTCAACTTTGCCGCGCACTGCGCACGGCGCAAGTCCTAAAGGCTGGCCTTTATAGGCTACTCTCCGCCGCCTCAGCTTCTTCCAGTGCAGCTACGATGGCCGGAGCCTTGCGGATTCCACCGCCAAGCGCTGCTTCGAGATCGACGACATCGCTGTCTCCGGCGACTTCATCGGTTGTAGCGGCGGCACTTTCGCCTTCGGCACCTGCCTGAATGTCGGCGGTGATGCCGGCGATTTCGGCGGACTGTTTGTCGCCTGCCATCTGTACGCCTTCGATCACTGAGTCGGAGACCTTGGAGGTAAAGAGACGAATGGCGCGCAGGGCGTCATCGTTGCCGGGGATGACGTAATCAACGACGGTCGGATCACAATTGGTGTCAACGACGGCGACGACGGGAATGCCGAGCTTGCGGGCTTCCTTGACGGCGATGGCTTCGTTGTTCGAGTCAACGATGAACAGAGCGTCGGGCAGGCGGCGCATGCTCTTGATGCCGGCCAGATTGGCCTGCAGGTGCTTGCGCTCGCGTTCGAGCTTGATGACTTCCTTCTTGGTCAGGAGGTCGTAGCGGCCGTCCGTGGCCATTTCATCGAGTTCCTGAAGGCGCTTCACCGACTTCTGCACTGTGATCCAGTTGGTAAGCAGTCCGCCGAGCCAGCGCTGGTTGATGTAGAACATGCCGCAGCGTGTGGCTTCTTCCGCAATGGCATCCTGTGCCTGGCGCTTGGTGCCGACGAAGAGAATGACCTTCCCGGTAGCCGTAAGATCGGTGACGAACTTGCTGGCTTCCTTGAACATCTTCAAGGTCTTCTGCAGGTCGATGATGTAAATGCCGTTGCGCTCGCCGAAGATGTACTCCTTCATGCGAGGATCCCAGCGCTTGGTTTGATGCCCGAAGTGGACTCCTGCTTCGAGCAGCTCCTTCATTGTGATAGTGGCCAAACAGCCTCCTTTGTGGACTGCATCCCGGCGATCAGGGCCGGGATTCGATTCCCTTGCGGGAAGATTTAATTCCATTCATCCCTCGGCTCGAATGAGGAGCCGAAGGATGAAAAACCCTATGCGGTTCAGCCAACAATTAGCGTTTGCTGAACTGGAAGCGCTTAATCACCCCAGCAAGCAAAGACCGCTTGCCGGGGACCCCGATTACTAAAACCAACTTCCTCAGCCAACGATTAACGTTTACTGAATTGAAATCTCTTTCTGGCACCCTTCTGGCCGTACTTCTTGCGCTCCTTGCCGCGCGCGTCGCGGGTGAGCAGGCCCTCGCCCTTCAATGTCTTGCGCAGCTCGGCATTGAACTCAAGCAATGCGCGGGCGATACCCATTTTCACTGCATCGGCCTGGGCGCTTACGCCACCGCCAGCGACCGAGGTAACAATGTCGAACGAGCCGGTGAGCTCGGTGAGCGCCAACGGACGTTTTGCCGAGACACGCTGCTGTTCGGTGACAAAGTAGGCTTCAAGCCCCTTTCCATTCACCTGGAAGTTGCCGCTGCCGGGGCGCAGAAACACGCGGGCAATTGCCGACTTGCGCCGTCCCGTTCCGTAATACTGGACTAAATCTGCCATTCGCTTCCTAATCTTTCCTAATCAGTCTTAAAAATCTCTCTTAAAAGCCTTACGCGTTAATTTCCAGAGCCACGGGCTTCTGTGCTGCATGCGGATGCTTGTCTCCGCGATAAACATTGAGCTTGCTGGCCATCTTGCGGCCGAGTTTGGTCTTGGGCAGCATGCCCTTGATGGCCTCTTCGACAATCTTCTCAGGGTTGCGCTCAAGAAGCCTGATGAAAGACTCTTCGCGCAGACCGCCGGGGAAACCGGTATAGCGGCGGTAGACCTTCTGCTGGCTCTTGAGCCCAGTGAGGCGCACCTTTTCCGCATTGATGACCACGACGTGATCGCCCATGTCTATATAGGGCACATACTTCGGATTTCTCTTGCCAGAGAGCACGCTGGCTGCTTCGGTTGCGAGACGGCCCAGGGTCTTGCCGCTGGCGTCCACAACGAACCACTTGCGGTCAATCTCGTGCGCGCTCGGAATAAATGTCGACATCGCTCTTTCCTTCTCCTCAAACCACTCGCGCGAAACATGCGCGACCTAAAACGCAATTGCCCACGCGCAATATTTGCGCGGATTTCAGGCTTCCCCGCTGCTTACAAACTGCTGTTCGCGTGAGGCTGGCGCAGACTTGAACCCGTGGGTTTTCCATCGTCACGTCCCGACTAGACACACAGGCAGACGTGGACTGCGCAAGGACTTTAGAATACTGGAAATCGCGGCTTGAAGTCAATCGGGGTTTTGCGATGGGAGCGCTATGTCAGTGAACGGGAAAACGCGCCAAACTCAAGCCTAATACAGCGGAATTGCTCAGGTTCTCTGCTGTTCAAGGGCGCGAGCGCGGTAACCGGCCATCAGCCTTGCTATAAGAACTGCCAGGTAAAAAATTCCGAGCATGGCCTGGATTACGGTAAGGGCGCGAGCCTGATTGGAAACGGCAGCAATTCCTGAGGCTCCGAGAGCCGTCATTGTCCCGAAACTGTAAAAGATGAAGTCGAAGCGGTCGGGAATGGAGTGCGAATTGGTGGCCGGATCAAGATGAAAGGCGTGGGGCTGGAGGGTAGCTACCATTCCATAAACACTGGCGAAGCTGTATCCAATCAGCAGGTAAATACAAAGAGCGCCGAAGATCGTTTCCGTCGTGGGACTGTCTTTGGAAAAAACGCGGCGGAACATAATGACGATGATGAAGACATCGAAGACGAAACTGAGACATATGCTCAGAACGGCCAAAGCTCCGGCATCGACGCGGAGATCGAGAACGTGCTGGACCAGCGTGGGCGCTGCAAGCACGAGGCCGAAGATAACAAGGATGCGTCGAATTCCAACGGCATAGACACTGAGCAGAATAATTGCACTACCAGTAATGCGGAACGCGATATAGAACGAATTGCTGTTTTCGGCGAAGGGATAGAGAGCGAGCGAAACGAGCAGGAACAGAAACAGCAGGAGAAAGCGCCGCTGGAGGAGCCCTCCAGCAACGGATGATTTTTTACTCTTCTGATTGATGACTTGCGGCATAATCGCTCGCAAATTTTCAGACGTAAATCACTCGTGAGGCTGATGGTACACCTATGCAGCCGAAGCTGCGAGGAGTATTCTCGGCACTCAAACGTGTGGAGGGTTGCCATGCCTCTTGACCGTATTGTTACGTTTCTTCTGACGAAGAATCCGGAGGCCTGTCTCCGGTTTTATCGCGACACACTCGGGTTGAAGTTCCTGCGAGATGACGGATTTGCGCTTGTTTTCGATGCGTATGGAACGATGCTCCGCATCAGCAAGGTACCGGATTTCACGCCGGCGCAGCATACAGTGCTGGGGTGGGAGGTTGAGGACATTAACGCGACGGTTGGAGAGTTTGAGAAAAAGGGCGTAGAGTTCGCACGGTATCCGAACATGGGACAGGACGCGAACGGTATTGCTACCTTCCCAACGGGCGACAAGGTTGCATGGTTCAAGGACCCGGACGGAAATGTGCTTTCGTTCTCCAAGCACGCCCCGAGCTGAAATTACGCGGCGCGATAGAGGTTGGTCGTGAGAGACTCTTTTCGGGCTTCGGCCATTGCTCCGGAGTTTGCAAGGACGCGCAGCCAGAAGAGGATGGACCCGGCGGCGAGAAGCAGTAAAACAGGCGCGGCAAGATCAGCGTGACCAGTGAACTCAAGTGGCAGGTAGACAGCAGCTCCGACACCGAAAACAAGCACCTCAACAAGCAGACTGAGAAGAGCGTTGCCGGCTGCTCCCTGCTCGCGGCTCATGCGGGTCATGTTCATGCGATAAGCCATGGTGATGGAAAGAATATTGCCGATGGCCAGCTGCATGGGCACGGCGAAGAGCAGCCAGCAAAAGGTTACGGCGAGAATCTGCGGGCCTGGTAGGCCAACGCGGAATCCCACGATGGCGCAAACAAGGATGAGTTCCACCAGAAAGACCATGGTATGCACGATGTTTTTGGCGAACATCACCTTGCGGAAGGGCGTAGGCGAGAGGAAATAGAGCTGAATGCCTGCACCTTCTCCGCCGAGGTTGTTGTAGATGAAGCGCGTAAGGCCAAGGAAGCTGTAGGCAACGCCAATAGGCAGCGCATACTCGCCAGCAAAGCCTGGGCCACGGCTTCCACGCGCGCCAGTAAAGAGGAAAACAATGACAAGAGGCGCAAGAAAGCCGTAGAGCATAACTCCGCTGCGCATGAGGTAGCGGATTTCCTTTTCGATGACGGCGGCGACGGGGCCTGAGCCTTCGAGCCGTGCTCTTTCACTGTGTGCGCGCACGGCTTTTGTGGCGGGCGCAGGGGCTTCGCCAAGGCTTTCTCCGCGGTACTCGGCGCGAAGGCGGATGCCGAGGAGGGCTCCGGCGACAGCGGCATAACAGGCGAGAAATGACAGGTCAGATGCAGAGGCGAGCGGTCTGTCCTGATGCGCACCATCGATTGCGCTGGCTACGAGCCCCGGCGGCAGCACGCGTTGCACGCGCGCCGCAATAGAAAGGCGCTTCATGATGGT
Source organism: Silvibacterium sp. (assembly GCA_030037215.1). Taxonomy (GTDB): domain Bacteria; phylum Acidobacteriota; class Terriglobia; order Terriglobales; family Acidobacteriaceae; genus Silvibacterium. The sequence goes on along the minus strand of JASHRS010000049.1, from coordinate 1,483 downwards.
CGCGCGGTTCATTTCATGATGATGGCCATTCATCTGATAGAGCGCGGGGTTAACCAGCTGCACGGCAAGGATGAGGAAGAGAAAGATCACGCCTAGCACTTCACGGGTTTTGCGCTGGGCGAGCCAGCGGTCGATCCAGGCGAAGATCATGCGCGTGAGCAGGATGTTGAAGGCCGCGAAGAGTATGACGGCGAGGGTGATCCAGAAGATAAGGCGGGGTTGCGCGATTGAGGCACCGACCCAGATGCCGAGCAAGGCTATGCCGCCTACAAGCGAGCCGATGTCGAAAAGGCCGAAGAGAATGTAAAAGAGCGTGTAGGAACGGAAGCTGAGGGGAAAGCGCAGGAAGATGCTGAGATCGGCATTCTCCTGAAACGACGCTACGGTGATGGGAACGAACTGCCAAAAAATAAAAACGGCCCAGAACAGAAAGGCGAGAACGCGCAGCGATTCACGAGATGCGATCTGCCAGGCAGCGAAGCCCAAGCCGATGCCGATCATGAGACCAACGGTGCCGAAGAAGAGCTGTGAGAGGATGCGCGCGCCGAACTCGAAGCCACCACGGCCGGTCCGCAATGAGTTGACCAGCATGCGCCAGCGCATTTGAGCGACAGCGCGGTACTGCTCCATCACGCTGACGCCTACGTCAGCCATGACAACTCCTGCGCAGCCTCGGAACTTTCGGCGCCGACGGTGTTGAGAAAGATCTCTTCAAGCGTGAGTTTTTCTTCGCGCTCCGAACCAGGGAGGGTTGAGGCGACGCCTGCGCGCAGCTCCTCAAGCGAGCCATTGGCGACGAGCCTGCCTTTGTGAATGATGGCGACATGGCTGCAGAGGCGCTCGACAATTTCGAGCACGTGCGAGGTAAGAAAGATGGTGGCTCCGCGATGGATCATGCCCTGGAGCATAGATTTGAGAGTGCCTGCCGCGATGGCGTCGACGCCTTCGAACGGTTCGTCGAGGAACAGCACTTTGGGGCCGTGGATGACGGCGGCGGCGAGGGCGAGCTTCTTCTGCATGCCGTGGGAAAAGTCGGTGATGAGCTTTTTCGGCTCATTGGCCAATTGCATGAACTCGAGGAGTTCCTGCGTGCGCGTGTTGGTTGTCTGGCGGTCGAGGCTGTACATGCGGCCGACGAAGCGGAGATATTCGGACGCGGTGAGACGACCAAGCAGGGCCATGCCTTCGGGGACGACCCCGATCTGACGCTTGAGGTCGAGGGCGCTGGCGGTGAAAGTCTGGCCGAGAATCTGGATGGTTCCAGCTGTGGGCTCAAGCAGGCCGGTGAGCATTTTGATGGTGGTGGACTTGCCCGCACCATTGGGGCCGAGGAAGCCGAAGAACTGGCCGGGCGCGACCTGAAAGGAAACATCGTCAACGGCGGTAAAGCTGCCGAAGCGGCGGGTGAGTCCCTGTGTAGCTATGGCCGGTGTGCTCATTGGAGGCAGCATACCGGGAAATACCGCTGGCGCAAAATGGTTTC
>JASHRS010000048.1 GCA_030037215.1 Silvibacterium sp. | reverse complement strand
AAAGTAATCGCCCTGCACTTGAATTGAGGTGGCCAGATCATACGTGCCTTTTGGGACAGTGTAACCATCGGGAATAAATGCTTCACTGTTGTTGCCTCCGCCAGCCGGCAGAAACGAAGTAAGCCCTACGCTTTTTACGCCCGGCAACGCTTGCAGACGGAGCAGGAGCCCCTGATTGAACTGGTCTACTGAGGCTTGTGTGGTGTATTGCTTCTGCGGCAGGTTGTAGCCGGCCACTAGCGTGTGGTCAGGTTGATAGCCGAGGCTCACGTCGCGCATTTTCTCGAAGCTGCGCAGCAGCAGGCCGGAAGCGGTAAGCAGAACCAGCGCGACGGCGATCTCGGCCACAACCAGCGCCGAACGCAGGCGCGCGTGGCCGGCGCCGGCCGATCCGGTACGCCCGCCTTCTTTCAGCGTGTCGTTCAACCGAGTGCGCATGGCGGCAAAGGCTGGAGCTAGTCCACAGATGAGCCCGGTTCCCACCGCCAGCAGCAGCGCAAATCCGGCCACGGCCCAGTTCACGCCGATTTCATCGATGCGCGGCAGCGAATTGGGCAGGAATTTCATGCCGAATTTCAGCCCGACAGCCGCCAGCGCCAAGCCCAGTAAGCCTCCGGTAACGCTCAGGACAAGGCTTTCGAGAACGGCCTGGCGCAGCAGAACTGCGCTTTGTGCGCCGAGAGCCAGACGGACGGCAATCTCCTTACGGCGGCGGATGGCGCGCACCAGCAACAGACCAGCCAGATTAGCGCAGGCGATCAGCAGCACGACAAAGACGGCCAGGAACAGGGTCCGGATCAGCGGGCGCGCCGACTGCACTGTTTCTGCCTGCAGCGAGTTGACTTCCGGATGGATTCGCATGCCCGCCATATAGGCCGGATAGTTCCGCATCGTCTCATTGGCCACGGGAGTTGCATCCTGCACGGCCTCCGCAGGGGTAACGCCAGGCTTCAGCCTGCCGACCATCTGGTAGCTCCAGTTGGCCGCCCCGCTGGGGCTCAACTCCTGCTCGGTGGCGCTAAACGGAACCCACAGCTCGCTCTGGTTCAATCGGCCGGGATTAAGCGGGAACTCAAAGTTACGCGGCATAACGCCGATGACGACGTAAGGTTTGCGATCGAGCAGAATCTTTTTGCCTACGATGCCAGGATCACTGTTGAAGCGGCTCTCCCAGGTTGCATAACTTAGGATGGCCACCTGCTGGCGCTGCACGTCTTCCTGTGTTGTGAAGAAGCGGCCCATCAGCGGCTGCACACCCAGCGCGGGCAACACTCCGGCGCTCAGGCGCGCGGCGTTGATTATGGCTGGCATACCAACGCCGGAGAGTTCAAAACCAGCCCCCTGATAGCCGCCGAGACTGGTAAAGCTGTGCGTGTCGCGCGTGTAGTTGATGATGTCCGGAACAGTAACGATGGTGCCGTTAAAGCCTCCAACATCCGCGCCTTCGAGAACGTCCCCGAGCATGACCAGCCGATCCGGTTGCGGAAACGGCAGCGGGCGCAGGAGTACGCCTTCCACAATCGAAAAGATTGCTGTTGTCGCGCCGATACCCAGCGCCAGCATAAGCACAGCAGTAGCGGCAAAGCCGGGAGATTTCAGCAGGTAACGAATGGCAATCTTTAGTTCACGAAAGAAATTCGACATGGACTCCTCACGCTATAGACAACAAACCATATGCACATTCATGGCCTTATACGTTTTGCGTGAACGCCTTGTTCCAGCAGCATTAGGCGCACGCTAAAGAACAGCGGTTGTCCGGAACCGGACAAAGCCTGTCCGCTTCCGGACGTCCACAAAATTGAGGAGTTTACAATTTCAGGATGAAGTTAGGCGAACTTGCGCAGGTTCTTGGAGCTGAACTCCAGGGCAATGCGGATCACATCATCACAGGGGTTGCCGGAATCGAAGAGGCAGGCCCGGAACACGTTACTTTCGTGGCCAATCCAAGGTATTCCGCCCTTGCACGCACAACACATGCTGGAGCCGTCATTGTCTCGTCGGATTTTCCTGAGATCGCCGCGTTTACCCTGCGCTCCGCAAATCCCTATCTCGCCTTTGCTCAGGCAGTGCGGCTCTTTTACCATGAGCCCGAATACACCCCTGGCATTCATCCCACAGCGGTCATTCATCCCACAGCAAAGATCGGCCGCGACGCACATATTGGCGCATATGTTGTCGTGAGCGAGGGAGTGGTTATCGGAGATAATGCAACCCTGCTGCCTCACGTCGTCATTTATCCTTATGCGGTAATCGGTGATCACTTTTTCGCGCACGCTCACTCCATTGTCCGCGAACATTGCCATCTTGGTGATCACGTTGTGCTGCAGAATGGCGCGATCATCGGGTCGGATGGCTTCGGGTTTGCCAAAGATGAACATGGGGTCTGGCACAAAATCGTGCAGTCCGGTCCCGCTGTTCTTGAAGATTCGGTGGAGGTGCAGGCCAACTCCTGCGTTGACCGAGCCAGCGTTGGCGAAACGCGCATCGGCGCCGGCGTGAAGGTCGACAACCTTGCGCAGATCGGCCACGGATCAAAAATAGGCGCAAACACGCTGATATGCGCGCAGGTTGGCTTGGCGGGATCTTCGGAGACAGGCCGCAACGTTATTCTCGCGGGGCAGGCGGGCGTCGCCGGCCATTGTAAACTCGGCGATGGCGTGATTATGACAGCGCAGTCCGGAGTTTCGCACGATGTTCCTGCGGGCAAGATGATCAGCGGCTCGCCTGCCTTCGACAATCGACAGTGGCTGCGTGCCACCGCAATTTTTGCCCGTCTGCCTGAGATCATGAAACAGTTGCAGCGGCGCGAGAAGAACTAGACCAATCGCGATGCGGTCCGGTGATTGGCAAACGCTCTGCCTTGGCCCTAATAGTTCTTATCCAGCCGAAACGGGAGTTTACGCATCTAAAACATAGACCAATGCCGAACGAAATCGATCATGATTCACTGGAGCATGGCCCGCAGGTTGTCCCCGAACCGATTCGCGTCCTGCTGCTCGACGACCATCCGGAAAATCTGCTTCTGCGGTCGACGATCCTGCGAAAGTACGGCTACATGACTGAGCCTGCTTCGACGATCGAGGAAGCGGAACGCCTGCTCAACAGCATCGATATCGCTGTGCTCGATTATCATCTTGGCGCGGGTAAGTTCGGCACGGATGTAGCATCCCAGCTGAGGCAACAACGGCCGCAGGTACCCATCATTATCTTGTCGGCCACACTCGAACGGCGCTTTGGGGGCGTCGAAGACATGCACTTGCTCAAGGGCTACAGCTCAATTGACGATCTGGTGACAGCGCTGCGCGCGTTCGAGGCACGCCGGCGCGGAAAGCCTGTTGTAGTCGATGCCCGGGATTTCTTCTACTCGCGCATCAACATGGCAATGGGTGACAACGTTGTGCTGGAGATTCTGGATGGCGAAGGAAACTGGCAGTATGTAAACGAGACCTGCGCACGCTTGCTGGAACATGACCGGGACTGGTTTGCAGGCCGCAACATGTTCGTCGAGATGCCTGAGTTGGCTGCCGACTGGCGCGAGATCCTTCGGACCGTTACTGAGAAGCGCGAAACCTATATCGACCGCACCTATCGAGGCCTGCTCAACCTGCCACGCAAAGGCGAAGAATGGGTATGGAATGTGCTTGCCTTCCCCATTACTCTCCATACCGCGCAGACTGGCGTTGTGCTGACGGCGCGCATCCTGGAACGTAAGAACGTGTTATGAAGGTTCGACCCTTGCGTCTGAAATGGATATCCATCCCTGCTGCCGTCTCTCTTGTCTGCCTGAGCCTTTCTGCCTGCCGCTCTGCCTTTGTGCAAACAGCAATTATTAACCACAGCGGGGGTCCTGTGCAGTTGGTAGAAGTTGACTACCCCAGCGCTAGCTTTGGGACACAGGAGATCGCCAACGATGCGACATACCACTATCGCTTCAAGATTCAGGATTCAGGTCCGGTAAAGATAACCTTCACCGCAAACTCCAACACGGCCTACAACGCGACAGGTCCAACGCTTACTGAGGGCCAGCAAGGAAACCTTACGATCACGCTCGAAGCTAACGGAAAAGTCGACTGGTATTCGCAGCTCTCGACCGCCAAGTAAGTCTGAATTTTCTTCCCAATCTCGAGATTTCATAGAATTCGATGATGTCGTTCAATATCATCAAGATACAGTCAGTAAATAAAAGTGTCGCTTTATCGGCATCAAAATCGTTAACAGGGCTTTAAGTCACCTGTTTTATCATGCTGATAATAAAGTAAATAAATAGAGACCATGGGCGAATTCGCGCTCCGGAGGTAGGAGGCTGAGAACAAGCCATCCGGAATCCGGAAACCCAAAGAAATGGCCGGGGTGAACCTCGACCCCAGAATCCTGAACCAGACGGATTGCAAATGCCTCATCCCGTTCGATGGCGGGGACACGCAGCACGACGTACCACCCTCCCTCGACCTCAAGCCGGGAGACAGTCGTGCCGGACAGTTCCCTATCCAGCACTGTCAGGTTTCCGCGCAGCCGGTCCAGAATCTGCCCCTGAATTTTTCCCCGATCTTCCAGCCATTCGGGGAGGGCGCATTGCACCGGCGCGTTCATTGAAAGGAAAGTGTCGGCGATAATTTCGAGTTTTGACACCGCCTGCGCAAGAACGGGTTGAGGTCCAAAGCAGGCGATCCAGGCTGTCTTCATCTGCGGGAGTGCCGCAATTTTGCTCA
>JASHRS010000047.1 GCA_030037215.1 Silvibacterium sp. | reverse complement strand
GAAGGTGGAAACGTAGGCCCAACCCTCGTGTAGTTGCTCAAACATAGACGTGGCTGCCCGCTTCACTGCGGCCACATGCACGCGCATTAGCACGAGCGAAACGATGACGGCGATGTAACTGATGCCGTCGATCAGGAAGCACCATCCCTCGTTCGTTGCTGCAATCAAAATGCCGGCCAGCGATGGCCCCAGGAGCCGCGCCAGATTCACCATCGACGAGTTGATGGCGATCGCATTCTGCAGATCGTTGCGGTTTTCGACCATCTGCACCATGAAAGCCTGCCGCCCCGGCATGTCGAAGGCGTTGATCACGCCCTGAAAGGCGCTTAGGACCAGCACTTCTCGGATGGTGATGATGTGCGCGAGCGTCAGCACGGCCAGCGCCAGCGATTGCAGCATGGCCAGGGTCTGGGTCCAGATCAAAACCATCCGCCGGTCGAGCCGGTCAACGAGGACCCCGGCGAAAGGTGCAAGTAGAAACGTGGGAATCTGACCTGCAAAGCTCACCGTGCCCAGCATGAGCGCCGACTTTGTAAGCCGATAGACAAGCCACGCAGTGGCAATACGCGTCATCCACGTGCCGATGAGCGAAATACTCTGCCCGCCGAAAAACAGCCGGAAATTCCGGTGGCGCAGCGCCCGCCACGCGTGCGAGAAATCGCGTCGCGAGGGCTTCGGTGCAGCTTCCTGTGTAATTTCCTGCGGGAGATTCGTTGCCATTCTTTACTGCTTGTTGGATGTATTCACTCGCAATCCGATTCGTTTCACCAGAATTCAGCAATCCCCTGACCGGAGACGGCAAAGCAAATTGGAACTCTCTTATTTTCTCCTATCGCCCGCTCGCACCGAACGGCCGCAGGCGCACAAAAAACGACACTCCAACGGGATCGGAACCATACACCGGCTCCAGACGCGAGCCGACAGTGTACGCCGTAACCTGCGCGCCAATCGCCGACGCCAGATGTGGTACCAGATCGATGTCGTGGTCGTAGCCGAAGGTATAGGCTTGCACGCGGCCCGCCGGCTCTTCTTCAAAGCCGGGCGGAACAGGCTGCTCATCAAGCAGCAATTCGGTCGTGCGGTCCACATCTTCGATCCGCGTGTACGCATAATTCCGCGTCGCAAAGCGCACAAGCGACTCGAACAGATAGCTGTTCTGAATGATGTTGTCTGAACCAGTTCTTGTGCGTCCCCAGATTGCAGACGAAACCCAGTTCCCCTTGACGCTATTACCGAAAGGCCGGTTGTACATGATGGAAGCCGTCATCCGCCGCTGGTTCTCCTGCGGAAACAACTGCTCGGGGCTATGAATTGCGGCATAGGAATACTGCCCGCTCCAGTTCTGCCACGGTTGCACAGTAAGCCGCGTAGACCAGGAGTCAATGGCTCCCTGCTGCACCTGCCAGCGATGCTCATTGGGTTCGCGCCCGTGAAAACCACTGGCCTCGATGCGGGCAAAACCGTGCGTAAGCCCGATCGTCACCACGTCATCGGAGATATGCGTCGAATCCTCCTGATGATGGCCCAGCGCCGCAACCGGGTCTTCCAACGCAGAAGCACGATGCGGATACGCAATTGGCCCGATTGCCGGGTCGCCAACCGGAGCGGCGTAAAACGAGATCAGCGTCTGCTTGCCTAAGCGCCAGTCATAAAGCGCCGCGAGTTCCATCACAAAATCATGCGGATGCTGCCCGTCGGCGATAGGGCGTCCATAAGCAGTCTCTCCCTGCTGAAACAGGAGGGGGTACTGGCGTCCGGTAACAGTTGCCGGCTCCAGGCTAAACATGCCGCGAAGCGTGAACTTGCCTGGTCCCAGCGTCCGCTGCGCCATGGGCATAAACCAATTTGTCGAGAAGAAACCGTCCTTGCCGCGGGGGCTGCTCTGCTGTGTATCGACAACAAAGGCATTGGCGTGAAACATCAGCATCCAGTTTCCATGCATGGTCATTAGCATTGGCGTTGGCGTGGAATCAGGCTGCGAGCTTGTCCCCGAGGATGCATGATTCTCAATGGATTGGATAAAACTATCGGCCTTGCTGCTCATATTCATCGCTTCCTGAGCAGGCATCAGCAACACAACAACGAACGGCGCAAAAAGCGCTAACCGCTTTTTCTTCACAACATCTCTCCCATAAAAGGCGGGCCATGCGCGCAACAGAGACACACCTCTGCCGCAGGCTGAAGAGCACAGGAGAGAAACTCAGATACGAAGGTGAAATTTCGGAGGCGAAGCCGTCGCGAGCACGGATGGCGCTTCCGATACAGCGTTCAATGAAGGCTGCTCAGATGGCGCGAGCGCAACAAAACTGATGACGACGCCCGACGGCGCAACAACACTGGCGGAAAGCCAATGCACGGGATGATTGCAGCTTGGAACACTAACTGCATGTCCATGCTGGTTCATCAGTCCGGACATAGGACAGCAAACATGCGATGAGACATGCTGGATGCATCCTGCTTCACAGACCGCTCCTGTCAATGAAGCCATCAGCACCAGCGTGAGCAAGGCTCCGGCAGCAACGGATTGGACGGTGGTGAAGGCTTTTACTCTCATCCTGACTTGTACACCTGTCACGCACTGGTTTCGCGTCAATGTAGCGCGATTTCTCCAGTGCCTCCTGTCCGGGGGTCGTTTTTTCGCAAAAGGAACGAAAGTGGGATCATAAGAATCGAAGCAGCGCACAGCACATAGAACACATCCACATACGCAAGCGTTTGCGATTGATGGATCAGCTGATTGTAAAGGGTGCCCCGCGCTAGGCGGCCTGCATTGGCGGGGCCGCGCGCGGCGTCGAAGAAACCGGTAAGCGCGCTGACGTCATTCTGAAAGTTTGGACTCGACGGAACGATATATTTGAGCAGTTGATTCTGATGGAATTGCGCTCGTTCAACAACCATAGCATTCGTGAGCGAGATGAGAATGCTGCCCCCGATATTGCGGACAAAGTTGATCAGGCCCGCAACCTGATTGCTCTTCTCGCGCGGCAGACCAAAGTAGGCCGCTGTTGTAACTGAGATGAAAATGAATGGTAGGGCTGCAACCAGGATTACACGCAACCAGGACGATTCCGCGAAACTAAGACCAAGATTCAATTTGACAGCGGTAATGTAATACGCAAACGCATAGAAAGCGAAGCCGAATGCAATGAGATTGCGCGCCGGGAAACGGGTCATCAATTGGCCGGAGAGCGGAAAGAGGACTATTAATGCCAGGCCGCCGCCGGAAAGCGACAATCCAGCCAGAGTCGCCGTATATCCAAGCTGGCCCTGCAGGAACTGTGGCTGTAAGACGGTGGTTGCGTTCAGCAGACCGCCGGTCAACAACATCAGAAAGGAACAAATCGCGAAGTTGCTTACCTTATAGAGTTTTAAGTCCATCACGGGATGTTTCGCACGCCACTCCCATATGATCAGTGCGATAAATGCAATCGCAAATGTCAAAGCAAAGTCACGAATGAAGTGAGAACCAAACCAGTCTTTTTCTTCGCCCTTGTCGAGCGTGACCTGCAGTGCGCCCATCGAAATCGCCAGCAGACCCACGCCCACGTAATCCAGCCGAAACAGATTTTTGCGGTCCGGCACATTCCACGGCGGATCTTCGACCAGACGCTGCGTAAGAAGCAGCGCAGCAATTCCGACGGGGATGTTAATGTAGAAAATCCAATGCCAGCTGTAATTGTCCGTTATCCACCCGCCCAGAGTCGGTCCAATGGAGGGAGCGAGCACGGCTACCAGTCCATAGAGGGAGAATGCCAGTCCGCGTTTCGACGGCTCAAAGGAGTCCGCCATAATAGCCTGCGCCATCGGTTGCAATCCACCGCCGCCGGCTCCCTGGAGCACCCGAAACAGCAGAAGAATCGGTAGCGTATTGGCAATTCCGCAGAGAAAGGAGCTCAGAGTGAAGATCGTGATGCATAGCATGAAGAAATTTTTGCGCCCGATCACACTGGCCGCCCATCCGCCCATAGGCAGCACCACCGCGTTCGAGACAAGATAGGCCGTTAGAACCCACGTACTCTCATCCGTGCTCGCGCCCAGACTCCCTGCGATGTATGGCAGAGCCACATTCGCAATGGAAGTGTCGAGCACTTCCATAAATGCAGCCATGGCGACCACGGCCGCAATCAGCCATGGGTTCGTCTTTGGCCGCCACTCGTCTAATGCGATTAATTTTGGATCAGCCGCGACTGTGGAAGCTGACATGCCTCTTGCTCTTTCTTGTTAGTAATCGCTCCAGGACGACGACATGTGCCCAACTTGCCTCTTGCTTATAGATGAGAAGTCTATTCTCTTTACTTTTAAGGACAAGAAATAGATGCGCCAGCCGGGAAAAACGACGCCTGCCTTTGCGATTCTATGAACTCTGATGCCAGTTGGAACAACCGCGCGATGCATGCAACGAAAACTTTAATCCAGATTCTCCTTCAGAAATGCGAGCGAACGCTCCCGCGCCAACTTGGCCGACGGCAGATCGTAACTTGCGCGGGCATCGCAATTGAATCCATGTCCTGCATCGTAGAGATAGATCGGAACCTCAGGGTGCGCGGACTGGATTTTTTCCACTGACTCCTCTGAAATGTGCGTGTCCTTCTTGCCGAAGTGCAGCATCACCGGACACTTTGGCTGCTCGGCGGCATACTGTGCAATATACCCGCCGTAATAACCGACGGCAGCATCCACATTCAATCTGCTGGCAGCAAGCCAGGCAATCGAACCGCCCAGGCAATATCCGATGATTCCAGTCTTCTTTCCGGTCTGGCTTCGCGCGTAGTTTATGGCCGCCGCGGTGTCTTTGAGAAGGTTGTCCATATTCACCTGTCTGGCAAGCGTCATGGCCTTCTGCATATCTTCGCCCTCGTATTTAAGGTCCACACCGCGCTCTATACGATCAAAAAGCGCAGGCGCAACCGCCAAAAAGCCGTCTTTTGCATAGCTGTCTGCTACCGAGCGTACGTGGGCATTCACTCCGAAGACTTCCTGAATCACAACCAGCCCGGCAATCGGCTCGCCCGCTGGCCGGGCAACGTAAGCGTCAAGTTCGTGGCCGTCCTCGGCCTGCAGTGTTTCATGTTCGCTCATGGTTTCCCTCTACGTACGTATCCAGCTGCTATGTCGCTTTCCGTCGTGTATCGATTGCATCCCGCAGCGCGAAAAATACCGGAGTCGGCCTATAGTTCGCATCGAGCGGGAGGCACCGCTGCGGTCTTCCGTCGAGGCGCGCGAGTTTGGGACCGTTGAGCCAGGTATAACGATCGGTAATTCCCCAGGTGAGCAGGGCTGTCACGTTCGGTTCTGCCAGCATCATGCTTGCGTAGTTCTTGTAAATCTTTGCGACGATTGCATCGCACTCCTGCTCGGAGCCTTCGAGCTTTTGCTCGTTCACGTCAAGCTCGGTAACAAAAACCTGTAGATTCATCCGGCGCAGCTCACGCACGAAGTCGCGCAAACCCCGTCCGGGCAGCGGACCGGTTGCCGAAAGATGGCTTTGCACCCCAATAGCGTCAATGGGGACGCCGCGCTTCTTGAAACCTTGAATCAGCCTCAGCACCTGTTCACGTTTTGCTGCGTCGTCGGCCGAATCGGTCTCGATGCCGTAATCGTTATAGGTAAGTAGCGCTGTTGGGTCAGCCTGTCGTGCAGTATGGTAAGCAAGATCGAGATAGCTCGGGCCAAGAAACTCAAGCCAGGGAGTCTTTCGCAGACCATCGGGTCGCCCGGATTTAGTATCGACGGCCTCATTCACGACATCCCACGAATGGATTTTGCCGGCATATCGCCCGGCTACCGTCTGAATGTGCTGCGTCAGAAATTGACGGGCGTTGTCCTTGTTCACTGTGCCCGCAAACCAGGCTGGAATGGATTCGTGCCAGCACAGATTATGACCGCGCAGCTTCTGCCCGTGAGCCTGGGTAAAAGCAAGCAATTCGTCGGCAGCGTGAAAGTCAAACCTGTCAGGAGCAGGCCGCAGCGCGGCCCATTTCATCGCATTTTCGGCAACAAGAATATTGGCTTGGTCAGCAACTGCACCAGCGTAGGGTGGCTCGGTAGAAAACTTTTGCGGTATGGCTGCGCAACCAACCAGGAAATTCCGAGCTGTCGCATGCGCGCGCAGCGAACCGCCGGTGCTTATGTCATCCTGATCTGGTGGGACTGAGCCCTGTGCAAAATGGCTTGCTGATGCCACCTTTGGCAAAACGGCCGCCGTTGCCGCTACACAGGCTATCTTCAGGAATTCCCGACGATTCTCCATCCGGTCCCTAACTACCTCCTGCCGGCAATTGCCTGTTTCTGGAGATCGCCTGCCCATTTGAGAAACCGAAGAAGGTTCCATTTTTCCTGCCAGCTAAACCGCAGGATATCCTGCGGTGCTATGTTTTCCGCCTTCATTCCCGAATATGTCTCAATTCGCCATTTGAGGTATTCACTGCGCCAGGGACGCAAGCGGTGGCCACTGGTCGCATTCCAGAGAAATCGTATAGCAGAAATCATTCGTGCTCCTCAGATAGGAGTATAGACTGCGGAGTTTTCAGCTATTGATCTGGAGTTGCCCTGCACACGGTCGAGAATGGGGCTGCATGACTGATCGCTGCAGATTTTCGGATTGTGAAAAGGTTGTTGACAACATGCGAGCGGCCCCCTACTATTCAATCGATTCAATACCAGAACGTCCCTCGGTCTGACGATCGCGGCCCCCTTCATTTACCGAGGTTGCATGTTCCAGATTTGCTTCAGGAGTGGCCATGAAAAACAGAAGTGCAGGCACGCTGACGTTTACTCGGTTCATCCTTACTTACCTAGTCATTGTATGTGCCGGATCTACTGCATTTGCTCAGTCAGGGCGCGGAGGCATCTCCGGGCTGGTTTCAGATACAAGCGGAGCCATTGTTCCAGGCGCTTCGGTTTCGGCGAAGAGCGAAGCTACGGGGACAACACTCTCCACAATCAGCACTGGTGCAGGCCTGTACTCATTTATTTCGCTCTCCCCTGGAGCCTATGACGTTACCGTGACCGCTAAGGGCTTTGCCACCGTGGTGCACAAAGCCATCAACGTTACTGTAGACCAGACATCGACAATCAACTTTAGATTGAGCGTTGGAACGGTCAGCCAGGTCGTATCAGTCACTGGCACCACAGAACTGGCCGACACCAGCAATTCGACAGTCGGCCAGCTGATTAATGCTGCCACAATCGACCGCGTCCCCCTGCTTACCCGCAACGTTTACGATCTCATTCAGTTGAGCACCGGCGTCACTCCGGCAAACGGTGCGGCTAACTCCTCAAGCTCCTACGCGATTGAGAACATTTCTACCGGTCGCCCTGGAGTCGACGTCTCGTCATATACGGTGAACGGCGCCATCGAGGGTTCGGTCTATTACATGGTCGACGGCAGCCCCATCGGAATCGCGGAAAACAATGCTGCTGCCATTATTCCCGCGATGGATCTCCCTGAAGATGCCGTCGATGAGGTTCGCGTTGAGACGCAGAATACGCCTGCTTCTTACCAAAGTGGCGCGGCAGGCGTAATCAGCGTCGCCACCAAGTCCGGCACCGACAAATTTCACGGCGACATCTTCGGCGTTTTCCGGCCCGATGTTCTTGCTGCAAACGAATACTTCAACAAGCAGTTTGAGGCACAGAGTGACGAACCCAACACCGCTCCCTCATTCCACCGGTATCAGGAAGGTGCTTCCATCGGTGGCCCGATCCTGCACCAAAAGCTATTTTTCTTTGGCGACTATGAAGCCACGCAACAGGATCAGTATGATGGCTCCAATTTATTCGTGGTGCCCACCACAGCGGAAAGGACCGGCGATTTTTCGGCAGATCCCTTTACCATTTACGATCCAACACAACCCGATATTGCTACAGGCCCTCTTGCCGGAACGCGTCAGCCAATCCAGAACAACGTCATCTCGAATCCGGATTCAATTGCCGAAAAATTTCTCGCGGAGATGCCGAAATGCAACCGCAGCAATATTCCCGGCGTTCCTTGCGATCAGCAGTCGGACGACCTCACGCCGAACTTCTTCCTTCCTGGCCTTGACCCTACAACCGCTCAGAAGTTTGACATCCGTATCGACTGGACTCAGAGCAATAAACAACGCATCTTCGGGCGTTTCTCCTTCGACCGGCTTTTCACTTCTACATTTAATTCTTTTGGAAACATGTGGGATCTGAACTATGCCCAGAACGTGACGAATGGGCGCAATATCCTGCTGGCAGACGACCTCACATTGAGCCCAACCACCATCGTTCAACTGCGATATTCCTTTACACGCCATTACGAAAATCAGGGTGGCGATCCTGGTCAAGTCGGTTACGACATAACTCAGTTGGGCTTCCCTGCTTCGCTCGCCGCCGAGGAGACCTATAAGCTGCTTCCCTTCGTCACCTTCAACGACAACGGTAGCGGAGTAGGCGGAACGGCTGATTACAATACATTCCTCTTCGCCAGTGAAAACAGCGATGCGGGCGCAAGCCTCACAAAAGTTTTCGGCAAGCACGAGATTTCAACCGGATTCGAGTGGATGAAGCGTTTCCTCAACGTTGGCCAGCCGATCGCGCCATCTGGTTCGTATGCCTTTGACATCTCGGCCACTGACCAGACCGTGAACACTGCCGTGGGCGGCAGCGATTTTGCTTCGTTCCTGGTTGGAATGGGCACAGTTCCCGGCACCGAATCGAATAACTATCCCAACTTCTCCAAAGATCTCTTCGCAGCTGAGGCGAGTCCTTACTATGGGGCATTTGTTCAGGACAATTGGCATCCCCGGCCGGACATCACTATCACTGCCGGTCTGCGGTGGGATATCTTTGGCGGCCGTACAGAGCGCCATAATCGCCTGGAGTATTTTGACCCGAGCATAGCTGCGACCTCAAACGGTGTTTCATACACCGGGGCGGAAGTATACGTAAATGGCAGCAACCGCTCTCCGTTTACGACCAATCTCACCAATTTCGGCCCACGGCTGGGCTTTGCCTGGCAACCCAATACACACTTCGTGGTGCGTGGCGGAGCTGGTTTCTATTACGGCCCCAGCCCCAAGATGGTCGGCAGCGCGTCCCTCAACAGCGATGGTTTTGCCACGTACACCACATGGAATGCGACGGCCTGGAATATGGACCCGAACACGATCGCCTATGACTGCGCTACTGCTGGGATATGTGGCGGTCTCGGCAACACTGTAATCCTGAACTCGCTCGACAACCCATTTCCCAACGGCGTAGTTCAGCCCATTACCTCACCCTCGGGATACGCAAATAACCTCGGAAACACGCTCAATACCGTGTTGCGCTCGCAGCGCACACCCACGGTATATAACTACAATTTCGGCTGGGAATACGAATTCCCTCACGAGGTCGTCTTGAGCGCTGCTTATGTTGGCAGCCGCGGACTTTTCCTTCCATTCAGTTCAGTAGATTTGAACCAGCTGAACCTCGCCACGATCAACCAATATCAGTCCGCACTCCTCAATACCCAGGTTCCGAATCAGTGGGCAGCAATTCAGCCCGCCACGAACGCCAACTACGGCTCTGGTACTGTTCCCTTGTTCGTGGCAGTCCAGCCCTACCCACAATTCGGCAACGGCAGTTACGGCTCAGGGAACGGCGTACTCGCGAATGGCTACGCTGGCGGCGACTCTGACTACAGTTCACTGCAAACCAAGCTGCAGAAGAGACTCACCAATCATTTCACGACGTTGACCAGTTTTACGTGGGCAAAGTTGATCACTGACAACGGTAATCCCCCGCTCGGTTTTGTCGGCTCCCACTTGGGTGCGGCTCAGGACTGGAGGAACTTGCAGTACGAACACTCCGTCAGCCCCCAGGACGTTAAGTATCAGTTCACGGGCCAGGCATCCTATGACCTGCCTGTGGGCAAAGGGCGTGCTGTCGATTTGCACGGTTTTGCAAATGCCGCTCTGGGCGGATGGACAACGAATGGAATTTTCTACTGGAGCACTGGTGTTCCAATTGCGTCACCGGTCGTTGGTGCCGCGACCTCATACTTCAATCAGCGTCCAGACCTTAGTTGTGACCCTGGTGTGCGCGCACCGCACACGGTGAATACTTGGTTTACTTCAGACTGCTTCGTTATGCCGTCATCGCCTTTCGTTCCCGGCAATGCCCCGGCATATCTCGATCATGTACGCACAATGGGCGCAAAAAACGTTGATCTGTCTATTTACAAGGTGTTTCAGTTTGGCGAGGTGAAAAACCTTCGCTTCGACATATCTTCATACAATGTCGCTAATCGTGCCCAGTTTGGGATGCCTAATGTACCATCTCTTACGGCTGTCCAGACGCAGCCTGCTTCTGCTGCTCTCTTTGGCCAGGTCACCTCAACCGTGAACTCTCCACGACAGTATCAGTTTGGAGCCCGCTTCACGTTCTGATTTATCTCTTGTATCGAGAGGGTTCGAATGCTGCGATTGATAGGCCCCGCATTACTCATGATTTCGTTAGTCCCGGTTGCGTTTTCCGCCGGTCCTAACATCAGCTCCAGCACCCCTTTGCACGATGGCTGGCAGCTTCAATCTGCCTGCCAGCTCTCGACAGGCGGCGAAACCATCTCGACTAGCGCGTTTCACCCGGCAAAATGGATCAATATATCTGTTCCTTCCACGGTGCTGGCCGGTCAAGTCGCTGCAGGCGTTTTGCCCGACCCCTATTACGGAACCAATCTTCGCAAAATACCCGGTACAACATACCCTGAGGGCGAGAATTTCGCTAATCTGCCGATGCCTGCAGACAGCCCCTACAACTGCGGATGGTGGTACCGGAAGGAATTCGCGATCCCCACAACGGATAAAGGAAAAACACTGTGGCTGCACTTCGGCGGCATTAATTATCGTGCTGACATTTGGCTCAACGGCAAAAAAATCGCCGATCGGAGCCAGGTCGCCGGAGCCTACCGCACGTATGACTTCGACATCACCGAGTACGCTCGGCCGGGCCAGTCCAACGTTGTCGCTGTTGAAACCTTTGCTCCGACCGACAAAGATCTCGGCATCAATTGGGTTGACTGGAACCCCGCACCGCCTGATAAGGATATGGGCCTGTGGGGTGACGTGCGCTTCGACACCGCCGGCCCCGTCACGCTCCGGTCGCCCATGGC
>JASHRS010000046.1 GCA_030037215.1 Silvibacterium sp. | reverse complement strand
AATGGAACAGTCCTCTACAACCACGTAGAATTCGCCCCTGGCGCCCCTTGGTCAACTGTCAATTTGTCTAGTCGATGTGGGCTCGCCCGGACTTCTCAACCCCGTTCCATTCCATCAAAATGCAGAAAATCCTCCATGCCGTCGAATCCTTCGGCCAGATCTACGAAGCAGCGCAGCAGGCCGAAAAAAGCTCGCATAGCGCGTCCACAAAAAGATCGATTGACAAGGCATCCTGTTCGCTATAAAAGGTTGCGAGTAATTGCCCCATCTGCAACTGTTGCCGTAAGGCTGGAACGCGCTTTAGGCAATGAAATCGAGTCGGGGTGTGCCAACCCGGCCGTCCTATCTTCCAGTTGACGCCGATATCGCTTTTCCTCCCTGTCTGGAACTCCCAGGAGGAGAATTATGCGTCTGAAATTCCACTCAAAATATCTGGGCCTACTCTTCGGATTTTCTCTGCTCGTCCTTGGCTATCCGCACGGATTAGCAAGTGCTCAAACAACGCAAACCACGGCAAATGGCGGATCGAGCCGATACGCGATCTATGAGCTGCAAACAACCCCTGCCTTGAAACCCGCGGACATGGAACGTCTTGCATCGCCGCTTGGGCTTCAAGCCGCAAAGCCTGTCCGCGAAGGCGACACGAAGCAATTTCTTATCTATACGGACAACGACAAGACCGCCCGGCTCGTTTTTCAGGCCACGACTGGAGCCATGCAGATATTCCCGAATTTACATGGCCGTGAAACTCCCGCACCCTCCGCCGAAGACGCCGTTCGCCTCGCGCAGGACTGGGCCGGCAAAAATGGATTACTTACTGCAGCCGGACAGGGAATCCTTAGCGGCGAAGTCACTACGACCGGGCGCGAAGACATCAGCAAGGGCGAACAGCCCGGCTCCCCCGTCGATGTGATGCGCACCGTGCATTTTTACCGCCAGCTCGATGGCCTGCGGGTCTTTGGCAAAAACTCGATCTTCTCCGTCGACGTTGGCTCTGAGGGCATCGTCGGAGCAGACTTCACCATGCGCAGCATCGTTCCCGGCCACAGAATCCCGACCCGGATCATTTCACCTGGGCAGGCGCTGGTGGAATTTCACCGCCGGTATGATGCCTCGATTCAGGCAATGCGGCGCACTCATCCTGAGTTTCGCTTTGAGATGGCGCCTCCGCAGCTGATCTATTATGAGCAGGGCCAGCGCTACGTCCAGCCTGTGTATCGTTTCGTCTTTCGATTCGTTGGCCCCAAAGGCGTTGCTGGAGACTTCAACCGCCTTGTTCCTGCCTCGCTCAAACCTCCCGAGCCCATCGTCACTGCTCCGAACGGCCAGCCGCCGAGGCAATTGCCGCCGCCGCGTCGCGCCACCGGCAAAAATCCCGCGCCTGTTGGTGCCGATCCCGTCTTACTCGGCGCATACATCATCACGAATTCAGAGTCAGGCTGGCTCAACGATGGATGGGCATTCCTGACCGACTTTCAGATTGGTAACTCGGTAGGGCAAATAGTCAACGGCTTTCCTCCCGCGCAAATCGCCCAATATTACTGGGACGCGGTATGGCTCTGGGAAGCGGATGGAAGCATTCCCGATAACAGCCAGTACTATCCCGGCTCGGTGAACTTCGCCGTTCACGAGGGCCACGGCAACATGTGGGAGACCGCGTCGATCGGAGACTGGTCGCAGGTCATCAATCTTCCGGGGATTACCGGCTATGGCCAGGCAACCGGAAAAGGAGAGATCACGAATTACCTGCTATGGAAGGGCTGCGCCATCATCCCCGCGCCCGGTGATCCATATTGTCAGGACTATCAGTCGCCGGCAAATTGGTCGACTGTCTGGTTCACAATCTTCCAGGGAATGCGCGGAGCATACGGCTTCCGCACCGAGATGTGGATCGACGATGAAGCTGGCGGTCCCTTCGGTCTTGCCATGGGCTTGGGAGTTCCCAACATGAACGCGTGGTTCAGCGCAACCGACAACAGCCAGTGGGATCATGACAGCGGTCTCAACGGAACCGATGGTTGTCCGTTTCCGTCGGATCCCGGCCCGGAGTATGGAGATGCCGTAATGGTCTGCGGCCACGAGAACGACACTGCCTACGATACAGGCGCGGTGCCGCCTCCCGGTTGTCTCACCATCTGGTGGCAGCACAAATAGTAACGGCAGATATTGGACATCTCTGGAACTTCCCTCTTGCACCACGGATTCGCGTGACGGAACTATACTTTCCTCTTCCTCAATGCGCAGCACCTCCGGGTTTAGGAGGCATTTTGGGAAAGAGAAACGCGATAGACAGCCGCATCGACCAGGGGGAACCGTTAGTCGGATAAGCGGCATTTCCATAGAACTGCGCCGAGATGTTGACCGGCTGGAATCCCAGGCGCATTATGCGGCCTACTCCGCCGCCAAAAGGCACCGTCCACACACTTCCGCTGGAGGCTCTCCAGTTTGCTGTAATGATCGGCGAGACAGAGAGATACCAGCCCTTTGGCAGGTTGTAGTTAAGAAAATATTGCAGCGTCATCTGGTTTACCACGCTTCGGTTCGAGGAGCCGGCTACCGACCAGACGTTATTGACCAGCGCACCGATGGTCCAGGAGCCCGGTTGCAGCAGAGCGACCACCGACGGGCCAATGCTGAATTTCCCCTGCCCCAGAA
>JASHRS010000045.1 GCA_030037215.1 Silvibacterium sp. | reverse complement strand
ATATCGAAGCCGTTGGGGTTGAAGTTATCCAGATTGTTGGAGAGGTCGATCCATGTGGATGGGGTTGTCGCAGTGCTTACGGTTTGCGCGAAGACGTGGCCGGCGACAGTTGCTCCGCCGTCGTACAGCCCGGCCATGCCTGCGTAGATGGTCTCGGGCGCTCCCGACGGATCGGAGGCTCTGCCGGAGGCGGCGAGCGAGCGGATTTCGGCGTTGCTGTCGCAGTAAGGACCGTTGTCGCCATCAAGCATCGTGCTCAACTGAGTCTGGGGTCCACCGGATGCGGGGCCGCGCCATACACGGCATGTGCCAAGAATGAGGTTGGCGGAGTTCTGAGGATCGAGTATCCAGGGAGCGGGGATGATCTGGCCGTAGCTGTCATTGCCTACGTCAGAACTGGTGATGACGGGCGAGCCGAACGCAGCGATTCCGCAGCTTGAGCCGTCGGTGCACAGGTTAATACCTATGCCGAACTCGGATGTAGCATACCAGTTCTGCGGATTGGAAGGGTCGATGGCTGCATAGTCGCCTTCTCCGTTCAAAATTTGCTGCCAGTCAGTCGTTCCGCTGATTGGCGCTGCCGTTCCGAGCGGCCCGAGAGAAACCATCATATCCTGCGAGTTTCCGGGGTCGGGCGCAAGGTCTTCGACCTCGGCGATAGAGCTGGTGAACGCCGGGTTGAGGTTCTGGAAATGGTTGGCGTCGTCGGTCGAGCACTGCGGCTGCTGCTGATCAACGTTGTCGGTCGAGCGCCAGAGCCCGCCGTCATTGCCAAAGTAGAGCAGGCCGTTTGCACCGAAAGTAGCGTCAATCGCATGTTGCGCAGGTGCGACGTGCGCTGAGTTACAGTCGGAGGCCTGGGCATGCGTAGTGTTGCGCCATGCGCATCCAGCGTCCAGGTCGCAGCGATAGATGTCCGCGGTTCCGGCGAAGAGAAGCGTATCAGGTTGCCCGCTTTGCCGCGTAGGAACAGCGGCGAGGTAAAGGTCATAATCCGCCTGTGGGATAAGCGTGGGCTGCGAAGGATCAATGAGAGAGCCTGCGTCGAGGGTGGAATCATCGATCTGCGTGAATGAAAGCGTGGATGAAGCGCAGGAGCCGGAGGTGAGCTGGCAGACGTCCTGCCAGAGACCCTGATCGAGATTATTGATGTCAGTGGTGAGCGCGAATGTATCTCCTGTGACCGGCTGGACGGCGAGAACTCCGTTGTAGATGGGGCATGCTTGCGAGCCGGAATAACCCTGGTTAGGTGGACACATTGCCGTTGTGAGATTAGCTCCCGGTTGATTGGGGAGCCGGGTCCAATTCTGACCATCGGACGACTGATAATAGCCATGGAAGCGAATGGCGGCGAGGAACTCCTGACGGATTGGGTTCCAGACAATGGACGTAACCGCGTTGCCGCATGGCTGGCGCGTTACCGTTCCTGCGCACGGAGTGAAGGCGGTTTGACGTGACTGTACCAGGCCGCCGGGATCGGTGATGGTAGCCATGTACCATGTCTGGCCCAGATCGGTGGAGTAATAAATTCCGAGGATGCTGTATTCAGAATTTCCGGCGCTGACTTCCACACCCTGCTGGGCCTGTGAAACAGCTGCCACGACGACGGGGCTGCCGCCGACCGTTCCCCATGCAAAGCCTGCGAAGCCGTTTCCGGCAAAGCTGAAGTTACTATTTGCGCCGGCACTCAGGTCGCTGGACCCGGAGATGAGAGTCCATTGAGCACCGCCGTCTGCGGAGCGCAGGATACCGGAGCCGAAATACGAGGCGGTGGTGTCATTCGGGTTCCCGGTTCCGGCAAGGAGCACAGGTGTTGTTCCGGGAGTAACAGGCTGAACGCTGATGGCTCCGATGCTCAGCGAAGGCGCACTTACGGTTTGCGGGAGCGAGGAGAATGCAGCGTCAGTGAGCGGCGCAAATGTAACGGAAGAAGGATCGCCGGCGGCATTTGTCGATTTCCAGACACCTCCGGAGGTTGTCCCGACGTAAACGGTGTTGCCCGTTGTGTCAGAAGGATCGGCAGCAATGCTGGCGATGCGGCCGGCGACCGCTCCGTAGGCAGATGTGAGAACCTGCGCTGGCCCGACAGGTTGCCAGACGGGAACCTGATTGGCAGACGTCGATGATTGCTGCGCCTGGGTACGATATTGCGCGCGTGCCTGGGCAAGCATCTGCGCGGGGCTCCGGGAGTAGTGAATTCGAGTGCCCGCTGGTGATGCGATGCCCCGTTCGGCGAGGAATTCATTGGCGCGGCGCTTTGCGAAGATTTCATTGCCCAGAGCCTGCTGGCGGATTTGCTGCGCACCCGCTGCCGCGAGCGAGGCTGTGAGGCATGCGCAAAGAACGAGTTTGAATCGAAGGACAATCACCGGGAGCCAACCCCTGTCCGTCAAAAGACGACTGCTTCCGGGTCCATTTCATACGCGAACTTCGACGCGCATGAGATCGAATTAGGGAGAAATCCAGCGCCAGTTTCAGAAAGGGTATTGTTGGCCCATTATGGGTCGGGAGTTTGATGCGGAGGTAGATTACTTTTGTTCGGGATTGTTCGTCCGGCCAATTGCTTCGCATGCCGCTCCCCGCTATGGATCGGAGGCTTCGTAAGTTCCGGCATCAAGAGAAGGAAGCTGCAAAAGTAAAGCGGCCCAACGGGCCGCTGGAGTGTGCTCAGGATTGAGCGACGGCGAAGTCCTTACCAGAGGCCCCAGGCCCGGCTGATGTAATCCGTAAGCGTCATGGTGATAAGGACAAGGAACATAAAGACCCCGGAACAGATTGTCAGCTTGAGCAGCTTGGAGCTGTAGCGGATGTGCATAAAGAACAGAACCACGAGCGTTGCCTTGATAACGGCGATGGCCAGTGCCACCACGGCGTTGAAAACGCCGAGCTCGAGCGAGGATGCAAACACAGTAAGGGCAGTGAAGAGAAGAAGTGCGCCAAATACTGCGGCATAGACCTTGGGATGAACAACTGTATGCGCGTGGTGTGTCGGTTCTGACATCGGTTTGCCTCAGATTGAACTCTTCAATACGCCGCTAAAACGCCGTTTCTCTCATTGGTGCCTACTGATGAGATACAAGAGCGGAAAGAGAAATATCCAAATAATGTCGACGAAGTGCCAATATAAGCCGAAGTTTTCTATGAACGTCATGTGGCCCGTTGTGTACGCGCCTTTCCATGCGTTGAAGATGAGGAATAAGAGGATGGAGACTCCGACAAGCATGTGCAACGCGTGCACGCCCGTGAGCAGGAAGTAGAGCGAGAAATAGGACTGGGTCTTCTCGGCCATGTCAGGGGCCAGAGGCTTGTCCAGCGGATAGCGGGGGTCTACATGGGTAAAGTCGTTGATGCTGAAATTGAGGCCGGGGACATGATGCTCGACCCACTCGTTATGCCATTCGTAGGCCTTGATTCCAAGAAACACAAACCCGAGGAACAGGGTAAGGGACAAATAACGCAGTAATGCTTTACGCTTGCGTGTCTCCGCGGAGTACACAGCCATGGCCATCGTGAAACTGGAGCAGATGAGCACCGTGGTGTTGAGGGTCCCGGCCCATATCTTCATCCAATGGCTGCCCGCGACGAAGGCCGGGTAGTACCAGTTGCGGTAGATAAGGTAGGCGGTGAACATCCCGCCGAAAAACATGATTTCCGTCAGCAGAAAAAGCCACATGCCGAAGTTCGAGGCTTCGCGCTGCTGGTCTTCCGTCGCAAAGTGGTGGTGCAGGTGCGGCGAATGCTCGTGCTCGGCGTGGCCGTGTTCGGGTAGGGTTGCGATCGCCTGACTATCCAACGGTCTGCACCTCGCTCTTGGTGTGATTTGCCAGCCACTCGAAATCGTATGCTTCAAAGTCGACGACCGGTGGTTCAGGGAAGTTTTCAGTTAAGGGGGGCGACTGCACCTGCCACTCCAGACCGGGGGCCTGCCAGGGATTGGCCCCGGCGATCTTGCCGTACTTCATCGACCAAAGAAGGTAAACCGCAGGCAGCAGATAACCGATCGCAAGGACCGAAGCGCCGGCCGTGGAAAGCACATTGAGCACCTGGAACTCAGGGGGATAGGAATGATAGCGGCGCGGCATCCCGAGGTATCCGACGATGAATTGCGGGAAAAAGGTGAGGTTGAAGCCGATGAAGAGAATGGCGGCAGCGAGTCTTCCTAGTGGCTCCGGATACATGCGCCCCGTGATCTTCGGCCACCAGAAATGCAGGCCGGCCATAACTGCGCTGACCATTCCGCCGACCATTACATAATGGAAGTGGGCGACGACGAAGTAGGTTTCCGTCAGATGGATGTCCATGCCCAGCGATGCCAGCATGACGCCGGTCATTCCGCCGATGGTAAATAGTCCGATGAAACTGAACGAGTAGAGCATCGGCGTATCAAAGGTGATCGAACCCTTGTACATGGTCGAGGACCAGTTGAATATCTTGATGGCCGAAGGCACGGCGACCAGCATGGTCATTAAAGAAAAGACCAGCGCCGAATAATTGGAAATGCCCATGATGAACATGTGGTGCGCCCAGACAAAAAAGCTGAACACCGCAATGGCCACAGAGGAAAATGCGACGGCTGTATATCCAAAGACGCGCTTACGGCTGAAACAGGCGACGACCTCGGAAATCACCCCCATCCCGGGCAGGATCATGACGTAAACAGCCGGGTGGGAATAGAACCAGAACAGGTGCTGGAACAGGAGCGGATCGCCACCCTTGGCCGGATCGAAAACCCCAATGCCGATAACACGCTCCAGTACGATGAGCACCAGTGTGATGGCAATCACCGGAGTGGCTAGCACAAAAAGGATGGAGGTTGCGTAGTAAGACCAGATAAATAGCGGCATCCGGAACCAGGTCATGCCGGGGGCCCGCAATCGATGAATGGTAACGATAAAATTCACGCCGGTTAGGATGGAGGAAAAACCGGCGACGAAGATGCCTAAAGCAGCACTGACCACATGCGTATTCACATAATGCGTGCTGAGAGGCGTAGTGAAAGTCCAACCAGTGTCCATTCCTCCCCAGATGATCGCGTACAACTCAAAGCAACCGCCGGTAACAAAGAGATACCAGCTGAGCAGGTTGAGCCGGGGAAAGGCCACATCCTTTGCACCGATCATCAGCGGGATAAGAAAGTTCCCGAGTACAGCGGGAGCTATCGGCACCAGGAAGAAGAACACCATGATGATGCCGTGGATGGAAAACAACTTGTTGTAGGTATCCGCCGCAACCAGTTCCCCGCCGGGCGTGAGCAGGTTAAGCCGGATGAGTGCGGCCATGGTGCCGCCGATGCAGAAGAAAAAGAGGGTGACGATCAGATAAAGAATGCCGATGCGCTTGTGGTCCAGCGTAAGCAGCCAGCTCTTCAGGCCGTACTCGCTGTTGAGATACGACCGCTTCGGCAAGGTTGCTGTGGACTGATCGGGGAGACTGATGATTGTGCTCATTTGTTCACCATCCTCGGCGTTTCTGCCGCCGCCTGACCCTGTGCGGAAGCACCCGTTCCCGTCGTTGAACCGGAATTCTGCACCAGGCTGGTGTTCAGCGTTTGCTGAACACGATCATTGGAGTGGAGCGTCTTGATGTACTCCACTAGGTCGATCAAACCTTCCTCGCTAACCTGCCCCTGATAGGTCGGCATGATGGGCGCATACCCGGCTGTGACGTGCGACGAGGGGTTGAGGATCGAGTCGCGCAGGAATGCGTCATCTACTACAGTATAAGACCCGTTGGCAAGCTGAACCTTCGCCCCGTAGGCCTCGGCAAGGTTGGGGCCGCGCGACGAAGGATTGCCGGAATGGCAGGCGTTGCAGCCGAGGCTGGCAAAGAGCCGCTCGCCGTTCTGAGCAAGCGACGATCCACTGGTAGAACCTGCCAGCCAGGCCTGGTAGTCCTCAGGCTTCATTGCATAAACCCAACCGATCATCTGCGAGTGGAGCGTGCCGCAGTATTGCGTGCAGAAAAGATGATAGGTTCCGGGTTTGGTCGCTGTGAACCATACGGTGGTGTAGCGTCCGGGAATGACCTCGCGCTTGACGCGGAAAGCGGGAATCGAAAAGCTGTGAAAAACGTCCTGCGAGATCATGGTGAGCCGGACGGGCCGGCCTACAGGAACATGCAGCGCGTCAATTTCGTGCTGGCCGCCCGGGTGCTCAGCCTTCCACATCCACTGCTTGCCGACGACATAGATGTTCATGGCATTGGTGGGCGGATTGTAAATGCGGAAATAGAGCAGCGCGCCCCAGACAAAGACAATCATAAAGAGCGCAAGCGGAATGATTGTCCAGGTCGCCTCAAGCAGCGTGGAGCCCTCGATCTGCGTAGCTTCAGGATTGCGCTCCTTGTGATACAGAACGGAAAAGGAGACCACCATCAAGATAACTATGCCGGAGCCGAGAGCGGAAATGAAAAGCAGGAAGAAGAACAGCGCGTCCGCATAGGGAGCCACGCTCGAAGCTTCAGGCGGAAACAGCGGGAAGTGGGCAAGCCACTTGACGAGAAACTGCCAAAGTACCGGACTGATGAAGTAATGCAT
Source organism: Silvibacterium sp. (assembly GCA_030037215.1). Lineage (GTDB taxonomy): Bacteria > Acidobacteriota > Terriglobia > Terriglobales > Acidobacteriaceae > Silvibacterium. The sequence goes on along the minus strand of JASHRS010000045.1, from coordinate 13,511 downwards.
CGTTCCCTTTATCCGTTCGCCGATTTCCGGGCCGCATGAAGGCGCCCGTTGCGGATATCACGCCGAAAATTGATCACCATATAAATTCCAAGAATCAACATAGTTAAAAGACAGCCTGCCTGCACGATGCGCGCAATGAGCAAATCGTGCCGGTTAAGAAGCGGGTTGTAGTGGTAGCAATAAGTAAGAATGTCGTCTACCGGAGTCCCAATCTTGCCATCCGATGCGTCAACCAGGCCGAATTGGATATCGCGGGGCGAGTACTCAACGCCGAGATAGTATTGCGCCAGCTTGCCGGAGGGCGTGAGAATCTCAATCGCGCTGGCATGGGCAAATTGCGTCATTTTGCCGTCGGGGCCGGGAACGCGGGTATATCCGAAGCCGGTAGCTGATGCGAGCGCGTCGATTTCTGGCTGCTGCCCCGTAAGGAAGTGCCAGCCATCCGCAGTCCCAGGACGACCGTAGCGCTTGACGTAGAGCGCTTTCGCCTTGGCGGCGATTGCCGGAGTTTCGCTGGGATCGATGCTGACGAAGATGACGTTGAAGTCCTTGCCGGGATTGAACTTCACCATTTCGAGCGCGCCAACCAGGCCATTGATTTCTTCAGGGCAAAGCATCTGGCATCCGTAATAAACGAGCGCGAGAATTGCCGGGCGCTTGCCGAAATAGTCGCCCAGGGTGACAACTTTTCCGGTTTCGTCGCGGAATTGGAGGTTAAGAGGAACCTGCGCGTCCAGCTTCTGGTTGATCTGAACTCTTTTGAGCAGCTGTGGAGCCTCGTCGCGGATGGGACCCGCCTGTTTCTGGCCCCAGTCGGAAACCTGCGCGCGGGCTGCCGTCGCGCCGAGTGCCAGCGCCAGCAGGCTAAGGCCCAATGCCGCCTTCAGAGCCGCTTTCCGAATTGTTGCCAGTCTACTCATCTGCGAATCTAACTGCTTCCCGAATCCAAACCTGCTTTTCTCAATTACTATTCGCGCTGCTCGGAGTCGGTTCACCAAGCAGCTCCGATTCTGCCTCTTCTTCCTGCTCGAAGGCTGTGCGTGCGAAACCATCCGTGAGAGGCACCTGGACGGTTGGAACGGAGTCGCCAAACATGAGGGGTACCGGATTGGCAGTCTTAGGCTCAACAGGCAGGCCACGCTGAGCGATCAGTTCCATAGCGCGTTCAATGGGAATCCGAACCTTGCCCTGAGACTGATCGACCCAACTGTAATGATCGAGCAGAAGATCTTCGCGCTGGTGGAGATCGACGAGATCCTGGGCGCCATTGTCAGTCTGGAGACGGGGCGTTGGGAAAGTTTGCGTTAATTGCTGCAGCTCCTTCTGTTCTCCGGCAGGGTTGGACTGCATGTTCTCCAGTTTTGACGCAGGCATAGAAGCATGCCATTTGTCCGGAGGACCATCTCGCTTGATGAGCGCATTGTTGATGACTTTGCCCATTCCAAAACAGAAGACGAAGAAGACGCCGACGGAGATGAACAGTCCGACAAGGAAGACCACAATGCCCGGAACGCTGACGTCGGTGACCTCATAGCCTTCGCGAACCGAGCTGGCTTTGTTAGCCGACTCGTGCTGGTGCAGATGCTCGTGCTCGTTAGGCGTGGGCATGTTCAGGCTCCAGAATCTCCGCCAGGTGCGGGTCATTGGTGGCGACCAGCGGCCGCCGTTTGAGTTGCGTGAAGTAATAAGCCATCCAGAAGGAGATCAGAGCGACTGGAACCGTGGCGTACTCGAAAATTCCGAAGCTCCAATGGAGATTGCGGGCGGCGTCGCGGAAGTTCGGCTCGATCAGCCAGAACATATCCAGATAGCGGGCAAAGATCATAATGCAGCAGACCACTGCGAGACGGCTCTTGATGCGCTTGAGATCGCTGGAGAGCAGCAGCGTGAACGGCAGCAGCCAGTGAAAGACAAAATCAAGCGTGGCGATGACGCCCCAGTTTCCACGAATGCGGTCCAGATACCAGGGAATCTCCTCCGGCGAGTTACCCGACCAGATAATGAGGAACGCTCCGAAAGCGAGATACATATTCAGCATGACAAAGGCGAAGCAGAGCTTGCCCATGTCGTGCTGCTCGGTGACACGGAAGGCAGTCTTGATGGGCTCGGCCTTCGAGAGCGCTATCAGGGTAAGGATGGCGAGACCCAGGACTCCGTACGCCTGGCCGACCAGAAACTGGAAGCCGTAAACCGTGGAGTACCACGTAGGATCGAGCGACATGATCCAGTAAATGGCAACAATGAACAGCATGATCGAGTAGAACAGCACGCCGAAGCCGCTGATGTTCTCGAATTTTGTCTGCCAGTATTTGACGTTGGGAGCAGAGTCAGCATCGCGTTGAAGCGACCAGCGATTGAGGAAAAAGATGTAGGTTCCGATGATGAAAAACACGAACAGCGAAGTGCCCCAGAAACCCCACGGATTGAGAATCGCGTGCTTGAAATGAATCGCGTGGGCCTCCTCGTTGGTGATGAGGTGCTCCCGCAGCGCTGTGGCCCAGTCGGCATATTGATTCCAGATATAGATCTTGCCGAAAGACATTCCGAGGATGCCGACCGGCAGGAAATAGAGGAAAACCAGGGGCAGAGTGCGCGTCATCGCTTCGAGGGGACGGCGGATAATCAGCCCCCACTTGCCGCCGGAAAGATACTGCACCATCAGCAGGCACATGCCGCCGCAGCAGAAGCCGAAACAGAGCATGAAACCGTGGAGCCAGGCACGTAGAAAGTGGTCCCAGTGATCGCCGCTCAGGAAGCCGAGAATGATTGCGAGAACCGAGAAGATGCAGCCGATGACCAGCGCTCGGCTGCGCCAGCGATCGACAAACGCCGGAGCGCTGAGATCCGCCGGGAGGCTCTTCGTGTGGTGTTCCGAAAACGAGTGATTTGCCATTCGCTCTTCCTGCAATCCTTAATGCGACGCGGCTGTTTTACCGGCGGCTGCGTTCGTTTCTGAAGCTTTATCCCTCTGCGATTGACTCGATGCGGCGGCTTCGCCCGGAGCGCCGGCATAAATTCCGGCTTTCGGCAGAGCATTCGCGTCTGTATCCACTGCGATCGGCCAGGGGCCTGCATAACTCGCCGGGAGCCCATCTTTCTCGGCAATGTCCTTGAGGTTCTGCACCTGCACGCCGGCAGGGACGTCGGCCATCGTCGCGTCCTGGCTCAATTGAAGAGCGCGTATATAAGCGGCGATTGCCCAGCGATCGACGGGTTTAATTTCCGACGAGTAATCCGGCATGGCGCCATAGCCGTTGGTGATCACGAAGAAGTAATGGCTCAGCGGCTCGCCCATGCGCTTGGGATCGTGGAAGTTTCCGGCAGGCTTATAGCCACGCTCCACAATCATGCCGTCTCCGTTGCCTACGCGGGAGTGGCAGGGCGTGCAGTATATGTTGAAGCGCTCCTGGCCGCGCTCAAGAACTTCGAGCGTGACCGGATACGGCATCATGTTCTGCTCCTTGCCGTCGATGAGCCCGGTGTAGAAGTACTGGTCCTGATCGAGCTGCCCGCGGGCCACGGTATGTTCGACTTGCGGGCGAACAGAGCGCCCATCGGCAAACATCGTCGTCCCTCTCTGGGGAAACATTTTGGGTTCATCCTGCATATCCTGGCGGCAGCCGGCAATCAACAGGAGGGCAGAAGCTGCTGCCAGCGCGAGGATGTGCGCGGAGCTTTTCCGGTTGAGCTTCATCGGTTTAATACTCCACCTCCACAACCGAAACCGGCGTGAAGCCGTCGAGGAACTCTCGCGTTTCGACCATATCGAACCTGGGGTCGGTTGACTCCAGGCACAGAAAGAACTTGTCACTTGTCGCCCCATTGCGGAAGTTGGGCGCGTTAAACAGCGGGTGATACAACTGCGGCAGCCCGCACAGTGCCAGCATGCCGAAGGCAGCGGAGAGACCGGCCCACAAAATGGTCCACTCATACGCCGGCACGACGAAAGCAGGCCACGAATAATACGGCCGTCCGGCAACGTTAATAGGAAAGGCCCAGACCGAGATCCAGGTTTCCAGGCTGAACATCGTGACCAGCCCCAGCAGGCCGCCGATCAGCGTGACCAGCGAGACGGTGTTCCTGTGGAAGCCGATCGCTTCGGCAGCTTCTTCCACCGCGTATGGGGTGTAGCAATCCATGCGGCGGTAGCCCGCGCTGTAGGCGCCTTTCGCAGCACGCACAAGCTGGCTGGGCGTATCGAATTCGGCCAGCAGGCCGTAGGTTCCTTCACGAACAGGCATCAGTCACCCGCCTCCGGTAAGGGTTCGGCTTCTGCCCGTATCTTTGCCTGAGGAAGCATCAGACGAAGCTCTGACATGGGAATCATGGGCAGAAAGCGGATAAAGAGGAAGAACAGGAATGTGAACAGGCCGAAGGTTCCGGCGAGCGTCATGTAATCCCACTTGGTTGCGCGATACGTTCCCCAGGAAGACGGGAGATAGTCGCGCGAAAGGCTGATAACGATAATCACGAATCGCTCGAACCACATGCCCGTGTTGACAATGAGGGACATCAGGAAGACGAAGGGGACATTCCGGCGGAGCTTCCTCGACCAAAGAAGTTGCGGCAGCGCGATGTTGCAGGTAATGAGGACCCAGTACGCCCATCCTATCGGGCCGAACATGCGGTTCCACATCATGAAGTATTCCCATTTGCTCGCCGAGTAGCAGTAGGACATGAAGACTTCGGTCGAATAGCCGTAGGCGACGATCAGGCCTGTGGCCAGCATGACCTTGCACATGTTGTCCACGTGCCGCAGCGTGATGAGGTCTTCCAGGTGATAGAACTCGCGGATGGGGATGGCCAGCGTGATGACCATCGCGAAGCCCGAGTAGATTGCGCCCGCGACGAAATACGGCGGAAAGATGGTGGTATGCCAGCCGGGCAGCAGGGCTACAGCGAAATCGAAGCTGATGACCGAGTGAACGGAAAGAACCAGTGGCGTAGCCAGACCAGCCAGCAGCAGCGAGCTCATTTCATACCGCACCCAGTGGCGGACCGATCCGCGCCAGCCCACAGCCAGCATCCCGTAAAAGAACTGCCCGAACCGCGATTTTGCGCGATCACGGAGCGTTCCCAGGTCGGGAATCATGCCAATGTACCAGAAGACCACCGAAATCGTCGCGTAGGTCGAGACCGCGAATACGTCCCACAGCAGCGGCGAGCGGAACTGCGGCCAGACGTTCATGGTGTTCGGATACGGGAACAGCCAGTAGGCCAGCCAAGGGCGTCCTGTATGAATCAGTGGAAACAAGCCTGCGCAGACGACGGCAAAAATCGTCATCGCCTCGGCGAACCGGTTGATGGAGTTACGCCAGCCCTGCTTGAAGAGCAGCAGAATGGCCGAAATCAGGGTTCCGGCGTGGCCGATGCCGATCCACCAGACGAAGTTGATGATGGCGAAGCCCCATGCCACCGGAATCGTAACCGCCCAGATGCCTACGCCCCTGAGAAAAAGCCAGGTAAGCGCTACCAGAAGCATCAGGACAACACCGCCGGCGATCGCGAATCCGAAAAACCAGCCGAGCGGCGTGCGCGGCGTGAGCACGATATTCGAAATCTCTTCCGTGACCGACTTGAAGGTATGACCGGGCGCAATGACCGCAAATTCCCCGGTTATCGGGTCCAGCATCGGGTCATTGACTGGTGTGTCTTTGGTTGCCATTATTGCGACCTCTTACCTGATTCCCTTCTCTTTGCTTGACTGCGTTCTCACGAGGCGCAGCCATATGGTTCCTGAGTCGTACTGAGTTCTAGGCTCCCACATCCGGGGTCAGAGCCGGGTTGACGTTGATGACCTCAGCCACATAGGTGGTTCGCGGACGAGTGTTGAGGTCCGCGAGCACACCGTACGTGCGCTCCTGCTTCTTCAGTTTTGCCACCTTGCTGGTTGCATCGTTGATGTTGCCAAAGACGATGGCATTCGTCGGGCAGGCCTGCTGGCAGGCCGTAATGATCTCGCCGTCGCGGATGGCGCGATTGTTCTTGTCGGCTTCGATTTTGACTTCATTGATGCGCTGCAGACAGTAGCTGCACTTCTCCATGACGCCGCGGCTGCGAACCGTCACGTCGGGATTGCGCATCAGCTTCAGGCTCGGAGTGTCGTAATCGGAGAAGAGCAGGAAGTTGAAGCGCCGTACTTTATAGGGGCAGTTGTTCGAGCAGTAGCGCGTGCCCACGCAGCGGTTGTAGACCATCGTGTTCAGCCCTTCGGGCGTGTGAACCGTTGCCCCCACCGGGCAGACCTGCTCGCAAGGCGCGTTTTCGCAATGATGGCAGGTCATGGGCTGGAAATGAGCACGCGGTGCTGCCAGATCGCCTTCGAAATAAGTGTCAATGCGAATCCACTGCATGATGCGGCCGACTGTCGCCTGGTGCTGCCCGACAACAGCGATATTGTTTTCGGCGTAGCAACTCACGATGCATGCGTTGCAACCGACGCATGAGTTCAGGTCGATGGACATGCCCCATGCGTTCTTGTCATACCGGTAGGCCGGGAACAGGCTTTCGTCCGGAGCAGGATCGTCCTTGCCGTAACCTTCATGGGCGAAGCCGGGATCTTGCTTGAACTGATCGAGCGTGGCATAGCGAATGATGCCGCGATCGATGGCCTCATTGCCCTCGAGCGAGTGAGTTCCACTGCCGTCGCCGCCGACGTATGTGGCGCGATGATCGATGTAGTGGCTTTTCGGAATAGCAAGGCCCCACTCCTGGCCTGTTTTGCGAATGGTTGCTCCTGCAGCGAAGAGCGGAGAACCGGAAGGACGGATCTGGCAGGCATTGAACCCTACGCCACCCGCGACACGGCCTATAGTACGGCCCTGGCCAATGTGGAGGGTGATTGATCCATCTGCATGACCGGGAATAGCGAGCGCAGGAGCAAGAACGGTTTTGCCGTTCAAGCTGATCTCGATGACGTCATGCTCGGAGACTCCCAGCTTATCGAGCGTGGCGTAGCTCATGATCGCAGCATTGTCCCAGGAGAGATTTGTGATCGGACGCGGGATCTCCTGCAACCAGCCTACGTTGGCATAGCGGCCGTCATACACATGCGGATCGGGGCGGAAGACAATTTCGAGAGCATCGGCTGCGAGCTGCGGCAGCGGTGCTGGAATGACCGCCTTACCTCCGCCGCTGCTGGGCGTAAAGGCAGTGTTGGCAAGGAAGCCGTCATGAAGAAGCTTGCGCCAGCCGAAATCGGGATCCTCACCCCCCGGCGCGCTTGCGGCTTGTGTGCCCCAGGTGCTGCGGACTGCTTCGTAGGGCGAGACATCGGGATTGTCGAGCAGCGACTGCAGGATTTCATGCGCTGAATGGCCGCCATAAAGGGGGTCAATCATAGGCTGCACGACAGACACCGTGCCGTCATAAGCGCGAGCATCGGACCAGGACTCGAGGTAATGCGCTGCGTTGATGTGCCAGTGGGCTTGCAATCCGGTCTCATCGCGGTGGTTGCCGAGATGCACAACTGTCCCCACCTTGTTGAAGGCATCGGCAAACTCGAGATCGGCGGGTGCGGAGTAAATTGGATTGGTGTTGAGGATGACCAGCCAGTCCACTTTGCCGGCGTTCATGTCCGCGACAAGGGACTTGATTTCGTCGCCCTCAACAGTGGGCATGGGGTTCACTGTCTCGGTGTAAACGACAGTCTTGCCCACATTGCCGAGCGCATCATTGATGGCTATCGCAGCGAGATGCACGCTCGCCGATTGCTGCTCGCCGGGGATGACTACGCATTTGCCGGTGTTTGCCTTCAGATCCTTGACCAGGGCAGCGAGAAACTTCTGCGCGTCGTCGGACCATGTGTATCCCGAAGGCGCAGAGCCTGCGCCGACGGCAGCGGCGAGAGTGGCAGCGAAGCCGGCGATATCGTTTGCCCGCAGAGCCAGGCGATGCTCTGCCTTCATGCCGGTGGTCGTGGTCATGGTTTCCACGGCATAGAGCCGGTTCATGGAATATTCGCCCGTGCTCGTTTTGTCGAGGCGACGGCGGTTGGCGTAATCCTTTGCAAGACGATGGAAGCCTGGATGGGCTGCACCGGAGAGAAAATCTGCATCGAGCGACACGATGATGTCGGCTGTGTCGAGCTTGTACTGCGCGTCCCTGTATTCACCGAACGCCGCTTTTGAAGCTGCGTAGGCCGAGTCGCGGTTCACCGGATCGTACTGAAGGAATTTAGCGTTGGGATAATTCGCCTGCCCTTTTTTCCACTGCGCTGCCAGCGTTGGCGAGGTTACGGTCGTGCTCAGAAAATAAAGGCCCTGACCGCCGGATGCCTTTTTGTCCGCGAGCATGGCACGGAAAGAACCAAGAAATGCCACCCACGGCCGCGTCTCGCCGCGATAGTAGGTGTGCTGCGACCGGTCGGGATCGTAGAGATCGAGCAGTGTGCCCTGCGTAATCGGGTCAGAGCCGCCCTGATTGTAAGGATGATCCGGGTTGCCGTCGATTTTGATGGGACGGTACGCATCGCTCTTAACGAGCAACGGAACGGCTCCGGTACGAAACGGAAAGGCCGTTGCGAAGTAGACCGGCTTGCCCAGGACAAGATCTTCGGGAGCTTTGACGTAGGGATAGATGGGCTCGTCGGGCTGCTTGGTGCATCCGGAAAGACCGGCAAGCGCCATTGATGCGCCCATCAGCTTGAGGAAGCCGCGGCGCGATACCGGATCGATCCACTCGGAACTGTGCTCGGGGAACTCCTCGCGCACGGCGGCTTCGAATTCCGGCGTTCCGGCAAGCTCATCGATGGAGCGCCAGTACTTTTTGCCCTTCTGCCCGGCAAGCTTTGCGCGGACTTCAGCCAGGGTCAGCTTTGCGTGTGTGTTCTGCATGTTCTCTTTCACGCTGTCTCTCACCGGTGGCATACCTCGCAACTTGAAAGTTCGCGTGCCGAACGGATGTGGTAGTGTTCGGCCAAAAAGCCGCCCAGGGCCTCCTGGCTTGTGAACTTCGCGGAAGTCGTGGCGAACACGGCTCGACCGCCCGGCGCATTCGACAGCGACAATTGCAACGCCGCAGGCATAAGCATTTGTTTACCGGGATCGGTTGTCGTGCAGCTCACCGATTCAGCAGTAGGCACGCCACGCTGTACCTGGGTGGCCGTACACCACACCGGATTCAGATCGGAAGGCTTCTTCCAATCCATGTTGTAAATCTCGCTGGTGGGCCGCAGGTTCTCCTCGGGATGGCGATGACAGTTCAAACACCATTCCATTTGAAGCGTGTTCTGCTCATACATGATGGGCATTTCGTTGACTTGACCGTGGCAGGTTTCGCAACCGATGCCCTTGTTTACGTGGATTTCGTGATTGAAGTAGACGAAATCGGGAAGGTCGTGCACTCGCGTCCAGACAATCGACTCGCCGGTGGCCCAGCTATGGCGAACAGGCTCGAGCAACGCAGCGTTGGTCCAGATCTGCGAGTGACAATTCATGCAGGTGCGTGTAGGAGGGATGCCGGCGTAGCTCGATTTTTCGACTGAGACGTGACAGTACTGGCACTGGAGGCCGAGTCCCTCGACGTGATGCTTGTGGCTGAACGGAACCGGCTGGTCGGCGCGCTGCCCCTGGCGCGTTACCCATGGCGATCTTTGGAGCTCATTGAGCGTTACTCCCAGGGCTATAACAATCAATCCAGTTAAAATCAGACTCGCCCGTGCCAGCGCGTTTGAGCTGCGGTCAAAAATCTGCGCCATGAATGATTCCTGTTTCCCTCAAAATCCCTGGTGGTTAAACGGCTACCGCGCTGCGCTTGCCCGCAGCTCTTACCCGGGGGAATTTTTCGCGCCCCGAATCCATTGGTTCTAAATTGAAGAAACACTATACCGATGGAAATCGACACTAGCAAGCCTTCAAAGATGACAAAGGTTTTTTCCTGCTCTAATGCGGACTTCGATCAACAGATTTCGCAGGCTGTGGCGATCCGCGCCGATTGTTGCGATTTGTGGGCAACAACGATATTTTCTATGTATAGTCAGCGCACGCGCTGCTTGGTTTCGCGCTTACTATTCTGATTCCCTTTTGATCCGATGACCGACGGCCGGCGGGTTCCTCGTTACGATGCTGCACGCGCCTGCAAAGAGCTGGCTGCGGCTGATCCTGTTCTGGGAAGACTCATTGAACGCGCCGGCCCTTTCACCTTGCGGTTGAAGAGCCAGCACTCGCCCTTCGAGGCATTGCTCGAATCGATCATCTATCAGCAATTGCACGGCAAGGCCGCGGCAGCGATTCTCAAAAGGCTGCTCACATTCTTCGGCGAGATTCATCCCGCGCCCGAACATCTCCTCGCCGCGCCCGACGAGCAGCTTCGCGGATGCGGCCTTTCCGCCAACAAGCTCCTCGCCCTGCGCGATCTCGCAAAGAAAACCATCGACGGAACCGTGCCCACTCTCACGCAGATTCGCCGCCTGCCCGACCAGGAGATCATCGACCGGCTGACGAGTGTGCGCGGGATCGGCCCCTGGACAGTGGAGATGCTGCTTATCTTCCGCCTCGGCCGCCCCGATGTCCTTCCTGTCAGCGACTACGGCGTGCGAAAAGGCTTCGCGCTCACCTTCCATCGCCTGCCGAAGCGCAAACCATTCGATGCCTCGATGCTGGCGAAGCCCGCCGATATGCTGCGGCGTGGGGAGCGGTGGAAACCGTGGCGCTCGATCGCAAGCTGGTATCTGTGGCGCGCCTGCGATCTGGCAGGAAAGGCTTCTCCCCCTCCCGATTAAACAAGTGCCTTCATGGATGGCGTCCCGCTATAATTGAGTATTCAGCGCTGTCTATATAAGGAGCAGTATTCAATGCCTCTTCAGCCCACCAGTAAGATCTGGCACAATGGCAACCTCATTCCTTGGGAGAAGGCCACGATTCATGTGATGAGCCACGTGGTTCACTACGGCTCATCGGTCTTTGAAGGGATTCGCTGCTACGCACAACCCTCCGGCGCAGCGGTCTTCCGGCTGCCTGAACACATGCAGCGTCTCGTGGATTCGGCAAAGATTTACCGGATGCAGCTGCCATATTCGCTGGAACAGCTTTCGAACGCCGTCGTTGAGCTGATTGAGGCCAACGAGATCGCTCCGTGCTACATTCGCCCAATCGCTTTTCGCGGATACGGCGAGATAGGCGTAAACCCAAGAACCTCGCCCGTGGATGTTTACATCGCAAACTTTCCATGGGGCAAGTACGTCGCCGGAGACGCCGCCGATGTTTGCGTCTCGTCGTGGCAGCGCTCAGCCCCAAACACAACTCCTTCGCTGGCAAAGGCTGGCGGGAACTACCTGAACTCGCAACTGATCCGCATGGAGGCCGACATCAACGGCTACGCGGAAGGCATTGCGCTCGATGTGAACGGCTATCTCTCGGAAGGCTCCGGCGAGAACCTGTTTGTCGTGCGCAACGGCGTGCTTTACACAACGCCGCTGGCGAACTCTGTGCTTTCCGGCATCACCCGCGACTCTGTGCTCACGTTGGCGCGGCACTTCGGCATTCCGGTGGTCGAGCAGGCGATGCCGCGCGAGTTGCTCTACATCGCGGACGAGGTCTTCTTTACCGGAACGGCGGCTGAGGTCACGCCCATCCGCAGCGTGGATCGCATCCAGGTGGCTGACGGCAATCCTGGTCCGATTACCAAACAACTGGCCGAAGAATTTTTCGGCATCGCCAACGGACTCCGCCCCGACCGCTTCGGCTGGCTGACTCCGGTGAACGTGAACGCGGAACAGCCAGTCACGGTATAGAACTGACCGTTCCAAGGAACTAAAAGCCCGGCTTAATGCCGGGCTTTTCCATTCATGGGGTTTCAGAGCAGACTTCTCGTTTACTCACCTGCGTTTAGTGAGTGCATTGGCGATTTCGCGCTTACCAAGAAGCACTACAATTTAGGATCGGTTTCTGTACCCGAAGCTGATTTAGCAAGATGATCGCGTGTGCAATCGGTATCGCTTCCAGAGAGTAGACACGGCGGGACTATCGAGGTGCCGGAAGAATCTCCAGACGGGTCGCTCAACAGAGCAGCATTCTCGTGTTGGGTCTAGGTCAAACCCACACGGCGAATAAGATCCTGAAAGCGAGGATCGGAACGCAGGCTATCCAACAGGAAGTCAGACCTGATCCGGTCAGCGTCGAGCGACTTCTCAAGACAGGCTTTTTTGAGCGACTCCAGCGCTCGGTCGTTCTCGCCGAGCCCCGCGTAAATCGTAGCCATCGTATATGGAGAAGCCATCGCCTTCGCGTTGTGCTCCAAGACGAGAAGTATCTTTTCCGCTCTGCCCTTCTCGCCCGCTGCAGCCCATGCGTGCGCCAGCGCCACGGCTGGTCGCGGATCGTCGGACGTCGCCATGGCCTTCTGATATTCCGCGATCGCTTCCCGGAGCCTGCCTGTGCCTTCGTAACCAGCTCCCAGATAGTAGTGCTGAGACGAATCCTTTGGATCCAGGATCAGGCCCCTCTTGCTGGATTCGATCAGGCTGGGATAATCCCTCAGTTGAAAGTACGCATATGATTCGGACCCTGCCGAACTGGAGCTTGTATCCAACTGGTCGATCTTTGCGATCTCAGCAAGCGCTTCGGACCGCCGGCCAAGAAAAGCAAGAAATGTGGCGCGGTCCTCATGCGCGCAGCTGTAACTCGGGGCCAGTGCGATGGCCCGGTTGAATGCGCGATCCGCGGCATCCCAATCCCAGTCAAAGCTCCAGTCCAGCGCGCCCAGGGTGTCCCAGGCTTCGCCAATGCTGTCATCTAGTTCCAGTGCTTTTGCGACCAGCTTCTTCGCGGACTCATACGCCTGCTCCTTAGGCATGGCTCCGTCATAGGCAAGATAGACGTACGTGTCTGCCAGGCCCGCATAGGCAAGCGCGAAGTTCGGATCCTCCCGGATCGCGTCTTCGAAAAGACGCTGAGCCTTCCTGAGCGATGCGGGTTTGGTGAATTCAGTCGTGAAGTAAAGGCGTCCCTGAATGTAGGCATCGTATGCGGCCGGATTGATTGCAGCCGCCCTGCTCATATGTTCCTGCTGCGCCGGAGTAATTTCAGCGCGAACCTGTTGCGCTATGGAGCCTGCCACTTCTCCCTGCAGCTTCAGAATATCGCCACGATCGCGGTCGTAAGTCTCTGCCCAGATGTGCCCGTCGGTGCGTGCGTCCAGCAATTGAGCGGTCACACGCACGCGCTGGCCCGAACGAATTACGGACCCTTCTACGATGGCGTCCACGTTCAGCTCGCGGGCAATCTCCGGCAGGTTCTTCTTTGTCCCCTTGTACTGCATCACCGACGTTCGCGAGACGACGCGCAACGAGCCTACTTTGGCCAGATCCGTGATCAGCTGATCTGTCATGCCGTCGGAGAAGAACTCCTCTGACGGATCGCCCGACAGGTTCGCGAGCGGCAGCACCGCAAGCGATTCGATCGACACGGCCGCCGGTTTTGCCCGTACCGATCGCCACACAGTCCACGCCACCAGTCCCAGCGCGAGAACAGCACAAAGAATCATGGCCCGAACCACCACGGCGACCCGGCTCT
>JASHRS010000044.1 GCA_030037215.1 Silvibacterium sp. | reverse complement strand
TTTTTGCCGCGCCTTCACTTCCATCAGCAACTGCTCGAGCTTAAGGACAAACTCCTCGCCATGGCCGCCCTCGCGCAGCAGACCATGGAGGCTGCCGTCGAAGCTTATCTCCAGCGCGATGCCGCGCTCTGCCAGTACGTCCGCGACAATGAGACCGCCATCAACACCCAGCACCGCGAAGTCGACGAGATGGCCTACGATCTCCTTGCCAAAGAGCAGCCCATGGCCATCGACCTGCGCTTCATTCTCGCCGTTATCAAGATCAACGGCGACCTTGAGCGCATCGGGGACCAGGCCATGAGCATCGCGCTGCGCACCCTCAGCCTCATCGAGGACGATGAGGTCGACCTTCCCGTCGACATCTTCACCATGGGCAACTACGCCGCCCGCATGATCCGCACTTCTATCCAGTCCTTGCTCGACGGAGACGCTCCCCTCGCCGAATCTGTCCTCGAAATGGACGACGAAATTGACCGCATGAACCGCGTCGCGCACGGCGATCTTGTCTCCGTCATCCAGGCGCGCTCCGATTGCGCTGCGCAGGCGCTCCAGGCAATCATCATCGCGCGCAACTTGGAGCGTATCGCCGACCACGCCACCAACATCGCCACCGACGTCATCTTCTGGGTCCGCGGAGCCGACGTCCGCCACCAGCTCAGTGCCGCCGAGTAGCGCCACGTAGGATGGCGCATTCGTGGGAGGGTTTTGTTCTCCGTCGATTCGGCCGTAAGAGCAACTGCCTGGCTCATTCTGCGCTATACTCCTGCCCATCCCGGATTCTCCAAAATGGAGCCGCTCGTGTCCACCCTCACACCCCAGCAATCCACCGACATTCATGCCAAAGCTCTCGCCATTAATCTGGAGGCCTCGATCTACGGTACGTTTGCCGAAATTGGAGCCGGTCAGGAAGTGGCTCGATGGTTTCTTAGCGTCGGCGCCGCTTCGGGGACGGTTGCAAAAGCGATCTCGGCCTACGACAAGGCCGTCAGCGACAACACATACGGAGCTGGCACGCGCTACGTCTCCAAAGAGCGCCTCCTGGCCATGCTCGATCACGAATATCAGCTTCTGCTCGCCCGGCTCGGCGAGGCTCGCGGCGCCCATACCCGGTTTTTCGTTTTTGCAGACACCGTCGCCACGCGAAATTACCAGGGAACTAACGAACAGCACGGCTGGGTCGGCTTCCGCTTCCAGGACGAACCCCAGGGCCAGCCGAACCAGATTCTTCTCCACATCAATCTCGGGGATTCCACCGCGCAGCTCCAGCAGCAGGCCATTGGCACGCTCGGTGTAAATCTGATCTATGCCGCCCATCAACACCGGTCTTCCCCGGAGGCCTTTCTGGCCAGCCTGTTCGACGATCTGTCCCTTGAACGGATCGAAATCGACGTGCTCGAACTAACTGGTCCTGTTTTCGCTGGTGAAGACTCCCGCCTCTGGTGTCTGGACTTGCTCCGCATTGGCCTGTCCCATGCCTTGGTCTTCGACTCCGAGGCACATGTGGTCGAGCCGGCTTCTCCTCTTCGCAAGCGGCCACTCATCGTAGAGCGTACGTTACGCGGCCATCCTGGCCCATCTGCTGTCGAAGCCTTTCAGACCGCGCGGCAAAAGTTCCTGGCAGAAGGGGTTCACTCCGACCGCGAACCATTGAATGTCCTCGAGGTCAACACTCAAAATCTCGATAGCTCAGTTGCCTCTGATAACGCGAAACTGCTGGCCATGATCGAGCAGCTTGCCGCTTTAGGCGCTGTTGTCGTCACCAATTATCCGGAGGGCTACCAGACCCTTAATTACCTTCGCCGCTACACCACTGCGCCCGTCCGGGTGCTTCTCTGGCTTTCTATGTTTCTTCAGAACATGGAAGATAGGGTGTTTCCGTCCTTGCCCGGCGTCGTGTTGGAGAACTTCGGCCGTTTGCTCGTCACCGACGTGACAGTCTATGTCGCTCCCATGCGCAAGGAATCGTTGGTGGCCGCGCTTGGCAGCCTGCCGGAAGGTCTTCTGCGGGAATCCTCTGGCGATCTCGTGACCCTTGACGATTTCCTTCCCAAACCGCCTCTCGACCACCTTCTCCGCTATCTTCGCGCCGCAGGCCGCATCGCTCCTCTGGAGGAAACCCAGACCAAGCCCTGACTAAGATTGGCAATCGTCTTCTTGATCGCTTCCAACATGGCGGTCTCACCGCCCTCCGCGCCAAATACCAATCGAGATATTAGAACCGCTTCCCGAGTAATAGAGAGCACATTACCACAAGCGCGTTTATGACTTATTCACACTGGATAGCGTTCAAAGTTCGAACATTGTCGGTGATCGTTTTCATGAGATTGAACGCTGGGTCTCTTCGCAGAATTGAAGTCGTGCCGAGCTAAACAATGGCCACAGTTGAACTGGCTCGTGGTTCGGCGAAGAATGCACCTCGCACACTATATTCAGATTTCGGGTGTCTTGACTTCGCATTTGTGTCTTGCGGTAATAGGCAAACTTTATGTTGACGTTCGGTCAACAATTTCTGCTACAGTTACTCAAATCTTGGGAAATAGAACCTCCTTAAATGCCATTGAGAGGAGTTGTTTTATGAATTGCCTGAAGGTTGGGGCAGTATCCCCGAAACATACGCGGGCGTTGGCTACTAGGTTAGCGCGCAAAGTATTCTTCTCCATCATCGTTATTGTGATTGTGTCCGCTGTCTGCCCGCGAACATACGCTCAGGCCACGGGAAGCTTCTCCGGCACCGTTACTGATAAATCTGGGGCGAACATCTCGGGAGCCACCGTTACCGTTACGTCCCAGGCAACCGGTTTTGAGCGCACAGGGAAAACCGACGACGCAGGCCACTATCTGATCCCGCTGCTCCCCGTTGGTACTTATACGGTACGCGTTGACTATACCGGTTTCCAGAGCTCCGAATCCAAAGATCTCAACCTTCAGGTGGATCAAGCCCGCGAACTGGATTTCACCCTTGTTCCGGCCAGCGTGTCCACCACGGTCACCGTTGCTGGTGAGGCTGTTGCCGCTGAGACAGCCAATCCTTCTCTCGGTCAGGTCATCACTTCGCAGCAAGTCTCGCAACTGCCCTTGAACGGCCGCGACTTTGTACAGCTCGCCACCCTCACGGCAGGTGCTACTGCAGAGACCAATCCCAACAGCTTCTTTACCTCGGCGGCCAGCAGTGAGGTGGCTGCACGCGGCTCTTTCTCGTTGTCAGTCGGTGGCTCTCGCCCCAACAGTACAGATTGGCTGCTCGACAACGTCGATAACAACGAGTTGACAGCGGGCGGTATCGCCATCTTTTCCTCGATCGACGACATTCAGGAATTCAAGGTTTTGACCTATACCTACTCCGCCGAATATGGAACTCGCGCCGGACCCACCGTGCTCGTCACAACAAAATCGGGCTCCAACGACTTCCATGGAACGTTGTTCGAGTTCTTTCGCAATACGGCGCTCAATGCCAGGAGTTACTTCGCGACCAGCGTCCCGCAGTTCAACCTGAACCAATTCGGAGGTGCGATCGGCGGCCCCATTCGTAAAAACAAGACGTTTTTCTTCGTCGATGGCGAACAAAAGTATCAACGTGAAGGCATCGTTTTTACAGGCCTGGTCCCCTCTCTGGCTATGCGCACAGGCGACTTCTCTGCCGATCCTTTCGGCAATCCGCAGAGCGGTCCCGTTATCGTAAACCCGAATATGATCGGGGCCTCGACCAACCCTGCTGTCTATCCAAATGTCTACTTCCAGTGCAACGGGGCGGCAGGACAACCGCTGCCTTCCAATCCAGACGGAAGCCAGCCACAGGGAACCCCTTGTAACAAGATTCCATCCGGCCTGATCAACAACATCGGGCAGGCGATGATAAACCTATACCCCGCGCCGAACGCTAACAACGCCGCCGCGGGATACAACTACGTCAACGTTCCCGTACGCCAACTCAACGAGACGAAGTTCGATACTCGCCTGGACCATAACCTGTCTGCCGCCGATTCGCTCTTCGGGCGCTTCAGCTACGATCAGGCCTTCTCCTACGTGCCGGGCGGATCGAACCCGCCAGCCTTTGCTTCAGCGAACGCCTTCGGCACCAATCAGCGCATCATCAATCACGGCCGCAACGTGGCCATCGGCGAAACCCACGTCTTCTCAGCCTCGATGGTCAACCAGGCCACCTTCGGCTACAACCGCATCTTCGACTACATCAGCTCGCAAGGCACAGGAACCTGCGCCTCGGCAACCATCGTGCCCGGCGGAATTCCCAACGCCAACCTCGGATGTCCCGACGGCTCCTCGAAATGCCTGAACTTCTATAGCTGCGGCCTGGTCTCTACGGAATTTCAGGGTGGTGGTAGTGGCTACTGGGCGCTCGGAGATCGCGGGTACTCTCCTTTTCAGGGTGGAACGAATATCTTCTCGTTCCGGGACTCACTCGATCTCATCCGCGGCAAACACACCTTTCACGTCGGACTGGATTTCCGGGCCAATCAGATGAATGTCGGCACTGAGGCCTTTCAGGATGGTTTCTGGATCATCAGCGCCTTTGGCAACTTCTCCGGTCTCAGCAGCGCCAACATTCCCGGCAATACGGAGGCGGATTTCCTCCTTGGCATACCCGGCGTGGCCATTCACGACCAGACCTTCAACGGGCCTGTTACCGGCCGCCGCTGGAAGATCTACCGCCCCTTTGGCGAGGATGACTGGAGAATCACCAATTCACTCACCCTCAATCTCGGCTTGGCCTGGGACATGACTACGCCAATCTCAGAGGTTGACGGACGCTTGGCAAACTACATTCCCAGCACCGAGCAGCTTCTTATTGCGAATCAAAACGGGGTCAGTTCGTCGGCTGGAGTGACCATGGACTGGACCGCTCTCGAGCCGCGCATCGGCGGTGCCTGGAAGGTAATGGGCAGCGACAAGACCGTGCTTCGAGCCGGCTTTGCCATGTATCACGACTCAGCCTGGAGTCAAGGCGCGCAGGGCCTCTGGCAGAACCCGCCCTTCCTCGGCGAATCGGACGCCTTCCCTGCAACTTTCTCCACTGGCTGCGCTTTCTCCACCTCGTACTGCGCCACAGTCTTGGGAGGCACTCCCGAGAACATCAGCCTTTCCAATGGATTCCAGGCCATTCCATCGCCGCCGACAGTTGGTACATTTACAGGCACCTTTTACACTCAGCCCACCAACTTCAAGCTGGGCAGAGTGCGGCAATACAACGTCAACGTTGAACGAGTATTACCTGGCAACGTCGTCCTCACTGCCGGATATGCAGGCTCGCGCGGCAATCATCTGCTGGTTGGAGGCAATGACCTCAACGTCAATAGTCCCAGCGCCTGCACTGGATCATCCTCCTATACCCTTGGTTGTCTCCCGAATGGGCAGCCCTATGTGTACCCCTACAATCCGCCTAACTTCAACGCTATTTTGCTCTTCGGCGACGTGGGCGACACCAGCTACAACTCGCTGCAGATTAAGGCGGAGACCAAGACGGCGAAACACGGCCTTTATGCCCTCATCGCCTACTCCTATTCCCATACCTATGACAACGGCCTGTCAGATGGCCTGGGCTCTCTCCTGAGCGCGCCTTATTTTCCACTTCCTAACTGGCGAACGCTGGATTGGGGCTTGTCGCAGATCAACCTCAATAACAGCTTCACGGCCAGCGTGATCTACGATCTTCCTTTCGGCAAGGGCAAAGCGTTCGGAAGCGACTGGAATAGTCTGACCAACACTCTTCTCGGCGGCTACCAGGTAACCGTTATCCAAAGGATCTCTTCCGGCTTCCCCGATCCTCTGATCGACAGCTTCAACCAATCCGGCACCACCTTCAACGCCGGCGGCAACGACAACAACTTCAACCGCCCCGATCAGGTCTCGGGATGCGACGTCTACGCGGCGCATCACAGCCAGAGCCAGTACATTAATCCCGCGTGCTTTGTTTCCGCTCCCGTTGGAGAACTCGGAGATGCATCTCGTGTCCCGGTCACCGGCCCTGACTTCGTTAACACGGACTTCTCCGTTATCAAGCAATTTCCGCTGCCTAGGGAGATGGGCCTGAACTTCCGCGCAGAGTTCTTCAACCTCTTCAATCACGCACAGTTCGGTTTGCCGATCAACGATATCAACGCGGTCGGCTTCGGCGCCGTGAACTCAACCGTGAACAATCCGCGACTGATACAGTTTGCGCTGAAGCTCACGTTTTGAGTTGCGAGCGCCGGAATCGCGGGCAACAGCACACACCCACGATCTGGCCATCGCCAAACTGAAGCCCGGTGTCACTGTGTGACCAAACTAAAGTGGTGTCATCCTGAGCGCAGCGACCGTAGGAGCGAAGCGAAGGATCTACATTTAATTTTCTCGACAATCGGCTACGCAACTTCGATTGCCTATCTTCCCATGCATTTAATTTCCACCCAACCAGCTATAATGGAAATAGAGACACAAAAGGCCCGGCCATCACGCCGGGCCTTCGTGTTTTAGCAGGCAAAACTAAATCAAACACATGCTCGGAATCATTTGAAAACAGAAACAGATAAGAGATGCATTTGAATTATCGCCAGAAGCTATACTGGTATTAGGGGGTTAGATCGCTGATTCCTCGCATAGCAAAGTGGAAATTAGGGGAGCTTCCTAAATGGAATCCCCGAAAATCGCCCCAAATAAGTCATCCATTCTCAAGACCGTAACCGCAAGACCTCTTCTTTGAAGAAGATGGGAAACTGAAAACCTCCAACCCTCCTCTTTTCAGGAAGCTGCACGCAAATAATCTGTTTTCAATAGTTTGGCTGGTTTCTTCGTACAAGAAAACCATGGTTTTTCAATGATTTAGGAAAAGGCGCGAGAAGTTTTATGCCCCCCACCATACTCGACGGCAAGGCATACGCAAAGGAACTCGAAGCCGAACTCACGGCTCGGGTCGCGAAACTCAAAGAGCAGACCGGCAATCCTGAACCGCCGATTCTGGCCACCATCCTCGTAGGCGCCGATCCTGCATCTGCGACCTACGTCAAAATGAAGGGCAACGCCTGCCGCCGCGTCGGCATGGAATCGCTCAGCATCGCGCTTCCTGAGGAAACCACCACCACGCAGCTCCTCGCGCAGATCGACGAGCTCAACGCCAATCCCCGCGTGCATGGCATCCTGCTTCAGCATCCCGTTCCCAAACAGATCGACGAGCGCGCCTGTTTCGACCGCATCGCCCTCGAAAAAGACGTAGATGGAGTCACGAGCCTCGGTTTCGGACGCATGTCCATGGGCGAGCATGCCTATGGTTCCGCAACGCCTGCCGGAATCATGCGTCTCCTCCGTCGCTACGGAATCGAAATCGCGGGCAGGGAAGCCGTCGTTGTTGGCCGCAGCCCTATCCTCGGCAAACCCATGGCCATGATGCTTCTTGGCGCCAACGCTACCGTCACCATCTGCCACTCACGCACAAAAAATCTGCCTGAAGTCGTCCGCCGCGCCGAAATTCTCGTAGGTGCAGTCGGCAAACCCGAGTTCATCAAGGCCAATTGGATTCGCGATGGAGCCGTCGTTGTCGATGCCGGATACCACCCCGGTGGTGTAGGCGATATCGAACTCGCACCCGTCATCCCTCGCGTCGCCGCATACACGCCCGTTCCCGGCGGAGTCGGCCCCATGACCATCGCCACCCTCATCGCACAAACCGTTGAAGCCGCAGAAAAGGCAATCGGGACAATCAGAAAAAATAGATGATCGGTGACTTTTCCATGACGTTTGCATCTGCTGGTATCGATTAAGCTCATTTTGTGGTCCAAAGGACAACAATGCTTATCGCAGCCACATCCACAGCCTTTCCTCCATATTATTTTCACCAGCACGAGGTCATAGAGGCGCTCAAGACCTTCTGGGGGCAAACCCCGCAGACCGCCGCAATGCTCGATCGCCTGCATCGGCGAACAGGCGTCGATGGCCGCTACTTCTCCCGCTCTTTGGCTGACTATGTCGCTCTCGATACATGGGGAAAAGCGAATAATGTTTGGATAGAAGTCGCGGAGCAGTTAGGCGCGCAGGCCATCGAAGGCCTCTTGTCCCAGACAGGCGTGCCGCGTGAGCAGATCGCTGCGCTGTTTTTCGTATCTGTTACCGGCATCGCCAGCCCGTCCGTTGATGCGCGCCTCGTCAACCGTATGGGACTTTCCCCTCGTATCAAGCGCAATCCCATCTTCGGCTTGGGCTGCGTGGCCGGAGCTGCCGGGTTAGCGCGCGCCGCAGACTATGTGCGCGCATATCCTGATCAGATTGCCGTGTTGCTTTCAGTGGAGCTCTGTTCGCTCACCTGGCAACGCGACGATCTCTCGATGGCCAATTTCATTTCGTCCGGTCTCTTCGGCGATGGAGCCGCGGCCGTCATGGTCGCTGGTCCAAACGCGCATGTAAGCGCACATCTTAACGGCCCAGGCATCCTCGCCAACCGTCAGTTCTTTTATCCGGATACGCAGGATGTGATGGGATGGGACATTTCTGAAAAGGGCTTCCAGATCATGCTGTCGCCCGATGTGCCGAAAGTTGTGCGCGAGAACCTCGGTCGTGACGTGGATGTGTTTCTCTCCGAGCAAGGCCTCACTCGTGGAGACATCGGTTCATGGATCATGCATAACGGAGGCCCCAAAGTCCTGGAAGCAACTGCCGAAGCGCTTTCCCTTGATTGCAACGACTTGAAAATTTCCTGGGATACGCTGAAGCGTGTCGGAAACCTGTCCTCAGCTTCTGTGCTGGTTGTCCTCGATGAGGTGATGAAGCATCACCGGCCTCAGACGGGCACATACAGCCTTCTGGCCGCTATGGGACCTGGTTTCTGTGCTGAAATGCTCTTGCTCAAATGGTGAAACAGTTTGCTGCAGATATGCTGGATGCTGGACTAGGAATGGAAAATAGAAATGAACACCGCCGGAATGACTCGCATTCCGGCCGTGTAGTGACCTTTCGTGGTTATGATAAGTGCCTTATCGCGTCCCACACGTAAAAGCCGATAATGCAGGCCGATAGAACACACGTCGCCGCAATGGACGCGCGCACATAAGGTTGAATTTTCTCAACTTTCGCGAGAAGTGCGGTTTGCTCCTTCTTTTGGTGCTCCTCGCAATCATCAAGAAAGATCTGGTCTTCTTCATACCGGGTGAGTGTCCCGCGGTAGCCGAGAAGGATGAGCATGATTGCTGCAACTCCGGCCCACACGATCCACAGAACAGGCATGGCGCTCATAAAGCACCTCAGGTTCGGGATTTGAGCCGGCTCCAGATACCGAGCGGGTCCAGGGTTCTGGGCTCGGGGTAGGAGGGGCCGTCGCGAGCATAATATGCCAAATTTTCAATCGTTGCACAGGGGATTTTCCATATCGCGCAACCGGCTTGGCAACCCCCTGCAAATGAAACGACTCCATCAAAGTAGATCGATCGTGAGAGACAGCAAATGGCCCGTCCCGAAAAACTCTGGAAAGAATTGGCCTTTCTCATATTGACCGCTCTTGGAGCTTGGCTGGTCGTGCTTTGGCTGGCAGGTTGCGGCAATCGTCCTCAATCCGATCAGCAGGTAAAACAGCAGGCTGCGCAGACAACCGAGCAGGTCAGGGCCAAAGCCCAGCAGGCCGAAGCTGACGCCAGAATGGAAGCCGCCAATGCAGAGCGCAAAGTGAATGACATCGCTGCCGGGGTTAAGAAGGGCCTGAGCAGTAACACCTCACCTGGCGCACCCGGCTCCAACTTGGTCGATCTCAATACTGCCAGCAAGGCTCGCTTGACTACCCTCCCGGGCATCTCACCCGTTCGCGCAGGGCGAATCATCCATAATCGGCCTTATGCCACCCCGCATGATCTGATTTCAAAGGGCGTTCTCAGCCAGGAGGAATACAATCGAATTTCTTCACAAATCACCGCCGGACAGTAGTTAACGCTTGGAATCGTTCTCGTGGGGCTGAATCTGAACCGCCCCTGCAGCATCTAATATTTGTGTCTTGTTTTCGCCTTCTCGTCGGCGATACACTAAAGACAGAAATTCCTTAGCTTCTTCAGGAGACGACTTAATGGCAACAGCCACACCCGAAATCGCTCAGGTCAAATCGACCCCTCTCACGCTTACCGATAGCGCCGTAGCCAAGGTGCGCGAGATCATGGCGACCCAGGACCCGCTGCCAGCTGGTCTCCGTATCGGTGTCGTCGGCGGAGGCTGCTCCGGCTTTCAGTACTCTATGTCGTTTGAGAACGCCGCCGGAATGATGGATAAGGTGCTGAATTTCGACGGCCTGAAGGTCTTTGTCGATGCCACTTCGATGATGTACCTCAACGGCTGCGTCGTCGACTACGTCGAAACACTGGAAGCCGCTGGCTTCAAATTCGAGAACCCATCCGTCAAGAGTACCTGCGGATGCGGCTCATCCTTCAGCGCCTGAGCACGATCTTCTCAGATCAAATGGCCCTCATTGCAGGGCCATTTTTATTGTTGTTGATTCGGATTTGAGCCGTTAGGCGATGTCGACGAGCCAGTATTTCCGTCAGTCCCTGTTCCGGTTCCCGTCCCGCCGCTTCCCGGACTCGATCCGAATCCGCTGCTCCCGAAGCTTCCCATACCTGTGCCAGTTCCGTTGGTCAGTCCCGTTCCTGCACCGGGATTGTCACTGTTTACATTCGTCCCGCCCGCCAGTCCGGCGGCCTGCATCATATCTTCCATCGGATAGTAGTCAAACTCCCATTCGTTGTAATGCTTCTGCTTCTTGTATTCGAGCAGAGAGGCTTTCTTGACCGGGATGCCCACGCCCATGATCGGCCCACCACCAATCGTCGGACTGGAGCCGGGGTTGTCGCTGCTTGCGAACACGGACGAACCCGTTCCGCTCGTGCCAAATCCGCTCGATGTAGACGAGCCGGAATCTGTGCCTGAGCCCTCATCTGTTCCGGAAGAACTGGACGCAGAATCAGCCCCTCCTGTAGACGCGGTATTGGAACCCGTTCCGGGTCCCGATGACCCAAACCCAGTGGAGCCCACGCTTGACGTCCCGAAGGCCGACGATCCGAATCCCGGTGTGTTCGTAGCAACTGCTCCTGTCGCTCCTGAAACCGAGGTATTGATATTCGAGGCTGTGGGTACTCCTCCCAGCGGCTGGCCGAAAAATCCCATTGGCGGAACCTTCGCCTGGCCAACATAAATCAATCTCCAGTCATCTTTGCCGGTTATAGGATCCGTATAGCGTTTGCGCAGAAAGCGGATATTGTTGGTATCCAGTAACTGGTCGATCGATGTCGGATACGCCCCGAATTTCTTGTAATACAGCTTGATTGCGCGTTTGTACTGATTACCGCGGTGGATTAGCTCAATCTCTTTATCGCGCTGGATGGAAGCAGCAACCTTCGGCGCGGCGACCGCCAGCGCAATCAGCAGCAGCACCATCAGAAACAAAACCATCAGAAGAATGAATCCCTCTTCCGATTCAGCCTTTCGCACGGATTGGCGCAACAACGGCATTAGTTCTGTACCAGCGGCAAGGTCTGCGTATTGTTGTAGGGCAAGTCCTCAATCTGAATGGAAAGCGGCGAAATCTGCAGGATCTTGTAACGGTGATCCACAACATCACCCGCCGCCGCAATGAACACATCGTCGCCGCGCAGCAGGAACGCTTTCCGCGGGTCTCCTGTGTGAGACTCATATCCGAAAAACTTCAGGTCGATCGGCGGTGGCGGTGGCGGCCCTTGCGCAACCTGCTGCTGCTCGCTGGGCCTGATTGGTCCATGCGGCTTCTCGATCGCCACCGGAACCGACGACATCGAGAAAATATTCCGTCCCGTTCCTGCGTACTCAAGTGACTCAGCTGCGGCCATCCATTCCGGATGTAGCGTGGGATCGAGATTCAGGATCGAAGCAGGAATCTTCGTTGCTTCGTGTTCCGCGCCAGCCTGTTGTATCTCCGGCGAGGTCGGAGTCTGTGCAACCGTAGGCGGCAACGATGCCGGTTGCGTGCCTCCGCTAAACATCTGAAAGACCATCCGCAGTACAAGAAACAGAACCACAACCAGCAGCACTGCGGCGAAGGCGACCTTCTTCTTGTCTTCCGTTCCGGCTTTGAGCGCCATCAGCGGACCTCCTGCTGTGCCGGACCTGTCACGGCAGTTTCGTCCTCACCAGGAGCGCCATTATTCACCGCCGCTGGAGGAAGATCAGTCGCGCCCGACTGAAGATAGGTAGAAAGCCGTAGACGTAGATTCACCAGGCCGCCTTGCTGCCCTGTGAACGTAAGCCCGTCGATGATAAAGAAGACGTGGTTCTTGTCGCGTTCAAGATCATTGATGAAGTGCATCATCGGCGCGTAATCACCACTCAGGCCGGCATCAATGCGGACCTCTGTCAGGCCATCAACAGCGGCTGATGGCATGTATTGTGCCCGCGCTAGTCGCACTTGGTTTTTCACCGCCGCAGCGCCCAGTTCCTGCGCAATCGTGGAGTAGTTGGGCGCAACCCGTGTCTCATAAAAATGGGCCCCGTCGTTCCGTGCCGTGTCTACCTTTTGCGGTAGCCCCTGCAAATGCGCCATCTGCGCATGGAGCTGCGCATAGTGAATCTCCCCTTGCTGATAGCTCGCAGAGTCAGTCGCGCCCGCGGCATGAACTGCCAGTACTACCTTTACCGCGAGCACAAGCACCAGCACAGCCAGTGCTGCGCCGCCTGCCAGATGCAGATTTAGCGCGGTAAACCAGCGGCGTAAGTCCTTCATCGTGCCCCCCGCTTCTTCGCTGGACTCACCTGAGTTGCATCGCCTGTTGTTTTATCGTCCCTCTTTTTGTCTGACCCCTTCGCTGCTTCCTGCTCTTGCTTCTGCTCGTCGGCAGTCAGCGGCCGGTAATCCGCGAGAATATCGAAGTTCACCGCACTCGATGCGGAAACCGGCTGAACCGCATTGCCCTCTCCCGAAGTCTGCGCCAGTGTTTCGCCCGACAGACGCGGAGACGCGAAATGCCGTGACTTCTCCAGGTTCTGCACCAGCTCAATCGCCCGGTCGCGCGCGCCGCTCACACGTAGATGAACCTCTACGTCGCCGCTCTTCGTAATCGTCGGATCAAGGCTCAGCACCTGCACGCCTTCGGGCAGCACCGTCTCCAGGTCAGTCATGGTCGCCGTCCACGAAAATGCCTTCCGACGGAACAGACTGTTCAAATAACTCGAGTCGCCCAGAACTGCGGCGTTCTGCGGTTGCTGCATCAGCGCCTGATAACTCTGCATCTGGTGCTGGAGACTCAGCACACGGTTCTGCATTGCCTCCACGCGCGCCGTTGCACTCTCTGCTTTCTTTTGTTCGGCCTTGAGTAGAAGGAACAGCGGAATTGCCGCCAGAACCAGTGCCGCCATAATGATGCGCAGGCGCTTCAGCACCGACCGCAGGTCGACGTATGGCTGGCTCGCGAGATTGAGCGTAATTTTCATCAGCTTGCCAGTGCCCCCATTACCCCTGCTGCCAGCCCATTCGGAATTGCGCTCATTGCTCCCGCAGGAGTCGTCACCAGATCGCGCACAACGCTGCCAGGCTCTGTTCCCATCGCACGCGCGAACTCATCTGCACCTCCCGCGCCCACGTAATAAAGCACACGCGGCTCACTTTGCAGCGTGTCCTCGAAGTACGCTGCTGCAACAGACACCGCCTGGGTCAGATCGTCGCGTCGCGATGCTTCATTCGCCGAAAGCTCCAGCGTCCGATGCAGCAACAGTTCGTTGCCGTTCGTGATGGCGGTCGTCAACGAACAATAATTGCGATTGATCACCAGTGCTGCATCTCCCGTCGGCAGCGTAGCCAGCGATGCCAGTGTCGAAGGCAATACCGCTCCGGGCTCATACCCTGCAGCGCGCACCGCGTCCTCATATTCGGCGCGAATCGCTGCGGGCATCATCGTAACTAGCACGCGCATCAGGTCCTGCTCCTGCCGCATCACCTGATAGCTCACCGCTGCGTCCTCTATGTCGAATGGCGCAAGCTTCCTCAGCCTGAATCGGACAACCGGCAATGCCTCCTGCGTCTTTGCGGGAAGAGAATCGAAATCCAAAATCAGCACGCGCACCGCCGCATCCGGAACCACCAGCGTAAGCTGCTTCTCCCGCGCCGCAACCTGATCCAATGCCTGCCGCAGAGCAGCAACTACCTCTGCCTGGTTCACAAAATTAGGTTCGGCCAGCCCCGGCTGAACTATGTTTGCCGCCAGCGGTGCGAACGCCATTACCATTTGCCCGCCCGCCTGCCTCGCAGCAAGAACGCCGTCGGGCGTAATCTCGCACGCCAGTCCCGGCCGCAGGCTGCTGTTCGACGAAAGAATACGAAGAGAAAATTCCACTAGCGCGAAGCCTCGATAAATGTAACCTTGTTGATCTCTTTCAGTGTCGTCAGCCCGCGCCGCACGCGGTCAATCGCCGACTCGCGCAGGAACTGCATCCCTTCCTTCTGCGCCAGCCTGCGGACTTCGGAGCTGGGCTTTTTCTCCAGAATAATTTCGCGGATCGGGTCCGTCAGGTCCAGCAGCTCATGAATCGCCGTACGTCCGCGATAGCCTGTCCCGCCGCACTCAATGCACCCCGTCCCTTCGCGAAACTCAAAGGCGCGCCACTCTGCCGGATCAAGCCCGCTCAGCAGCAGTGTTTCGTCGTCGTAATGCACCGTATGCACGCAGTATTCGCAGATCGTGCGCACTAGCCGCTGCGCCAGAATGCAGTTCAGCGCGGAAACAAAGTTATAGACCTCCACGCCCATGTTGACGAAACGGCCCAGCACATCCACTACATTGTTCGCATGCACCGTCGTAAACACCAGGTGCCCTGTCAGCGCCGAGTTGATCGCAATCTGCGCCGTCTCCTGGTCGCGGATTTCGCCCACCAGAATCTTGTCTGGATCATGTCGCAGGATCGACCTTAGCCCGCGCGCAAACGTCAGCCCTTTTTTCTCGTTCACAGGGATCTGCGTAATGCCGCGAATCTGGTACTCCACCGGGTCTTCAATTGTGATGATCTTGTCTTCGTCGCTCTTGATCTCATTCAGCGCGGCATAGAGCGTCGTCGTCTTGCCCGAACCCGTCGGCCCCGTCACCAGCACCATCCCATAGGGCTCGCGAATATACCGCCGGAACCGCCGCAGATCGTCCTCATGAAAGCCCACCACGTCCAGCGTTAGTTTGCGAAACTTCTCGCTCATCGATTCCTTGTCGAGTACGCGCAGCACTGCATTCTCGCCATGCACCGTCGGCATTATGGATACACGAAAATCGATCAGCCGCCCCTTGTACCGCACGCGGAAGCGCCCGTCCTGCGGAACCCTGCGTTCCGCAATGTCCAGCTCACTCATTACCTTGATGCGCGACAGAATCGTCGAGTGGTGCTCTCGCGCAATCGGAGCCATCGCCGCCTGCAGCACACCGTCAATGCGGTACTTCACATGGACCGAATCGTCATACGTTTCAATGTGAATGTCCGACGCGCGCCGCTCCAGCGCCGTAAAAATCGTCGTGTCCACCAGCCGGATGATTGGGCTGATGTCTTCCTCCGACGTCAGCTTTTCGATCGAGATGGTCTCATCCTGATTGTCCTCGGACGAGATCACATCAAATGTCATTCCTTCGGATGCTTCGTCCAGTACGCGCTGCGACTGTTCCGTCTTCTTCAGCAGGTCCGTAATCTGCGTCAGCGTGGCCACGCGCGTCGAAATCCGCTGCCCCAGCAGTCCGGAGATCTCATCCAGCACCATCAGCTTGCTCGGATCGCTCACCGCGATCACCAGCCGGTCTTCATGCTGTTCCAGCGGAACAAAGTTATAGCGGAACATCATGTCCACCGGCACTCTTTTGAACAGCTCATGCTCAATGCGGAAGTTCTTCAGATCGACGAACTCCGAGTGATACCGCCGCGCCAGCGCCATCGCGCGTTCCGTCTCGTCCTGCTCAGTCGGCAATGTCAGTATCGGTGCCTCTGCCATAATCCTTACCTCAAATCCCTATTACAACCACTGTCTCCGTGGCCTTTGCCCGAAGGGCTTCCGCCCGTGCGGCGAGCACCCTGGACGGCAAGTCCCGGCGAGTTCAGCGGAAGTTACTCGCGTTGGCCATTGAAAACAGTGGCAGATACAGCGCAATCAGAATCACTACCACCATGCAGCCCATTACAATCAAAATCGCAGGTTCAATCAGCGACATCGCTGCTGTTAGCGCCGTCTGTACATCCTCCTCGAAAAACTCCGCCACTGAATTCAGCATCTGCGGCAGCGCGCCCGTCGACTCGCCCACCTCAATCATCTCTACCGAGAGCGGCGGAAATACCTTCGTGCCTTCCAAACTTGTTGACAGCCCCTTGCCTTCGCGCACGCTGCCTACGGAAGAAAACACTGCCTGCGAAATTCGCTTGCTCGAGATCGACCGCGCTGCCGTCTCCAGCGAGGGGACCAGCGGCAGCCCCCCGCTCAGCAGTGTCGAAAGGGTTCGCGAAAACAGCGCCACCTGGTATTTCAGCCATATGTTTCCGAACATGGGCAGCTTGATCCGCACCCCGTCGATCCGGTCCGAGCCGCTCTCCGTTTTGCTCCACCGGTAAATCAGATATCCGATCAGCGCCAGCGCAGGCAGCACATACAAAACATACTTCTGCGCGAAATTTCCCAGAGCCAGCAACCATAGCGTGATCGAAGGCAGCCTGCTGCCGATCTGGTCGTACAACTGCGCAAATCGCGGCACCACGAACGAAATCAGAAAAATGAACAGCGCAAATACCAGAACGATCAGCAGAGCCGGATAGATCAGCGACGCCGTCAGTTTCTTGCGGAAAGTCAACGTAATCCGCTGAAACGACAGAAACCGCCCCAGAACCTCTTCCAGGTTGCCGCTTCGCTCGCCGGCCAGCAG
>JASHRS010000043.1 GCA_030037215.1 Silvibacterium sp. | reverse complement strand
GGCGAGCGCGCAGGCCTGCAGAGGTTGAAGCATTGCCGCCAGAGGATGTGCGATGAATGTCCCAGAGAAACTGACGCTTGCAGCATCCGCTTCGAAGATTGCGCTTGAAGCCGGTGTGCTACTGCGTGATTACTATCACAAGGGCGTTGCAACGGAATACAAGGGCGACGCAGACCTGGTGACGGAAGCGGACCGCGCATCGGAGAAGCTGATTGTGGAACGGCTGCATGCGGCGTTTCCTGAGCACGGGATTTACGGCGAAGAGGGAACGCGCTCGCATCTGGAGAGCGAATACCGGTGGTATATCGATCCACTGGACGGGACGACGAATTTTGCGCATGGGTTTCCGGTTTTCTGCGTGTCTATGGGATTGGAGCGGCGCCTGGCATCACACGCGGCAACCGAAGACGGCGAGATCGTTGCTGGAGTGGTGTACGACCCGCTGCGCGATGAGTTGTTTACGGCAGAGAAGGGCAAGGGAGCGTATCTGAACGGCGCGCGCATTCATGTGTCGCGAACACGCGTGCTGGCCGAGGCGCTGGTGGCGACGGGATTTCCCAGCCGCAAGCGGCATGATAATCCGAATATCCACTTTTATCAGCAGTTCACGCTACGGTCGCATGGAGTCCGGCGTGCGGGGGCGGCTGCTCTGGACCTGGCGTATACGGCGTGCGGGCGTGTGGACGCGTATTGGGAGTTTAATCTGAATCCGTGGGACACAGGTGCAGGCTCGCTGCTGGTGACAGAGGCTGGCGGGACAATGACCGGCTTTGACGGCAGCCCGTTCAAGCTGGACAGCAAAGAGATTCTGGCGACGAATGGATTGCTGCTGGACGAGATGCTGGGATTTTTCCGCACAATGTTTGCAGGAGAAGAGCTTGAACCGATTCCGACGCCGGCAGAGTTTGCGGCGCTGAGAGCGGCCCATCTGCGTGAATAAGGGAAATCGCAAATGAAGAAAAGAGTTGCTGCGGGACTGGTGCGGTCCTTTGCGGTTTGCGTGCTGCTTTGCCTTGTGCCTGCTACCTTCGCACGCGAAGCGGCAGACGGATATCGCGTGGTGCATGCGTATCCGCACGATGCGCAGGCGTTTACGCAGGGGCTGGTATATGTGAACGGGCATCTTTATGAGAGCACCGGGCTGAACGGACAGTCGACGCTGCGTGAGGACGATCTGGAGACGGGACGCGTGATCAGGGAGGTGAACGTGCCTTCGCAGTATTTTGCGGAGGGGCTGACGAACTGGGGCGATACGTTGATTCAGCTTACGTGGAAGGCGCATGTGGCGTTTGTGTATGATCGCGCGACCCTCCGGTTGTTGCGGACCTTCCATTATCCGTGGGAGGGTTGGGGGCTGACACAGGATGGAAAGCATCTGATTCTGAGCGATGGAAGCGATACGATTCACTTTCTGAATCCGGAGACGTTTGCCGAGGTAAGAAGCATTCGTGTGACGGATCATGGCGATCCTGTGAAGAATCTGAATGAGCTGGAATACATTCACGGCCAGATTTATTCGAATGTATGGATGACGGACAAGATCGCGCGCATTTCACCGGAGACGGGGCAGGTTCTTGGCTGGATTGACCTGAGCGGCATTCTGCCAGCGATCGAGATTCGCAGCAATGACGCGGTGCTGAATGGGATTGCATACGACCATGAGCACAATCGACTGTTTGTGACGGGGAAACTGTGGCCGCGGTTGTTTGAGATTCAAATCATAAAGAGATAAAGAATATTCGATGTTCAGGAAAGTCAGAGGGCAGGAGGCGAATCCTGCCCTGACTTTTTTGCTGAACGCAGTTTGCTAATTTGTCTTAAGCTGCAGCACCTGGATCGAGTAGGGTGGCACCGTGTAGATGAAGTTGCGGCCAGCGCTCTTGAAGCCGGATTCGACAGGATGGATGTTGTTGGGGTGCTCGATGGAGTTGGTTGCGGCGGGCGTCTTTGCGCTGAGGGCGACGACGGTAGCAAGCTTATCGATACTCTTTGCTCCATCGAGGGTCACGGCGACGGACTGTGGGTCTGAGCCGGCGTTAACGAGCTTCAAATAGACCTCTCCCGTTTGCGATTGGCGAGTGACAGAGTAATAGAATTTTGGAGCGTTGCCTGTTTCCTGAGTCTGCGGAATCTCGTCACCGTGATGCGTGCTGAACATGACCTGCGCATAGTAGCTGGGTGAGCCATAGCTCTCAAGCGCGTTGTATCCGATGAGATCAGGCGCCCACTGCATGGCTTCGGAGTTGATGTTCACGAAGAGCGGTGCGTAGGCGGCCATAATCACGATGTCACTGTTGCGCTCAAGGCCGGTCATCCATGCGGAGTCGCTGAGGGCAGCTCCGAAGTCAGGAGTGGGAGTGCCTTCGAGCGTGGCCCACTCGCCGACGAAGATTTTGGGGCCGCTGCGATCGGTGTTGTCGTAGTGATGAACATCGTTGAAGAACTCCTGGGGCATGCGGTAGTAGTGCTCGTCGAGGACATCGGGCTTAACGCTGGTGACAGGAGCGGTGGCGATTAGCTGGAGATCGGGATACTGGGCCTTGATGGTCTTGTCGAACTGAGCGAAGCGGCCGTCGTAGGTTCCGGACTTGTCAAACTCGTCTTCGTTGCCGATTTCGACGTACTTAAGAGCAAAGGGCTGGGGATGGCCGTCTTTAGCGCGCTCGGCTCCCCATTTTGTGGAGGTATCGCCGGTGACGTACTGGATTTCGTCGAGCGCATCTTCGACGTAGGATGCGAGATCGGGACCGGGATTGACATGCTGTCCCTGCAGCGAGTAGCCCGCGTAGACGGCGAGGACAGGTTGCATGTGGAGGTCTTCGCACCATTCAAGAAATTCGAGCAGGCCAAGACCGTCGGACGAGCGATAGCCCCAGGGGCTGAGATGCGTGGGACGGTCGACTAGGGAACCGATGGTGTTTTTCCACTCGAAGCGCTCGGCGATGGTATTGCCCTCAAGGTAATTGCCGCCCGGGAAGCGCAGGAAAGCTGGATGCATGGCGGCGAGCCTGTCCATGATGTCGATGCGGTTGCCGTTAAGACGGTCGTGATAAGTCGGCGGGAAGAGAGAAGCAAGGCTGAACCAGTAGGTTCCGGGGTGGCTGGCGGTGATTTCGAAGCGGTACAGAGAGGACGCCTGTATGAGGCCGGTGGTAAGCGTGAAATGGTACTGTTTCCACTCGCTACTCAGAGCCGGAAGGTCGGCGTGGGCGGCTTCCAGGCCGGTGTCGTTATTGACGAGCGCGATGTGAATGGGGCCGCTGTCCGCTACGCTCTTTGCATAAAGCGAACCACTATAGGTGATGAGTGGCCGGACGGGAATACCCCAGTACCCGGCATTGGCAATGCCGGCTGGAGCGGCTGCCGAGGCCTGATCGACGGTGAGCTTGAGGCTATAAGGCAGGGCGGTGCTCGGGCCGGTGGTTTTGTCGGGCGCGAAGGAGGCTTTGGAATTGCCGAGCTCGACAAGCGACCAGCGTTCGACGGGTGAACGCCATGAATCATTCGGATGGAAGGTTCGATTGCTGATCAGTTCAGCATAAAGACCGCCGTCATAGGAGTGATTAATCTCCTCGGTCATAAGCCCGTAGAGCAGCGGACTGGAGTGAGCTTTGACCTGGTCCAAATGAATGTCGAGAGTGATTGGTGGGACAGATTGTGCAGCCGCAACGGCAGTAAGGGCGGCGGTTGAAGCAGACAGGAAGAGAGCTTTGAGGAAATGAAAGCGCATCGGAGCTCCTCGGAAATTTTTCCCTATTGAGTAAACTTTGTCCTTAGTGTTCTGTCCAGTCTCGCTTGAAGAACAATCGCGTTCCACTGCGGGCAATTCGGCTTTGGAATCGTGATTTTGTTGCTCAAACGGAGCCTCGCGGTACAATTGTGTTCGAAGCACCGAGAACTCAAACAAGAAATCCAAAGAGGAATCTGTCATGGCATATGTAATCGCTGAACCCTGTATCGGCACCAAGGACACAGCTTGTGTGGACGCCTGTCCTGTGGACTGCATTCATCCCAAGAAAGACGAGTCCAAGTTTAGCGAGTCGGAACAGCTGTTCATCGATCCAGTAGAGTGCATCGATTGCGGCGCCTGCGTTCCAGTATGCCCGGTGTCGGCGATCTATGCGGCTGACGACCTTCCGGAAAAATGGGCCAGCTATGCGGGGAAGAATGCCACGTTCTATGGACGGTAGAACGAAGCAGGACTTGCAACGCGCGGCCTGAGGGCTGCGCGTTTTGCTTTGGGGACTAGCAGTCCAGGCAAACGCTTCCCACCCCAGCACGCAGAGAACGCGTGCCGGGGACCCCGATTTCGCGTGGTCACTCCCGTTGGTCGTGGATGTAGATTTGTTGCGAGTTCTGGTTGTTTTTTTTCATTAAAAGGACTGTGAGTGAACGATGGCTTTGAACGCACCTACTGACCGCACGCGAGTGAATCGCCTGCCGAAGCGCGGCGACTATTCACTAGAAACTATCTACGGGATTCTAGATGCAGCGTTTGTCTGCCATGTGGGGTTTGTGGTGGATGGACAGCCGTATGTGATTCCGACCGGATATGGGAGGTCGGGCGACATGTTGTACCTGCACGGCTCGGCCGCGAGCCGCATGCTGCGCACGCTGGCCGGAGGCGTGGATGTGTGCGTGACTGTGACTGTTCTCGATGGCATCGTGCTGGCGCGGTCGGCCTTCCATCATTCGATGAACTATCGTTCGGTCGTCGTGCTAGGGAAAGCGCGACTGATTGAGGATGACGCGGAGAAGACGACGGCTCTGCGGGCGATCTCAGAGCACATCATTCGCGGACGGTGGGATGACGTTCGCAAGCCGACGGCGCAGGAGCTGAAGGCGACGGCGGTGCTGACGCTACCGATTGAAGAGGCTTCGGCGAAGATTCGCACAGGTCCTCCGCTTGATGAAGAGGACGATTATGCGCTGAACGTTTGGGCGGGCATACTGCCGCTCTCAATAAGTGCCGGAGAGCCAGTGGCGGATTCGAGGCTGGCGGCGGGAGCGAAGGTGCCGAGATATCTGACTTACGAACGCGGTGGGAAGCAGGCCGATCGTCAGAAGTGACTAGCCTGTTCATTCCTAACACCACGGGACGGCACGAAGCGTGGTTTCGCCAGTGCCATCCCCTGATGAGCTATTACATTTGCGATCAGTGAAGCAGGTTGAAGGAATTCGAGTCGTCATCTACAAAATAGACGCCGTCGTTCACGGCAATCAGGCCAAATAGTGCGCCTGCTCCCAGAGGCGCCGGCGGGGTATTATCGACAAGCTTGGCGGCGACTTGTCGACCGGTTTGCGGATTTATTTCGACAATGTTCCCATCATCCCCGTTTGCCTCCACGAGGTGATGATTCGGCGTGAGCGCAAGGCCAAGCGGATCGTTGAGCTTTCCACCCTGGGATACCGTGTAGGGAGAATTATCCGAGTCGAAACGGAACAACGCATTAGGAACTGCGGCAATTCGGTTGTTCAGACTGTCAGCGACGTAAAGAATCCCACTGTCCCAATCAAACGCCACACCCGTGGGCCCAATGACCAATGCAGTGGGATCAGTGCGCTCGGGAAACCCTGAAGCGATGACGGTGCTGTCGAACAATTGAGGCGGCCTGTCGCCAAAAGTGCCGAGCAACAAACGAACGACGGTTCCGCGATTCACAACACTCCCATTTGCGGCTACGGTGCCGTTGAGCACGTTGGTCACAAATAATGCCACGAGGTCGCCACCATCCACAGCGGTCATGTCCCATGGGCCGTTCAGGTGATGACCAGAAATTGTTTCAACCACATTGCCCCAGCTGTCGAGGACGATGAGACAGCCAGCCTCGGCAGTCGAAGAAGCACCGCCGACGGTAGGCAGACTGCCGACAATCACAAACCCGCTGCGAAGGGCCACGAGCGCGGTGGTGAGCCCAATGCCTCCGGGACAAGAGACTTTGCTCGGATCGATCCAGGCAAAGAGAGAGAAGGTTCCATCAGGCGCGATCTGCACGATCGTGGTGCCTGTTCCCTGTTGATTTTGGATGTTATTGAAGTTGCTGATAAGGAATCGGCCCTCGACCAGATTTCCCTTAGTCAGAGGAACCTGTGCGACCCCGTATGGATTTACATCACCATTTGCGGGTACGGTGGAGCTGATGGGGGTGACAGTGTTGAAAGGTCCAATGAACGATTGACCGGCAGCAAGGGGCGTGCCACCGGCAGCCGCCAAAGTCGATAGCATCAGGCCCAACAGGGGGATTCGAAGGGAGCCTGGGTAGTTCAGTTCCATGTTTATCCTCCATGACTGAACACACGATCTCGTGTGATCAGGGCTGTGCGAATTTGTTGCATGGAGTCTAGGTTCCCATGCAAGTGGTGTTGTCACGGGATTGTCGGGATGGTGTAAATTTCTTCGCAGGCGAAGACGGTGCCCAGCGAGTCTTATGGGCCCCGCACCTACCGGATGGGGTATTCTGCAGTTTAAAAGCCTGTATTCCAAGTCGTAATGAGTCCAATCTGCTGCCAAAGCCAAAGAAAGGAAACGCAAATGATGACAAAACACGGGGCGGCGCGCGGAGCACTCCTCACTATCCTTGCAACTTGCATTCCTGCGAATGTTCTGTCCGCCTATGCTCAGAATGAGCAGGCAGGCACGATCCAGATGACCACCGTTATAGCCAATATCGATAAAACCATCGACGCAAAGAAAGCGAAGGCTGATGACAGCTTTAGCGCAAAAACGGTTGCTGGCACGACTCTGAACGATGGCACGGTTGTGCCTGCCGGTTCAGTGCTTGAGGGTCATGTGGACTCCGTGACTCCGTCAGAGCACAAAAGCGACTCGAAGATGGTGCTGACGATCGATAAGCTCCAGGTGAAAGGCGGCAAAGAGATTCCGGTGAAGGCAACCATCATAAACGTTGCCACATTTGAGACAGAGATGGGTGGAAGCAGCGGCCAGTCGCAGGATCGTGCTTTCGATACAAGCGCCAGAGACACGGGGAGGATGAATGGAACTTCCGATGCGCAGAGCGGATCGTCAGGACCACATGCAGTGCCGGGACTGACGCTTACCAGCTCCGTGACGGATCCTAACTCCGGCACACTGACGCAGGCCAAAGGGAACGTGCATCTGTCGAATGAGAATCAGATTCAGGTGTCGGTTGCGGTTATCCCACCAGGCGTGAAGGTTCAATAGCGATTGAAGGCCGCAGTGAGCCTGTTTGTCAGGTGTTGAAGGCCGGATTGAAGGAGGGTGATATGGCTTTGAGTTTTGCGAAGGACATTCGTCCCCTGTTTCGCGAAGAGGATGTGGATTGTATGAGCTCATATGGAGTACTGCTGGATGACCCGGCGTGGATGCGTGTGCCGGCTAATGCGCAGTCGGTCTATGGCGCAGTGTCCAATGGCTCGATGCCGCCTGGGTCTCCGTGGCCTGAGGAGCAGGTAAAGACCTTCAAGAGATGGATGGACGAAGGGCTTGCCGCATAAATGAAAACGCCCCCGAATCGATGATCGGACCGGGGGCGCTTTTGTGTTCGCCAGTTAGAACTGGTTCCAGAGAAACTGGTTGTAGACCTCGTGGTGGAACTGGACTTCCTCGGGCTTAACGAAGGTTCCGAGCAGGCGCGGGCAGCGGTCTGCCGAGGCCTGCTTGAGGTCTGCGAAGCGCACCTTGACGTCTTCGCCGAGCAGCTTCGTGATCCATGTTGAGTTGCGGAAGTTATCCAGCGCAGTATAGATGTTGTCGGGTAGATAGCGCTCGGCCTGACGCAGGTTGGCGATTTTGGCCGTTTCACCCTCGAGCCCGGAGCGGAAGATCGAATACTGAACGAGATATGGGTTTGCGTCGGGCGCGACCGAACGGACTTCGACGCGCGACGATTTCTCGTTGCCGATGGGGATGCGAACCATTGAGCCACGATCGACGGCCGAGGCCTTGATCTGATTCGGCGCTTCGAAGTGGGGATCGAGGCGACGGTAAGCGTTCACGCTCGGGTTCAACAGCAAGCAGATGTCGTTGCCATGTGTGAGGATGCGGTCGACGAACTCCCAGGCAAAGGCAGCCAGCTTTTCTTCGCCCTTCGGGTCCCAGAAGGCGTTCTTGCCCTCTTTGTTGCTGACCGAGACGTTGGTATGCATGCCGCTGCCGTTGACACCGACGACGGGCTTGGGCAGGAAGCTTGCAGTCATCCCCATTTTGGTTGCCACCTGACGACAGATGAGCTTGTAGAGCTGGATCTGATCGGCGGCGGCGACGACTTCGCCGTATCCGTAGTTGATCTCAAACTGCGAGGGTGCGACTTCGGGATGGTCCTTCTCGTTTTCGAAGCCCATGGAGCGCTGCACTTCAGCGGCAGTGTCGATGAAGGTGCGGAGTGGGTCGCCGGGCAGAGAGTGGTAATAGCCGCCGGTGTTGACGTATTCGAACCTGCGGGTATCAGGGAAGCGCCTTTCCGCGTCGAGTCCTGCGAAGAGAAAACCCTCGATTTCGTTGGCGGCATTCAGGGTGTAGCCATGCTTGTCATACTGGCCCTGGGCGTAGCTTTTGAGCACGCCGCGCATATCGGCAGAGTAACCTGCGCCATTCTTGTCGATGACTTCGCCAAAAACCAGCACTTTGCCAGCGCCGAAGTAATCAGCGGGCGCATAGTAAAAGGCAGCCCAATCGATGCCGAGACGGAGATCGCTCTCACGCTGCGCAGTGAAGCCGCGGATGGACGAACCATCGAAGGTAAGGTTGTCGTAGCTCTTGATGAGGAATTTCTTGTCGTAGTCGAGCATGTGAAGGCGGCCTTCGAGGTCGCTGAAGAGAACGGTGACAGCCTTAATGCCCTTCTGATCGGTGAGGTATTTTAGCCGCTCCTCCTGAATCTTGCCGGGATCGACGCGCTTGCGGCGCTGGTCTTTCGCTTTCAGGTTCAGCTCTTCCAATTCTTCATAAGACAGCGACAAGAAATTACGAAGCTCGGTGGACATGTATCTCCTCAGGTTGGATTTTACGCGCAGACATCTCCAAGATTGCGCGGCCGGAAAAGAGCCGTGGCTCAGGGGTCAAATCGAGGGGTGATCTGGCTACGATTCAAGACTAATGCGGAGCGGGCAGCAAAAGAATGATATTAAAAAAAGTAATTCCGTAAATTGATAATTTTTATGCTGCGGCGAACCGGGCTAAATGGTGCGGTTGCGCAGAGGTTGTAGGCTTACTTTGTGATTGAAGCACTGATTCTTCGCACGTGGCCGATCCATGAGGCGGACCAGATCGTGTCGTTTTTTACGCGGGACCAGGGCAAGCTGAAGGGCGTGGCCAAGTCCGCAGCCAAATCGCGCAAGCGCTTTGGCGGGGCGCTGGAGCCGATGACGTATGTGCTGGCCAGCTATGTGGAGAAGCCGCGGCAAGAGTTGGTACGACTGGATGCGTGCGAGATAGTGGCTTCTCCACTAAGTGAGCCGGTGGATTATGGGCGGGCTGCAGCGCTTGAGTTCTATGTCGAGGTGCTGGAGGAGACGCTGCAGGACCATGATCCACAGGATGCGGTGTTTCGACTGACGCTGGCGGTTCTGGAACAGACGCGCGCAGGGCGCATATGGCTTCCGGTGACGTATTTCGGATTGTGGATGGTTCGGCTGATGGGGTGGATGCCGGAGATTGTCCGCTGCACGGCGTGTGGGCGTGCGTTTGGAAGCGAACCGGCGTATTTTGAGGCACAGCATGACGGGCTTGTGTGTGTGGAGCACAGGCATCCGGCAGCGCGTGTGCTTTCAGCGGAGTCGCTCGGAGTAGCGGCGAGGATGTTTCGCGAGCCGGTTGCGGCGCTGGCTGAGGAGGAATGGCCGCGAAACCGGGCTGCTGACCTGCGAAGGTTTGCACTGCAGGGGTTGGAGCGGCATCTGGAACGGAAATTACGGTCGGTGCAGGCGCTGAATCAGCTTTCATAGCGGAGCGCAGAGGGTTAGACGATGGCGGCGAAGAAATACAGATTCAAGGCAAAGATTGAGCCGGCAAGAATGGGCGGGACGTTTGTGTTCTTTCCCTATGACACAGAGGCTGAGTTTGGGACGCGGGGCAAGGTTCCGGTGAAGGCGACGTTTGACGGCGTGGGGTATACAGGGTCGTTGATCAAGTACGGACATCCGCAGCATATGCTGCATGTGCCGAAGGCGATACGCGAAAAGTTGAGTAAGAAGACCGGCGATGTTCTGGACGTAACTGTGTGGAAGGATGATGAAGAGCGCACACTGGAGGTTCCGGCGGAGCTGGAGCGGATGATGAAGAGAGAAGGTTTGCGCGAGTTTTTTGATTCGTTGAGCTATACGCATCGCAAAGAGTATTGCCGATGGATTGCCGAGGCCAAGAAAGAAGAGACGCGCGCGAAACGTCTGGAAAAAGCCGTAGTAATGATGAAAACCAAAGTGAAGACGCCTGGGTAGGACGGATGTTCGGCCAGGAAATCACCCGACGCGTGCACTGTGCCGTCACCTGGAAGAGAATACGAATTCGTTTCCGTCGGGATCTTTGAATTTGGCCATCGTTCCCCAAGTTTCCTTCCTCGGCTCCGCGGTAAGCTCGACTCCTTTGGATTTGAGCAGCGCGGCAGTGGCGAGGACGTCGTCGCACCAGAAGGTCATGGGCTGGAAGCCGCCGATACGGCTCTCGTATCCGGGAGGGGTAAACAAAGCGAGGCCGACGTCGGAGCCTGGGATGCGGAGTTCGATCCAACGCTGTCCGTTTCCGAAGGGCTGATCGGTTGCGACTTTGAAGCCCAGCTTTGTGGTGTAGAAGTCCAGAGCAACGTCCTGATTGCGAACGGGGATGCTGACGATTTTTAATCCGCGAATCATTTTTTCCCCTCCATTGGAAACACCTCAGACCATATCCCGGGTTTTGGATAGGCGCAATCTGGTAAGAGTTGCTATATTGATAATTGGTATAGCAATGAAGCTCGATGATTACGTGGTGGATGTGTTGATGCGCGATCTGGTGGGCCATGACCGCAGACCGGTGGGTTTCCTGGTGTATCTGTGGCTGGCGGCGGAAGAGCAACGGAGCGGGAAGGCGGTCCAGATCAGCTATCAGGAGCTTGCGGAGTCGGTGGGCGTATCCAAGAGCTCGGCGCAATCGGCAGTCGGATGGCTGGTACGACGGAAGCTGTTGGATGTAACGAAACAAACGGTGACAGCGACGCCGAGGTACAAAGTGCTGGCTCCCTGGAAACGGGAAGAAGGCAGCCGAAAGGCTCGATAGACTGTACGTTGAGTGAACTCGAAAGGGATGGCAGGAGCTATGAATCAACTTTGGGGATTCGCGTGGTTTTTGATCGGATTTGGGCTGGCCATTCCTATGACATATCTGTGGACGGTGCATCATCGGCGGCTGAATGCGTTTGAGGAGCGGCTGAGAGCTGAGAAGGCGGAGTCATTTCAACAAGGGAAGGACTCGGCTATTCAGGGACTGACCTTTGAGCAGTCGGTCAGCACATCGCGGCGCGGGGTGATCTGGAAGAGCACCTATCGAGTGGTTTCGGAACGGGCGCTGCTGAATGGGATTCCGATTACGCCGTTTTACGAATATGCAGTGCAGATTGATGAGAATCTTGATCCGAAAGAGCTGGGGCATGTGGCCGATGCGGTACGCGTGAGCATGGGACTGCCGTCGCTTACCGAACTTGGCGTGAAGACGTTGACAGAGAAGGCAGTGAAGAAACTCATTTAGAATCGGGGAAAGCGCTCAATCCAACGGAAATCATACGTGCCAGCTACAATAACGACCTCGACTACTTCAGCTAAAACTGCGCCGCTCACTTTTCAGAAACTGCTGTTTCGACTGCAGAGCTTTTGGGCTGAACGCGGCTGCGTGCTGCAACAACCCTACGACGTGGAAGTGGGCGCGGGAACGATGTCTCCCGACACGTTTTTGCGCGTGCTGGGGCCGAAGCCTGTAAGCATTGCGTATGCGCAGCCGTCGCGCCGACCCGCGGATGGGCGGTACGGAGAGAATCCGAACAGGCTATATAAACACACGCAGTTCCAGGTGATTCTGAAGCCGCCTCCGGAGGATGTTCAGGAGGTTTATCTCGCATCGCTGGAAGCGATTGGGATTGACCTGGCCGAGCACGACATCAAGTTTGAGGAAGACAACTGGGAGTCTCCAACACTGGGCGCGTGGGGGATCGGCTGGCAGGTAATGCTGGATGGGCTGGAGATTACCCAGTTCACATACTTCCAGCAGTGCGGCGGCATCGACCTGGACCCGATCAGCGGCGAGATTACGTATGGGCTGGAGCGCATTGCGGCCTTCCTGCAGGATGTGGATTCGATCTATGACGTTGTGTGGGCGCGCGATCCGAAGACCGGGCGCAATGTGACCTACGGCGAGATTCGCTTTCAGGAAGAGCTGCAGTTTTCGGTCTACAACTTTGAGGCGGCGGAAGTCGACAAGTTATGGGAGCACCTGCGGCTGTATGAAGCCGAGTGCCAAGCGCTGCTCAAGAGCTACAACGACAGCTTTTCTGCAAAGGCCGAGAAGGCCGCCGAGCGGCATGAGAAGATTCATGACCGTCTGGTGCATGACAGCGATCCCGTGCTTGCTGAAGATGTGAAGGAGCAGCAGCAGCGGTTTCCAGTGCTTGGGGCCTACGATCTGTGCCTGAAGTGCTCGCACCTGTTCAATTTGCTGGATGCGCGGGGAGCAATCTCAGTGACGGAGCGGGTGGGCGTGATTGCGCGGATTCGCGCGCTGGCAGTGGGAGTAGCGAAGGCTTACGTGGCGCAGCAGGAAACGGAAAAGTAAAGACATAAAGATGCCAGATTTTTTATTCGAAATTGGACTTGAGGAAATTCCGGCGCGGATGATTGCTCCGGCGCAGGCGGAGCTTGCGCGGAGAGTGGAGGAGCTACTGACGCGCGAGCGCTTACTGCATGATGTGCATGAGGTTCACAGCTATTCGACACCGCGACGGCTGGCGGTGTTCGTGAAGGGCGTGAGCGCAGCGCAGGCAGATATCGAAGAGCAGCTTACAGGCCCGTCGTGGGCGGTGGCGTTCAAGGATGGCGAGGCAA
Source organism: Silvibacterium sp. (assembly GCA_030037215.1). Lineage (GTDB taxonomy): Bacteria > Acidobacteriota > Terriglobia > Terriglobales > Acidobacteriaceae > Silvibacterium. The sequence continues at coordinate 26,738 of JASHRS010000043.1, read as the reverse complement.
CTCCGGCGGGGCATGCGTTTGCGAAGAAGGCCGGCGTGGAGATTGGCTCACTTGAGAAGATTACGACCCCGAAGGGCGAGTATGTGTCGGCAACAGCGCATCGCAAGGGACGGGCCGCGGTGGGGATTCTTACGGAGCAACTGCCGAAGGAGCTAGCCGCGCTTTACTGGCCCAAGAACATGTACTGGAGGGCGGGCAAGCCGGAGCGGTTCGTGCGTCCGGTAAAGTGGCTGCTAGCTTTGCTCGATCATGCGATCGTTCCGGTGGAGTTTGCCGGGGTGCATGCAGCGAACCTGACGTATGGGCACCGGATTCTGCATGGCGCCGGCGCGCTGATGGTGGAGCATGCGAAAGATTACCTGAAGGTACTGGAAGATGCGCATGTTATCGCCGATGTGGAGGTGCGGAGGCACAGGATCCGCAAAGGGCTGGATGGGGCGACGAGAGCAGTTTCGGGTACGCGCTGGCGTGAGGACGAAGCACTGGTGGACACGGTGACGCACCTGACGGAATGGCCTTCGGTGCTGCTGGGGAGCTTTGAGCCCGAGTATCTGAAGCTGCCGGAAGAAGCTCTGGTGACAGTGATGCGTGATCACCAGAAATATTTTGCGGTCGAGGATGCGCAGGGCAAGCTGGCTCCTTATTTCCTGGCGGTGCTGAATACCCAGGCTTCGGCACGTGCGGACGAAGTGATCCGGCATGGGAATGAGCGCGTGCTGCGGGCGCGGTTTAACGATGCGAGGTTCTTCTGGGATTTCGATCAGAGGATTCCGCTTGAGAACCGTGTGGAGATGCTGAAGTCGGTGACTTTCCAGAAGGATTTGGGGAGTTATTGGGACAAGACAGAAGCGAATCTGCGTATTGCAGAGCAGTTGTCGGGTGCGGCCACTGAACGCGGCGCAAAGCCGGACAGAACTGCGTTGTTGGCTGCGGTGCGGCTCGCGAAGACCGACTTAACGACGGAGTTGGTGAAGGAGTTTACCGAATTACAGGGCGTCGTTGGCGGCCTTTATGCGCGGGCGCAGGAGCTGGGGGAATTGGTGGCGCAGGCGATCTACTGGCAGTACTCACCTGCTGGTGTGGATGACCGGATTCCGCCAACAGTGGAAGGCAAGATTTTGGGAATTGTGGACCGTTTTCAGACCATCTCATCGATGTTTGGAATCGGCCTAGAGCCGACGGGATCGAAAGACCCGTTCGGATTGCGTCGTGCCGCGAACGGCATCGTGAAGATTCTGGCTGAGTCAGAGTTACCGCTGACATTTTCTGATCTTGCGAAAGCGGCTTTGCATGGTCAAAGCGGCTTGCACGAGAAAGTCGCTGAGTTTTTCCGCGAGCGCATGGAATTTTATCTGCGCGACGTGCGCGGATTTGCGTATGACGTGGTGAATGCTGTGCTGGCGGCGGGGTTCGCTGATGTGCGCGATGCGATTGCGAGGGCAGAAGCGTTAAGCGCCGTGCGCGGCTCGGATGACTTTGCGGCTATCTCGGCGGCGTTCAAACGAATGAAGAATATCGTGCGGCAGGCAAAGGAAAAGAACGAAGTTATTCCTGATGGCGTGAAGGCTGCTTTGCTAACTGAGGCTGCCGAGCAAGGACTGTATAAGCATGCAGTGAAGCTGGCTCCGGCAGTCGAAAAACTGCGCGCAGAGCACGCCTACGGTGACGCATTAGAGCAGATCGCAACTCTGCGTCCGCATGTCGATCTTTTCTTCGATAAGGTGATGGTGATGGTCGAGGATCCTGCGGTGCGTGGCAACCGGCTGGTGCTGATCGGAACCGTGCTGGGGAATTTCTCCTCGATTGCCGACTTTTCGGAGATTGTGACCGGCTAGCTTCGATGGAATTTCGCGAACAGGTTGCGCTGGCTCCGTATACGACCTTCAAAATTGGGGGGCCGGCGCGGTGGTTTGCGGAGGCGTTGACGGAAGCTGAGATTGTGGAAGCAGTAGAATTTGCGCGAGCGCGCGGTCTGCCGCTTTTTGTTTTGGGTGGCGGGAGCAACCTGCTGGTTTCGGACGAAGGGTTTACCGGGCTGGTGCTGCATATCACACTCAAGGGCATTGAGCAGCGGGAGGATGTCTTCGATGTGGCAGCGGGTGAAGACTGGGACGGCTTTGTCAGACATTTGGTCGATGAGGAATATGGAGGCGTGGAGTGCCTGGCAGGGATTCCGGGAACTGTGGGCGGAACACCGATTCAGAATGTAGGCGCGTATGGGCAGGAAGTGTCGGATACGGTGACGCGGGTGCGTGTGCTCGATCTGACGACACTGAAGTTTGAGGAATTTTCCAATGCGGATTGCGGATTTGCGTATCGCCGGAGCATTTTCAACACGATGCAGCGCGGAAAGTATATTGTGACGCATGTGAGTTTCAGGCTGCGGCAGAATGGCGAGCCGCGCATCGCGTACGCAGACTTAAAAAGATATTTTCAAGGTTCGGTGACGCCCTCCTTGAAAGAAGTGAGTGCAGCGGTAAGAGAGATTCGGCGCGGCAAGGGGATGTATATCGTACCCGGCGATCCGGATTGCAGGAGCGCGGGCAGCTTCTTCAGGAATCCTGTGATTTCAGCCAACCATTTTGCGCGGATTGCGAAGGCCGAGGGTGTTGAGGTTCCACACTATCCGACAGGCGAAGGCGCAGTGAAGGTTCCGGCAGCGTGGCTGCTCGAGCGCGCAGGATTCCACAAGGGCTATACGATGGGAGCGGCAGGAATTTCCAGCCGCCACACGCTCGCGCTGGTGAACCGTGGAGGCGCGACAGCGGCGGATATTCTGGCGCTGCGCGACAGGATTGTCGCGCAGGTTGATGAGCGATTTGGAATCAGGCTGGAACCAGAGCCGGTCTGGTTAGGCTGACTCAGAATTTTTCTCCTTCTGGCGCGCCATCAGCGGCAGAATAAACAAAATTGCGAGCAGAGTCGTGACCATTCCACCGACGACCACGCGCGCAAGAGGCTGCTGGGTCTGCGAGCCGATTTCGGTGGCGACGGCAGCGGGGAGCAGTCCGAAGCCTGCAGCCATGCAAGCCATGACGACGGGACGCATCTCGTCGAGGCAGCCTTTTTCGAGGCCGTGAACAGCGCCCTCCTCGCGCTGCGCGCGGCGAATTCCGGCGAGGAAGACGACGGCGCAAAGCGTGGCCACGCCTGTAAGCGAGGTGAAGCCGACGGCCGCGGAGATGCTGAACGCCGTGCCTGTGAGCCAGAGCGTAATTACTCCTCCGATGGCCGCGAAGGGAAGCGTGGCCACAACGATGAGAGCGTCTTTCCAAGTGCGGAACTGAATGTAGAGCAAAACAAGAATGATGGCGATACTGACGGGAATGATGAGAGCCAGCCGCTTTTGCTCCTTTCGCAGGCTGTCGAATTCACCTGCCCAGGTGTAGTTGTAGCCGGTAGGAAGTTTTACTTTTGCGTTCAACTGCTGCTGCAGGTCCTGAATGGCGGAGGCGAGGTCACGTCCGCGCACGCTGAATTTGATGGGGATGTAGCGGCGCCCGCCTTCGTGGTAGATCATGAAGGCTCCGTTGCGGAGGGTGACGTTGGCAATGGCGCTGAGCGGCACCTGATTGCCGTCGGGAGTGGGCACGAGAATGCGCTCGATCTCTTCGGGTGTGCTGCGAAATTGCGGTGCATAGCGAACGGCGAAGTCAAAACGGCGGTCGCCGTCGATGATCTGCGTGACGGGCGCGCCACCGACGGCTGCCTGCACGATGTTGTTCACGTCCTGTGGCTGAAGGCCGTAGCGCGCCGCCTTAGTGCGGTCGATGGAGACGAGGAGGCTGGGTTGTCCGGTCACGTCAAAGACGCCGACGTCGGTGATGCCGGGGACTTTTTCCATGATGTCCCGAATTTGATCGGCGATGCGTGTCAGCTCATCGAAATCGCTGCCAAAGAGCTTAAGTGAATTCTCACCCTTGACCCCGGACATGGCCTCTTCTACGTTGTCCTGAATGTTCTGAGAGAAGTTGAAGTCGATGCCGGGGAATTGCTGGAAGCTTTTTTGCATGGCCGCGATCAGCTCATCCTTGTTCTTGTGGAATTGAGGACGCCACTGGTCTACAGGCTTGAGATCAACGAGGAATTCAGAATTGTTGAAAGTGCTTACGTCGGTTCCGTCGTCGGGACGGCCCATTTGCGAGACGACCTGCGTGACCTCAGGGTAAGAACGCATCACGGCACGAATCTGGTCAGTGATTTTTTCCGATTCTTGGAAAGAGATATCCTGCTGCATGGTAGCGCGAATCCAGAGATTGCCTTCTTCGAGCGCGGGCATAAATTCGCCGCCGACAAATTTGAAGAGAATAACGGCTCCGATGAGAAAGGCAATGGCGATGGTCCAGGTGAGCTTGCTGAAACGGAGAGAGAGAATGAGCAAGCGGTCGTAGTGTTTGCGGAAAAAGCGGCTGAGCCAGGTTTCGGTTGCTTCTTTCTTGATTTGTTTCGGAACGGCATAGGACCCGAGAACGGGAGCAAAGACGAGCGCGAAGATGAGTGCCCCGGTGAGCGCAAATCCATAAGTTACGGACATAGGGGCGAAGATTTTTCCTGGTACGCCCTCCATGGTAAAGAGCGGCAGGAAGGCAACGAGAATGATGAAGGTCGCGAAGAGGACAGGACGAGCCGCATCGCCTACGCCTTCCATGATGAGCTCGCCCACATCTTCGCCTTCGACACGGCGCGAGATTTTGCGATAGACGCTTTCGAGCACGACGATGGAAGCGTCGACGAGGATGCCGAAGTCGATGGCGCCGATGGATATAAGGTTCGCGGAGTGGTTAGTGAGGACCATCATGGCGAAGGCGAAAAGCACCGCGAAGGGGATGGTAATGGCGGCGATGGCCGTGATGCGCAGATCGCCAAGCATGACAAAGAGCACTAGCGTGACGAGGACAAGGCCGAACAGGATGATACGTCGCACGGTGTGCGTTGTGGTGTCAATGAGCTTGGTGCGGTCGTAGATGGTTGAGATGTGCATGCCGGGCGGCAGCAGATTCCCGGTGTTGAGGTCGTGGATTTTTTGCTTGAGGCCGGCGAGCGCAGGGAGCGATTCGCCGCCTTTTTGCAGCAGGACGATGCCCTCAACGATGTCGGGGTTTTCATTACGACCCACTTTGCCGAGGCGCGGCTGATGGCCTTCCTGGACGGTGGCTACATCGCTTAGAAGAACCGGCGTACCGTTGCGTTCGGAGACGATAATGTTTTTCATGTCGTCGAGTGTGTGCAGGAGACCGATGCCGCGCACATTGACGCTCTGGCTGCCGAGGGTAAGATAGTTGCCTCCGGCATTGGCGTTGCTGGCAGCGACAGCGTTGACAACCTGCGTCATGGTGACGCCCATGGCGAGCAGCTTGTTCGGATCAACTTCAGCCTGATACTGGCGCGTAGTTCCACCGAAGGTGGCAACATCAATAATTCCGGGGACCTGTTTGAGTTCGCGTACGACGAGCCAATCCTGCGTGGCTTTGAGTTCGTTGAGTGAGTAGCCGGGGCCTTCGAGCTGGTAACGGTAGATTTCGCCGATGGGAGACTCAGGCGAGAGCTGTGGCTGCAGATTATTGGGAAGGTTAACTTCCTGGAGGCGATTGAGGGCTTCCTGGCGGTCAGTGAAGTAGTCGCTATCGAAGGAGAAATAAAGCTTGACGTCGCTGAGGCCAAAGATGCTGATGGAGCGAATCTGGTCGAGCTTGGGGGTGCCGTAAAGGCCCGTTTCCAATGGGATCGTGACCTGCTGTTCCATTTCTTCGGCAGACCAGGAAGGGTTTTGCGTGATGAACTCGACCATCGGAGGCGATGGGTCTGGGTAAGCTTCGATGTCAAGCCGGGTAAAGGCAAAGAAACCAATGGCAAGCGACGCCACAAAAATGATGAGAACGACGTTGCGAAAGCGCAGGAGCGTGCGAATGAAGGATTGCATTATTGAGCCTCGGCTTCGCGCAGCAATTCAGCGCCTGTGGAAACGACACGATCGCCGTCCTGAAGGCCCTGCGTGATCTGGTCGGTGGTGTCGCTGGTTTCGCCCACGACCACATCGCGCCGGACGGGCTTGTTGTTCGCATCCATCACGAAGACAAAGTCCTGTTTGCCGTTGCGGATGACCGCCGTTGAGGGCACGACAATTGCCGTTCCTTTTTGATTTGTAACTGCGATGGTTGCATACATGTCAGGCTTAAGCCTGTAGCCGGGGTTGGGCAGCACGACGCGAACCTTGAGGGTGAGCGACGTGGGATCGACGGAGTCAGAGATATTGTCGATGACGCCGTGAAGCAGCATGCTGGGGTATCCGTTGACAGAAACGGCGGCGGGCTGGCCGACTTTTATTGAGCCGAGATCGCGCGGGTAGAGATCGCCGACGACCCAGATGGAGTCGATGTTGGCGATGGTGGCGATGGCGGTTGCGTTGTCGAGGGAACGCTGCAGCTCGCCGGTTCCGGTACCGACGTCGAGCACGACTCCGGAGATGGGTGCGCGCAGTGGGATAGTGTCAGAGGTAGAGCCGGGGTCGAAGCCGAGGATGGCCAGAGCCTGACGTGCACGCTCCAGTTCGGAGTGGTCTGCGTCGTCGAGTGCCTTGAGGTCATCATAATCACGCTGCGCCATGACCTGATGCTGCAAGAGATCTTTGGCGCGCTGGAGTTGCAGATCGGCGCGATCTGCTTCGATCTTCGCCTTTTCATAGTCGGAGCGGGCCTGCGCGGCATCGCTGCTTTGAAGCACGCCGATCTGCTGGCCCTTACTGACTTCCTGACCGGGCAGCACTTTGAGCGAGACAACGCGTCCGCTGATGGGCGGGTAAACATGAACAACGCTGGTAGGGTTTGCCATGATGCGCGCAGCGAGCGTGAGCTGGTTGCTGACAGCCTGCGAATGCACGGTGACGGTTTCAACAACATCCTGTGCCGTGGCGCCCGCGTTGCCGGCTGGTGGCGACTGTTGATGATCGCAGCCAATGGTGAGCAGAAGCGTGCCGGAAGCCACAATTGCGAGCTGGCGGATTATTTTACGGTTGCGGGCGGTGGTCATGGAATGATCTCCGTAGCTGCGGCAAAGCTGAGTTGATGAATATTTAGCCAGACCTGCTGGTCGGCGTTGAGCGCGTCGAGGTTGATCTGCCGGTAGTCGCGCAGAGCGTCGAGATAATCGAGGAGCGATGCACCGCCGCGACGGTAGCTATATTCCAGGTTGTCGCGCACATGAGTGGCCTCATCGAGATAGTGGCCGTGATAGCGTTTGGCCAGACTGAGAGCGGCCTGGTAACCGGCCCAGGCCTGATCCACGTCATTGATGACCTGGTTGCGGGCTGCGACTTCAGCGAAGCGGCTGGACTGCGCCTCGTAGCGGGTACGCTCTTTTTCGCCCTGATTGCGGTCGAAGAGGCGGAGCGGAATGGAGACCTGAAACCCGGCGGAATTGTAGGTTCCGGCACGGTCGTATTCGCCGCCTATGGTGGGGTCTGTAGTGCCGTCGGCATCAGCCAGCTTTACGTTGGCGTCGGCAAGGGTCACAGACTGAACGGCTGCCTGATAGTCAGGGCGCGCCGCGAGCGCGTCTTGCTCCAATTGAGGGAGAGTAACTGCGAGACCCGGAGGGTCGAGGACGCCAGTGATGTCGAAAGTATCGGCCGGTTTCTGAATGCCGAGCAGTAATTGAAGCTGGTCACTGGCCTGGGTGAGGTTAAGCTGTGCATCGTCGTAGTCAGACTCGAACTCGGCCTGCTGAAGGTCGATGCGCTCGAAGTCGGTTTGGCTGATGTCGCCGTCCTTGAGACGCACGCTGGAGAGATCGACGGTCTTCCGATAGCTGGTGAGGTTGTCGTCGGCGATCCTGAGCGCTGCTTTTGCTGCGAGCATATTTGTGAATGCGTCTTTGACCTGCAGGATGGTCTGCCGCTCAATGTCTTTGTATTGGCTTTCGGTAACGTCAGTAGTTGCGTGGGCGACGTCGAGACGCCAGCGGCGCTTTTGCCCGCGTTCGAAAAGGCGACTGACATTTGCGGAATACGAATACGGACTGGCTGGATTATCGGCGGGCAGCGAGACGTCGGAACCGGAGACGGTAAAGCTTGGGTTCTGGCGCAAACCAGCCGTGATTTCGCTGGCCTTTGTCGCAGAGACATGCTGCTGCGCGGAGATCAGTGTGGGGTTTTTTGCGCGGGCCATATCGATGGCTTGTTGCAGAGTCAAAGGCGCTGCGGCCGTCTGCGCGAGAGCGTGCGCAGCGAACAGCCATGCGAGCGGGAAGCCGAAGCTCCAGAATCGAATCGATTTCATACATGAACACCCAAACGAGCGGTTGCAGGCGGCACCTATATGGCGTCCGAGTCTGCGTAAATGTGTAAAGTCCGACTTCAAACAGAGATAGAAGAGCGCAAGCCCGAATAACAGAAAGAAAGACGAAGGAATATCCGCGATTTAAGCAGCGGGAGGGGGACGGATGCCGAGAATATGGAGGTATCTCACGCCGATGGCTTCTTTTTCTATTGGAAGCGACAGCCAGGCCAATGTCTGAGGCTGGGGAGGGGCGTGAAAAGGAGCCAGTCCGGCAATGGCGACGGAGACCGCGTGCAGGGAATAATCGGTGAAGGTCTGGAAGTCGCTGCGGCGTGCGAGGTGTTCGGATTCGGCCGGCACGGTGCAGGCCTGAAGGTCATCCGTGAGCGAGACGACCGGAAGCAGAACAATAATGAGCAGCGCCAGCGCAACGAACTGCACCCCAAGGCTGGTGCGCAAGGACTCATCAGTCCAGCGGTTCCTGTGCAGAAGCCAGAAGCCGAGGAGCAGAGAGGATAGCGCCAGCCACAGGAGATTGGAGAGCAGTTCCACTGTCGAGTGAATTGTAATTGATGGGGTTATTGGAACGCTATGAAAGCGCGCATCGGGTGAAGGCTTATTCGGCTGGTAGTTTAACGAGGTGTGGAGTGATTACAGTCACGTTAATTTCGATTAATCCAAGCGAAATGGGCAGAGAAAAGCGCCGCGGGCCAGCGCTTCCCGGATTGAAATAGAGAACGCCCTTGCGATGTTCGATCTTTGGTTTATGCGAGTGTCCGCTGATAACGACGGAGACTTTTGCTGCGACCGGGTCGAGATCGAGATCGGCGAGACTGTGGAGCATATAAATGTTGTGACCCGCGAGTTCAATAAATTCGGTTGAGGGGAGTTGAACGCAAGGGCCGGTGGTGTCAATGTTGCCGCGAATGGCAGTGAGGGGCGCAAGGGTGCGTAGGGTCTGGAGGATTGCGGGATCGCCTACGTCGCCTGCATGGAGGATGTGATCGACGTCCTGAAGCACGGCGATGGCTTCCGGACGCAAGAGACCGTGCGTGTCAGAAATGACGCCGATGCGCATTCTAGAGTCCGACACTCATTCGAGTGCGCGGGTCAAGGTAGTCGCGGAGCGCGTCGCCAATGAAATTGAACGAAAGCACGCAGAGCATGACCGCAATTGCGGGAAAGACGACCAAATGCGGAGCATCAAAAAGATGTGAACGAGCATCGTTGAGCATTGAGCCCCAGCTTGCGGTTGGTGGAGGAACGCCGAGCCCGAGAAAGCTCAACGTGGCTTCTGCCAGCACTGTGCCCGCCATGCCGATGGCGGATTGAACGATCAGCGGCTGCACGATATTGGGCAGGATATGGCGGAAGAAGATACGCAGGTCGCTCGCGCCGAGGGCGCGCGCAGCTTCCACGAATTCGCGTTCGCGCACGGCTAACACCTGTCCACGCACCAAGCGGGCGTAGCCGACCCATCCGCCAATAGAGAGCGCAAGGATGAGGTTGATGAGTCCGGGACCCAAGAATGCGACGAAAGCGATGGCGAGAAGAATGCCGGGCAGCGCCATGAACGCGTTCATGGCGAAAATATTTAATACAGTGTCGATGGCACCGCCGTAGTATCCGGCGATACCGCCGAGCAGGATGCCGAGCGAGAGCGAGCTGGCAACCACAGAAACCGACACCAGCAAGGACAGACGCGCACCAAAGATGACCCGGGAGAGAATATCGCGTCCGAGTTCATCGGTGCCGAACCAGTGCGCAGCACTGGGGGGTGCAAGGCGGTGCACAAGATCGATTGCCGCAGGATTTGCAGGCGCAAGCCAAGGGGCAAGCAGCGCCATCGCGGTGAAAAGCATCAAAAGAAAAAGACCCGCTGCAGCGAGCGGCTGCGAAGCCAAGCGTTGCCGGACGGAATTTCTCATGTTGATTGCTACTCTAACTGGTTACCTGTGCAAAAGTCCTGAAACATCACAGACGGCGATAAGACGTTCGAGGATACACTAACTCTATCTACATGTAACGCCACAGCTAAATCTGCCAGATTACGAATGGAATGCGAGGAAAAGGACCTTTGCGGCTTCTCTTTCTAGGGCTGAACTATACGCCTGAGCTTACCGGAATCGGCAAATACTCCGGAGAGATGATGGAGTGGCTTGCCGGACGCGGGCATGAAGTTCGTGTGGTGACGACTCCTCCATATTATCCGGCGTGGCGGGTGAGCGAGGGATATGCCTGGTGGCAATATCGCAGTGAGATGTCGGCGGCGGGAGTCAAAATCTATCGCTGCCCGCTATGGGTTCCTGCGAATCCGAATGGCTTGAAGCGTGTTGTGCACCTTTCCTCCTTTGCGACAAGCAGTCTTCCAGTGATGCTGGCACATGCTGCATGGCGGCCGGACCTGGTGCTTACGGTTGAACCTGCTTTTACCTGCACGCCTGTTGCGCTGCTAACTTCACGGCTTTGTGGGGCACCGACGTGGCTGCATACTCAGGATTTTGAGATTGATGCCGCGTTCGATCTGGGGTTGCTGCCGTCGGGCGGGAAGGTCCACCGGTTGGCCCAAAGCTGCGAGCGGTTTTTGCGGAGCCGCTTCTCCCAGTTTTCGACGATTTCTGCCGGGATGATGAAACGTCTGTCGGAGAAAGGGATCGATGCTTCGCGTACGGTGCTCTTCCCTAACTGGGTGGACATTCATGCCATCAAGCCGCGCGACGAAGTCAGCCCATTTCGAGCTGAACTGGGGATTGAACGGGACAAAATTGTTCTGCTTTATTCCGGGAACATGGGAGCCAAGCAGGGGCTAGAGGTTTTGCCCCAACTTGCAAACGCGCTGCGCGAGTGCAGCAACTATCACTTTGTATTTTGCGGAGACGGCGCCTACCGCACTCAACTGCAACAGTCGGTATCAGGATTTGAAAACGTGTCTTTTCTTCCGCTACAGCCACTGGAACGGCTGAACGATCTGTTGAATGTAGCGGATATTCATCTGTTGCCACAGAGGGCTGGTGCCGCCGATCTGGTGATGCCATCGAAGCTGACGGGAATGCTGGCAAGCGGACGCCCGGTGATTGCTACCGCCGCGGAAGGCACGCAGGTAGCACACGCCGTGGAGGGCCGTGGGATTGCTGTCGCACCTGGAAATCTAAAGGAGCTTGTACATGCGGTCACGATGCTTGCAGAAGACCCGATACTGCGCAGGAGCATGGGTTGTGCGGCGAGAGTTTTTGCCGAGCAGGAGCTTGCACGCGATCCGGTACTGCTGCGCTTCGAATCTGCGATAGAACGATTGGTTGCCGACACCAGCATGCGAGCCGCTTCGGGAAATGACCTGCAGGGCAATCCGCTAGAATAAGCCAGTCATCTGTAACTTTCAGGGAGAGAACCTGTTGAAGAAAGCCCTTATCACTGGAATCACAGGGCAGGACGGCGCCTACCTCGCTGAATTTTTGTTGAAGCAGGGTTATGAGGTGCACGGCATCAAGCGCCCGTCGTCGCTTTTCAATACAAAGCGCATCGATCATCTATATGAAGACCCGCATGTTGAGAATCGTCAGCTGATTCTGCACTATGGGGACCTCTCCGATTCCGGTTCGCTGCTTCATATCGTGCAGAAGCTGCAGCCGAACGAGATTTACAACCTCGGCGCACAGAGTCATGTGAAGATTTCATTTGAAGAGCCGGAGTACACGGCGAATATCGATGCGCTGGGCGCGCTGCGATTGCTGGAGGCCATTCGTATCTGCGGTCTCGAAAAGCACACGCGCTTTTACCAGGCATCGACTTCTGAGCTTTATGGATTGGTGCAGGAGGTGCCGCAGCGCGAGACGACGCCCTTTTACCCGCGCTCGCCATATGCCGTTGCCAAGTTATACGCCTACTGGATCACGGTGAATTATCGCGAGGCATACGGGATGTATGCATGCAATGGAATTCTATTCAATCATGAGTCACCAATGCGTGGCGAAACTTTTGTGACGCGCAAGATTACGCGCGCACTGGCGCGGATTCAGGCGGGTCTTGAGAAGACGCTGTATCTGGGCAATCTGGATGCGCTGCGCGACTGGGGCCATGCGCGCGATTATGTTGAGCTGCAATGGCGCATATTGCAGCAACAAGAGCCGAAGGACTATGTGATTGCCACGGGCGAACAGCACAGTGTGCGCGATTTCGTGAACCTGACAGCCGAGATGCTTGGAATGAAGCTGCACTGGAAGGGTGAAGGCCAGGAAGAAAAGGCTCTCGATAACAAGGGCAATGTGATTGTAGCGGTCGATACGCGATATTTTCGTCCGACAGAAGTGGATGCGCTTGTGGGCGATGCGTCCAAGGCTGCGCGGGAACTGGGGTGGTCGCCGCGCACGAGTTTTCGAGAGCTCGTGAAAGAGATGGTGGATGCTGACCGCTCCGCGGCCGAACGCGATGCACTGGTAAAGAAGCACGGCTTTACCGCATACAACTTTCACGAATAACCCCGAAAGAAGACCAATGGACAAGGACAGCAAAATCTTTGTCGCCGGCCACCGCGGGCTTGCGGGTAGCGCAATCCATCGCGAACTGGTCAGGCAGGGCTACACGAACCTATTGCTGAAGACACGCGCGGAGCTCGATCTTGCTCGTGGTCAGGATGTGGAGCAGTTCTTTGCGGGGAAAAGGCCGGAGTATGTGTTTTTAGCTGCGGCGAAGGTTGGTGGCATTCTGGCGAACAACGAGATGCCGGGAGATTTTATCCGCGAAAACCTTGCGATTCAGGCAAGCGTTTTAAATGCGGCGCAGGCCAACGGCGTGCGGCGGCTTCTGTTTCTCGGGTCGAGCTGCATCTATCCGCGGCTGGCTCCGCAGCCGATTCGCGAGGAGTCTTTGCTGACAGGGCCGCTGGAGATGACGAACCGTCCCTATGCGATCGCAAAGATTGCGGGAGTTGAGACGTGCTGGGCCTTTAATCGGCAATATGGGACGAAATTCCTGGCAGCGATGCCCACGAATCTTTACGGGCAGGGCGACAACTTCGACCTGGAGACTTCGCATGTGCTCGCAGCCCTGATCCGCAAGACTGTGGAGGCAAAGATTGCGGGGATGGACGAAATTACTGTCTGGGGCAGCGGCACACCACGGCGCGAGTTCATGCACAGCGACGATCTGGCGCGGGCATGCGTGTTTCTGATGAATCTTCCAGGTGAGGAATTCGATTCGCTGCTCAGGGACGATGAGCCGCCACTACTTAATGTCGGCACCGGCGAGGACTTGACGATCCGCGAGCTGGCGGAGCTGATCTGCCACGCGGTTGGGTTCGAGGGCAAGCTGGTTTTTGATCTATCAAAACCGGATGGAACGCCACGCAAACTGCTGGATGTGAGCCGGATTCACGCGCTGGGATGGAAGGCGCAGACACCGCTGGACGAAGGGATTCGCGAAGTGGCGAAGGACTTTGAAGCGCGGCTTCGGCAGTGAGTCAAACGTGCCTGAGAAGCTTGAAATAACGGCGGGCGTGGGCCACGTCTTTCAGAATCTGCTCCTTCAGCGCAGCCGGGGAATCGAACTTGCGCTCTTCACGGATGCGCGAGAGGAAGCATAATTCGAGCGGTGTGTCGGGCGTAAGCTGCATCTCGCGAAAATCGAGCAGGTGCGATTCGATGGTGTACGTGTTGCCGCCGAAGGTGGGGCGGTGTCCGGCGTTGGTAACGGCGTTGAAAATTTCCGCGCCTATTTTCAAACGTGAGACGTAGACGCCATCGGCGGGAAGAAGCTCATCGTAGGGTGCGAGGTTAATGGTGGGAACTGTGAGGCGCGTGCCGAGGCCACGATCGCGGACGGGGGTTGAACAGATGGAAAATGGCCGTCCGAGCAGGGCGCGTGTGGTTGCCATATTTCCCGCGGCGATGCACCGACGCACATGCGAGCTTGAAACCGAAATGCCTCGAACATAGAGCGCAGGCTGCGCAACGACGCAAAAACCAAGTTCGCGACCAAGCTGCGCGAGCTCTGCCGGGCCGGCGCTGGCGTTGTGCCCGAAGCGGAAATTGTCACCTTCGTGAACCTCAGAAGCGTGAAGGGAGTTGAGCAGCACGTCACGCACGAATTCGAGTGCGGAGAGCTGCGAAAATTCTCGGGTGAAGGGAATGACGACGGTCGCATCGATTCCGGTTGCGGCGAGAAGATCGAGCTTTTGCGGAAGCGGCGTGATGAGTTTCGGGGCCTGATCGGGGCGAAGGAAGCGAACGGGATGCGGGTTGAAGGTAACAGCAACGGATTTTGCTCCGATTTCAATTGCGCGACTGCGCACATTCTGCAGGATGGCCTGATGGCCGCGATGCACGCCGTCAAAATTGCCGATGGCCAGCACAGTGCGGCCAAGCGATGGTGGAAGATCGGCGAGTGAGCGAAAAACTTGCATAAATCAGAACTCGATAGGGATACGCAGGCCGTCATAAGCCAGGTGCACGTGAGAGGGCAGCACGGCTTCGGTCTTCGCATGCTCCAATTCGTGCGCGATGTGCGTAAGAAAAGCGCGGCGCGGCTGGAGGCGCAAAATCCAGTCGAGCGCCTGATCCACACTGTTGTGGCTGGGATGGTACTGCCAGCGCAGAGCGTCGATGATGAGGACGTCGAGATTTTCGAGCAGCCGCAGGCTGGTGTCGGGGATGTCGTTCATATCGGTGAGATAGGCGGCAGGGCCAAAGCGGTATCCGGCGACGGTCATGTCTCCATGCAGAACGGGCACGCGCTGGAAGCGAAGGCCAGCGATCTCGACGGATTCATGATCGTTCAAGGGGCGAAGGTCGACGCGGGCGCGCGTGGGGTATTTCGCGTCAGGCGAAAAGGTGTAGTCGAAGATTCGGCGCAAAACATGGGCTGTGACGCTATCAGCATAAAGCGGGAGGCCATTCGGATGACGGAAGCTGAGCGGACGCAGGTCATCCATTCCGAGGACGTGGTCGGCATGGGCGTGGGTATAGAAGACAGCGTCGATGTGACGAACGTGCTCGCGCAGCGCCTGCTGGCGGAAGTCCTGCCCGGTGTCGATGATGACGGTGTGCGCATCCCACTGTACGGCGATCGATGGACGGGTGCGCGTGTTGCGCGGATCGATCGAGGTGCAGATGGCGCAGTCGCAGCCGAGCGTGGGAACGCCCATAGATGTGCCGCTTCCAAGGATGATGATCTCGGCCTTCATGCGCAGGGGCTATTTCTTCCCCTGCGGAGGCTTGGCCGCCTGCTGCGCGATGGCATTCGTGACTTCGAGGAACATCATGCGGACCTCGAAGAGCGCATTCTGGAGAAGACGCTGCTCTTTTTCTGTCAGATTGCCTTTGGTTTTTTCCTGCAAGACGCCGAGCATGTCGATGCTCTGGCGAGCGCCAAGGATGTCGATACGCGGTTTTTGCCCTGGTTCTGTAGCCGCGCCAAGAGCGACGATGGCGGAAAGGTAAATGGACTGAACGACATGCTCGAAGGTGACAGCAGGCGTCGCTCCTGCTGCGGGATTGGCGGCGCGCAGCATGGTGTCGATATGTTCAGACGATTGTTGATAGGCGTGATGGGCAGCGGCTTCTTCCTGCGCGGTCACTTCAGGCACGTCTTCAGAGGTTTCGCTGGGCTCGGAGCTAGGTTCATGAGCGGCGGCATCGTTTGATACAGGCGAAGTGGTCACAAGACGCGGACCGGGAGCTTGTTCAGGCTTCGATTCGGGTTTCGAGGTTTCTTCCTGCATGGGCGCTTCGGTGGCTTCGTCGCGGAGCTCGCCTTCAAGCGTAAATTTGCGGCGGTCGGTGACGGTGAATACAGGTGGCTTTTCAGACATAGCTTTCCTTAATTGCCGAATGCAGGCGGTGCGTCGAGTACTGTGACGTCGCCGTCAGCATGAGTGATGGGAAGACCTCGTTCAATGGCTTCTGTGCGGATGAAACCCAGCGCCAGAGATCCATTGAATACGGGCAGCGCGTAGTGTGCGAGGCTAGTGAGCTCGCCGACAGGGTTACGCTCCACACCTTCGGTATTAAGCTCGATGATCTGGCCGGGCGCAAGGGCTGCGGGCGCGTTCTGGACCGAAAACTGTCGCAGGGTGCGGTGCACGGTAGCGCGGGAGCGGATGCGTTCGACGATTTCCTGGCCAAGATAGCAACCCTTGTTGAAGTTGAGAGCGCGAGTCTGACTGGTTTCCTGCGCGAGATGGCGGTCCTGAATATCGACGCCGTAGAGCGGAGTTGCTTCGAGGATGCGCAGGGATTCTATGGCGGCGATGCCGGCAGGGGCGGCTTCTTTGTGTTGGAGTGTGGTCCAGAGGTCATGAAGCGCTGATACCGGGAGCCAGATTTCGAAGCGCGGGACAATCGGGCTGTATGCATGAACGAGCGTGAATCCTGTTCCGTTGAAGCTCGTACTGGTGAACGCGCCTTCTTCAGGCACGACGAGACCAAGTGCTGAGAGAATTTGCGGAGCATTGGGGCCGGCGATGCCAATTGCGGTCTGCGCTGCGTCTAATGGATGAAGCTCGACGTCATCCATGATGATGAAGTGGTCGAGATGTGCGGAGAGGCGGGTAATCTGCGAGCGACTGGTTTGAAGAATAAGGTTTTCCGCAGTGCGGTAGATGTTTGCATCACCCTGAATGCGTCCCTGAGCGTTGAGCAGGAAGTTGTAATTCCAATGCCCTTCAGGAAGCCCCTGAATGGTGTTCGAGACCATGCCATTCAGCCAACGAAGGCGGTCGGAACCAGTGATCTGCAGCCAGGTTTTGTAGCCGAGATCATAGACGCCGGCGCCGGTGGTCAAAGCAGCGAGTTCCTGATCCAAAGTGGTGAAAACATGAGGCGTAAGGGCACCCTGCCAAGCGACCGACGCCGATTCCGGAAGATGCAGATGCCCGGCAAGCGGTGTTTCCAGCACGGATTCAGCGGCGGTCTGAGGCGCGGTGCCCATAGTAAAGGTTCCAAGAAAATTATAGTCTCGCTAAAGGGAAACGAATGAAGATACAGAGAATCCAACGCCTGGCGGGACTGCTGACGATTGCCGCACTTGCCGCAGGAATTACCTGGGGCCAAACACAGAATCCAACGGAACAGCAGACACCGGCACAGGCAAGCCAGCCGGAAACGCACATTACTGAGGCACAGGCCAAAGAGCTTTTTGCTTCGGTAGATACGATTCTTCAATTTGCCTCGGATGATTCAGAACTGCCCATCAAGAGCAAAGTAAAGAGGCGACTGACGACGAGGGATGCGGTCGAAAAGTATCTAGAAGACAAAATGAAGAACGACAAGGATGCGAAGCGGATGGAGCGGTCGGAGATTGTTCTGAAGAAATTCGGCCTGCTCGATGAGGATTTCCACCTGCAGCCATTTCTTGTGAGCCTGCTGAAGGAGCAGATTGCCGGCTATTACGACAGCAAGACCAAGACGGTGAACCTGCTGGACTGGATTGCCCCAGACGCGCAGAAGCCAGTGCTGGCGCATGAACTGACGCATGCGCTGCAGGATCAGCATGTGGACCTGGACAAGTGGGAAGACCAGAGCAGCGACGATCTTTCGCACAATGTGACAGAGGACAACCATCATATTGCTACGGATGAGGAAGACACGGCACGCGAAGCGGTGCTCGAAGGCCAGGCCATGGCGGTGCTGGTGGATTATGAGTTGAAACCGCATGGAAGCAGCATTCTTTCCAATCCTGATGTGGTGAAGAAGCTCGCGGACGAGCAGGGCGCCGATGCTGATTCCCCTGTGCTGGCGCGTGCGCCACTCGTGCTGCATGAGTCGCTGCTTTTCCCCTATCAGGACGGCCTGAAGTTTGAAGTGGACATGCTGGAGGACAAAGGCGCGGCGGGAGCATTTGCAGGCGTTCTGGACAGACCTCCGGCTACCAGCTTCGAGATCATGAATCCGCGTGCGTATGAGCGCCAGGCGAAGATTCCGTTGCTGACGATGCCGGATGTGCACGGGCTGCTCGATGCGGATTACAGCCCGTATGACGTAGGCGTGATGGGCCAGCTTGATGTGCGCATGCTGACGGAGCTTTTCGGTGGTCCGGAGATGTCGGCGGAGCTGACTGCGGCATGGGATGGCGGGATTTACTACGTGGTGCAGAAGAAGTCGGCGCCGGATAAGAACTCCACGTCGTCGATTTCACTGCTTTATCTCTCGCAATGGAAGACGCCGGAAGCTGCGACAGCCTTTGCGAAGATGTACGCCGGGGAACTGGGACAACAGTATTCCGGCGTTGTGCGCGACACACAGGATGAGACGGACACAAATGAGCAAATCTACAAGACCAGTGAAGGTCCAATGCTGATTTCGACACAGGGGAATCTGGTTTTTGTGAGCGAGAGCTTTGACCTGCCGCTGGCGCGCAAGCTGGAATTTCTGATGGTCGGTGCGCAGGGCGGCAACGGGCAGAATGCAATTACTGCCGAGGCGCAGCCCTTGCCAAATCTTACCGGCGCACTGGTGGATTTTATGGCTCACTGCGGAATGATGCGCGCGGCGCTCCATTTATACTGAGGATTCGCCCAATTCTCAGACGCGGAGCCAGGTTTGCAGCAAGCGGAAATTGGAATTATCGGGGGCAGCGGCTTGTATTGCATGCCCGGACTTACATCTGTGCGCGAAGAGCGCGTGGAAACCCCCTTTGGCGACCCTGTCGATCCATTTGTACTGGGCGAACTTGAGGGGCGCAAAGTGGCCTTTCTGGCGCGGCACGGACTCGGACATCGCTTTCTTCCTTCGGAACTGAACTTTCGCGCCAATATTTATGCGATGAAAAAGCTGGGCGTGGAGCGGATTATCTCTGTTTCAGCCGTCGGCTCGCTCAAGGAGGAGCATAAGCCGACGGATTTTGTGATTCCCGATCAGTTTATTGACCGTGCGTTCCGCCGTATCTCGACGTTTTTCGGCGATGGGGTGGTGGCTCATGTAGCGTTCGGCGATCCAGTGTGTGCGACAGTCGGTAAAGCAATCGCCGAGGGTTGCGAGCATGAAGGAATTGTCACCAAACGGGGCGGAACGTACGTCTGCATGGAAGGGCCGCAGTTTTCGACACGTGCTGAGTCGAATCTTTACCGGAACTGGGGAGCAGATGTGATCGGTATGACCAACCTGCAGGAGGCCAAGCTGGCGCGTGAGGCGGAGATTTGTTATGCGACCATGGCCATGGTGACGGACTACGATTGCTGGCGCGAGGGGCATGACGACGTAACTGTGGAGCAGATCGTTGCTGTGCTGCAGCAGAACTCTGCGAATGCCTGCAAAGTGGTGAAGGCAGCGGTTGCGGCTATGCCTCGCGAACGCAACTGCGCCTGCGCTTCAGCATTGAAGCACGCGATACTCACCGATCCCAAAGTAATTCCCGCGGAAACGCGCAGGAAACTCGATCTTTTGATCGGCAAATATCTCAACGAGGATTCGAAGGCATAACGAATGTCGATTCTGGTAGTAGGCAGTGTTGCATTTGACACAATTGAGACACCGTCAGGCAAGGCGGAGCGCTGCGTAGGCGGTGCAGCAACGCATTTTGCGCTGGCCGCGAGCTACTTCACTGATGTGCGCGTGATCGCCGTGGTCGGCGAAGATTTTACTGCGGAGCATGAGGCGGTTCTGACGAGGCGCGGCATTGACACGCGCGGCATTGAGCACACAAAGGGCAAGAGTTTTTTCTGGAGCGGATCGTACCTCAAAAATCTAAATGAAGCGCAGACCCTGAATACCGAACTGAATGTTTTTCAGAGTTTTTCACCGAAGATTCCGGCGGAGTACGAAGACTCGGAATATCTTTTCCTGGCAAACATCGATCCGGTTTTGCAGGCGGATGTGCGCGCAAAGATGCCGCGCGTGAAACTGGTGTGCGGCGACACGATGAATTACTGGATTAATGATCATGCGGAGAACCTGGCGCGTATGCTCAAGGGGCTGGATGGTCTGCTGATCAACGACACGGAGGCGAAGCTGCTCGCACATGAAGGGAACATGGTTCTTGCCGCGGAGAAAATTCTTGCGATGGGGCCGAAGAGCCTTGTGGTGAAGCACGGCGAGTACGGCGCGTCGGCATTCTTCAGCGAGAGGTCTTTCCCCGGCAACCATGGCAGGGCGATTCGTATGTTCCGCGCTCCGGCGCTGCCGCTTGCAGAAGTGGTCGATCCGACAGGAGCCGGCGACTCGTTTGCGGGGGGCTTCTTCGGCTATATCGCCTCACAGAAAGAATTGACCCCGGCGGTCTTCAAGAAAGCAATGTTCTACGGAGGCGTGATGGGATCGTTTGCCGTGGAACGCTTTGGGATAGAGCGGCTGCAACAGCTTGATCCTGGGGAAATTGAGGAACGTTTTGCGCTCTTCTGCGAACTCTCGCACCTTGAGTAAAGCCGGAAACAAGGCAGGCACCTCCGCAGCCTATACCGAGCGGATGGCACTGCGCGGCGAGACCTTTGCCGTCGCGTGGAGCGCGCTGCTGGTTTCGCTCTTCGCGCTGTCCTTCTGCTATTCGCATAATCTGTTGCTGCTGAGCGGGGATGCGGTTGCGCATATGGCCATAGCGCGTCGCCTGATCGATTCAACCAATGCGGGGCTGAGCCAACTGGGATCGGTTTGGCTTCCGTTGCCGCATCTGTTGATAGTGCCGTTTGTATGGCGCATGGCGTGGTGGCAGTCGGGGGTAGCAGGAGCCTTTCCTTCGATTGGCGCCTATGTGTTTGGCGCGGCTGGGATCTACCGACTTGCGCGGGTGTGGCTGAAGCCGCTGCCATCGCTGATTGCTCTGTTGTTCTTTGCACTTAATCCAGGATTGCTCTACGCGCAAACGACGGCTCTGAATGAGCCACTCTGTGTGGCGGAGATGATCTGGGCAGTAATTTTTCTGGTTGAGTATTTGCGCGCACTTGATCATGAGGAGATTGCACGTGCGGTCAGGATGCTCATCTTTTGTGGACTGGTGCTGGTTGCTGCCGTGTATACGCGCTATGACGGATGGATCTTCGCAACCTTTACGTGGATCATTGCGATTGCTCCTTTGCTGCGCAAGCGCAACTTATGGAAGACCGGAGTTGGCGGAGCATTTGTGCTCTTTACAGTTATGCTGGCGGCTGCGCCCCTGATCTGGATGGCCTATTGCCAGCGGCAGTTCGGCGATCCTCTGGATTTTCTTCGCGGGCCGTATTCAGCGCGGGCGATTGAGATTCGTACGACGAAGCCAGGGTCGCCACACTATCCGGGATGGCACAGCATGCGCGTGGCTGCGCTATATTTCCTGAAAGCGGCGGAATTGGGAGCGATATGGCCGCGGCTGGCGAACATTCTTCTTTGGCTGACGCTTGCCGGGACGGTTGTTGCGGGCATCCGGTACAGGTCGCAGCATATTCTGGCTGCGCTGCTATTGTGGGTTCCACTGCCGTTTTATGCGTATTCGGTGGCTTATGGATCGGTTCCGATTTTTATTCCTCCGTGGTGGCCGCATTCGTTTTACAACACGCGCTATGGGATGGAGATGCTCCCGGTGTTTGCGCTCGCACTGGGTTTTTGCGCTGCATGGATTGCGCTGCAGATTGGGAATCGATGGCCGGAACTACAGGCGTGGGTCGTTGGCGCCATTGCTCTGCTAATTGTCGGGAACAGCTATGTGCTGGCGCGCGCGACTCCACTTGTTTTGCAGGAGATGATCGCGAATTCGCGTACCCGCATTCCGTTTGAGGCAGCGTACGCGCGTGGGCTTGAGACGCTGCCGCCGGACAGCACAATCCTGGCTTATTTGTCGGAGCATCCCGGGGCATACCAACAGGCCGGCGTTGCACTGAAGCGCACGATCAATGAAGCCGACTATTACAGGTGGAAGCCTGCGCTGAATGCCCCAGCCAAGTCCGCCAATTATGTCATTACCACCGACAATGATCCGGTTGCCAAGGCTGTCGCAGCGCATCCAGAAGGGCTGACGCTGATCAACATTGTGTGCTCGACTGGTCAACCCTGCGTGCGTTTTTACCGTTCTGACGTGCGTGAGCCCGGTGGTAGCATCAGGCCCAGATAATTCCTCCCGGAAGTGCGCCAGGCGGCAGCTCTATCGGGCTGGAAAGGTAATTCAACTACAGTCCGGAGGATGAATGGCAGGTTTTACCAAGGCGCATGCCTGCGGCAATGACTTTCTGATTGTCGAAGGCAATGCCGACGCGTCGCTGGCGGTCAAGCTATGCGCACGAAATACAGGGATCGGAGCTGACGGCGTAGAGTTTTTCGAGTGGACAGGCGAACGCGCGGGCAGGATTCATCTGATCAATGCCGATGGCTCTGTCGCAGAAATCTCCGGCAACGGAACGCGATGCGTGGCCGCCTGGATGGCATGCCGGAGAAGGCTCAGCGCAGGAGATACGGTGCAGATTGAAACGGACGCCGGACTGCGCGAATGCCGCGTGATGAAGGCTGAGGGACATCGCTTTGAGTTTGCGCAGGGCATGGGCGTGCCGGAGATTGCAGACAAAGTGATCATGCTGGCGGATGGGGCCAAAGTATCCGGAGTTGCGGTTTCAACGGGGAATCCGCATTTCGTAATTTTTGTCGATGGGCCGGAGTTTGCGGCACACGGACGCGGATGGCAGGAACTGGGGCAGGAGGTTTGCTTCCATCCCGATTTTCCGGAGCAGACCAATGTGGAATTTGTTCGCGTGACGGACACAAATTCGATCGAGATTCGGATTTTCGAGCGCGGCGTGGGGCCGACGACCTCTTCGGGCACGGGGACGTGCGCTACGGCGACGGCTTCGATTGCGCTGCGCGGGCTGCAGTCTCCTTTACAGGTGCACGCGCCGGGCGGTGAGCAAATTGTGGACTGGGCCGGAGATGGCACGGAGATCATGCTGACCGGTCCGGCGGAGCTGATTGCAAGTGGAGAGGCGTGGTGAAACCCGCAGCCGTATCGAAAGGCGCGCGCGTAGCGGTGATTGCTCCGGCCAGCAGCGCGAAGCCGGAACTGATTGAGAAGGGAATAGCTGCGCTGCGCGCGCACGGTTTTGAAGTAGTGACAGGTAAGCACGCGCTGGGCAAAGAACCGCCGTATTTTTCAGGGACAGCGGCAGAACGGCTGGCCGATCTGCACGCAGCGTTTGCCGATCCGGAAGTGGAGGCAGTTTTTACGACGCGCGGCGGCTACGGGTCGAATTATTTATTGGAAGACCTTGATCTAGACCTGATCCGCGCCAATCCCAAGCCGTTTTTCTCCTACAGCGACCTTACTGCAGTGCAGACGTGGATGCTGGATAAGACCGGATTGATAGCGTTTCATGGGCCGCTGGTGGCAGGGGATTTCTCGCGCGACAATGGCGTGCATGAGGCGAGCTTCAAGGCCGCGTTGAATGGAAGGCTTATCGAGGTTGGCGCCGCGGAAGGAATGCGGATTTTAAGGGCGGGACGGGCGGAAGGCATTGCGTACGGAGGATGTTTGAGCATTCTCACGGCGTCGCTGGGCACGCCATTCGCGCCACAGACGGAAGGCAAGCTGCTGTTTCTGGAAGATGTGGGCACGAAGCCGTATCAGATCGACCGGATGCTGCGGCAGATGGTGCTGGCGGGTAAGTTCGACGGCGTGACGGGGTTTGTTTTTGGCGAGATGCTGGAATGCGTGTCGCCGGGGACAAGCCCTGATCTTGTTGATCAGGTGATTCTGCGCGTGCTCGACTGGTTCGACGGGCCGATTGCAATGGGGTTGCGCTCGGGGCATGTCTCGCATGGTAACGTGACGTTGCCGTTCGGGATCCGGGCGGAGTTGGCGCTCGAAGATGAGCCGAAGCTCAGGTACCTGGAAGCGGCGGTGCAGGTTTAAGGGGTCATGGAAGGGAAACACATTCATTTGATCGGAATCTGCGGGACGGCGATGGCGTCGCTGGCCGGGCTGTTGCAGTTGAAGGGGCATCGGATTACGGGATCGGACCAGGCGGCGTATCCGCCAATGTCGGACTTGCTGCGAAGCCTGAAGATTCCGGTGGCCGAGCCGTTTGCGGAGAAGAATCTGACGCCGCGACCTGATCTGGTGATTGTGGGCAACGCAATCTCGCGGGGCAATGTGGAGCTGGAGTGCGTGCTCGACCAGCAGATTCCATTCGTATCGCTGGCGCAGGTAATTCACGACGAATTTGTGGCGGGGCGCGAGTCGCTGGTGGTGGCGGGCACGCACGGCAAGACGACGACGACGAGCATGCTGGCGTGGATTTACGAGGTTGCCTCGCGGGGGAATCCGGCGCTGGCGCCGTCGTTCCTGATTGGCGGGGTCGCGGAGAACTTCGGGACGAGCTTTCAGCTGCGGGATACGCGTCCCATGATTCTAGAAGGCGATGAGTATGACACGGCGTTCTTCGACAAGGGGCCGAAGTTCATGCATTACTTTCCGGATGCGCTGATTCTGACGCACGTGGAGTTCGATCACGCCGATATCTATCGCGACCTGGACGCGGTAAAGACGGCGTTCAAGCGGCTGGTGAACCTGGTTCCGCGGCGCGGGCGCATAGTGGCGTTTGACGGCGCGCCGAATGTGGATGAGTGCGTGAGTAAGGCGTTCTGCAGGGTTGAGCGGTATGGGTTCAAGGACGGTTCGTACTGGCAGGTGCGTGACCTGACGCATGAAGGCGCGCAGAGCCGATGGAGCATGTGGCGAGACGGGAAGACGTGGGCTGAATTCAGGCTTCCTATGGCCGGCGCGCACAATGCTCTGAATGCGACTGCTGCTGCTGCTCTGGCGTTTGGGCAGGGCGTTCCGCTGAGTGCGATTAAGGAGGCGCTGGCGACGTTCCAGAGCGTGAAACGGCGGCTTGAGGTGCGGGCGGAGATCGACAGCATCACGATCGTCGATGACTTTGCGCACCATCCGACGGCGATCCGGGAGACGCTGAAGGCGCTGCGCGAGGCGTATCCAGGACGGCGGTTGTGGGCGGTGCTGGAGCCGAGGTCGAACACACTCCGGCGGAATGTCTTTGAGCAGGAACTGGTTACGAGTCTGTCACTGGCGGACCGGGTGGTGATGGCAGGAGTGTTCAAGCTGGAGAGCATTCCGGTGGACGAGCGGATGCATCCCGAACATGTGGTCGATGCGCTTCGACGCGAGGGACGCGATGCGGTTCTGTTGAAGGACGCAGACGCCATTGTCGAGAGCATTGCGCCGGAGTTGAGAGCCGGGGATGTGGTTGCCATTCTGTCCAATGGCGGATTTGATGGAATTTATGAGAAGCTGCCGGAGCGTCTGAGGCAGCTTTCCGTCGCCGCGCGAGGCTGAATGTTCGTCGCGCTTACGCTGTTGGTTGTTTATATGGTGCTCGGGATCCCGGTGGCGCTGGTGGGGATTCCGTGGACAGTTGTTTCGGGCAATGTATCGTTCATCTACCATGCCAGTCTCGGCATTGTGCGGATCGGACTGCGCGTGGTGCGGGTTCGGGTGGAGGCAGAGTGGCGCGCGCCACTCGATGAGAAACGGACTTACCTGTTTTTCTCCAATCATGTATCGAACCTTGACCCTCAGGTGCTGTTGCCACTGCTGCCGAGGCGGACGTCGGTGTTCATCAAGCGGTCGCTGCTGAAGGTTCCAGTGTTGGGTTATGGAATGAAGCTGGCGGGGTTCATTCCGGTTGATCGCGACGGGAGCGTTGAAGGCGCGAAGCAGAGCGTGGAAGCGGCGGTGAGGGTACTGGCGAGCGGCGTGAATGTTACGTCGTTCGTCGAGGGCACGCGCTCGCCGGATGGAAAACTGCTTCCCTTCAAAAAGGGGCCGTTTTACCTGGCGATGGAGAGCGGAGCGCCGGTGATTCCGGTGACGATTATGGGCACAGCGAAGCTGATGCCGAAAGGGAGCCTGAAAGTGCATCCGGGGACGGTGCGGGTGATCTTTCATGCTCCGATTGAGCCACGGGATTATGCGACGCGCGAGGAGCTGATGGAAGCTGTGCGGCGTGCGATTGAATCGGGGCTCGATGAGGCGTGAAATTTTGCTCCTTTTTTCCTTGGATGGCAGCATAGTTCGTTGATTCTGTTGCAGTTATCGACTCTCTGAAGACAGGGGGATGGCGCAAATGATTCATTCTGCGCGGTTTGCGGATTCTCTGATGATGGTTTTGCGGCCCTAAGCTGTTGATTCTGCGCGGTTTGCTGATTTGCTGGCGACTTAGATCGTTGATTTTGCAGGTTTTGTCGTAACTCATGGATTCTTTTCGCTTTTTGGGCAAATAAGAAGGGCCGCCTTCAAAGAGCGGCCCTTTTCTGTTCCTAGTTCTATTTTAGCAAGTCAGAGGGTAATTTCCGGCAGCTTCGGGAAGGGTTTTATTCCTTTCGGAATGAATGAGGTGATGAGGACTTCGATGGGTTGGGGGCTTGACAGGGAAATTCATCACAAAGAGTCAGCTTTCCCACCCTTGCGCGATGAGACTGCGCAAGGATAGGGCACCTGTGAAGTTTCAAGAGGTTGTCCATTCGATCTGAACCGGAGAATGTAACAAAGTAATGGTTGGCCGAA
>JASHRS010000314.1 GCA_030037215.1 Silvibacterium sp. | reverse complement strand
ACCGCTCAGGTTGGCCTCGAAGTCTCCAAGCGTGGCGGCTTCGGTACTGTAGTTGCAGTTATTCCTGGTAGTCCTGCCGACCGGGAAGCGCACATCGACAGCGGCGACATGATCGAGTCCATCGGCGGCAAAACCACTCGCCAGTTGTCTCTGGCCATGATCCGCCTCCTGCTCGAAGGCAAGCCTGGTACCAGCGTGACGTTCGGCATCGTTCGCCCAGGAGGCATGCCACAACCCGAGGAGATCACTCTCACCCGCACCCAGGTTGTGCCTCCGGCCATGGCCGAGGAGCAGTTTGACAACTCCGCCATCCTGTATCTGAAGCCGGCAGTACTCAGCCGTGAACGTATCGATCAAATCGAAGCCCGTCTGCGCGCCATGCCGAAAAACGGCAACACCAAGGTATTGCTCGATCTTCGTGATGTCACTGAAGGCGACCCCGCGCAGGGCATCCGTCTCGCCAATGCTTTTCTGCCGTCCGGAACCATCGCTTCTCTCGAAGGCCAGACTGTTCCCAGGCAGACCTTCACTGCCGAGCCCTCGCACTTTATTACTAAGGCCCCACTCGCCGTTCTCGTGAATAACGGCACGGCGGGAGCCGCCGAAATCGTCGCCGCAGCTATCCTCGACAACAAGCGTGGCGATGTAGTCGGCAGCCGCACCTTTGGCGAGGGTGTCGTGCAGAAGACGATCAAGCTGCCTGATGGCGCAGCCCTTATTCTTACCGTCGCAAAATACGAAACCCCTTCGGGAAGCAAAATTCAGGATGATGCCGTCACGCCCAATGTTGTCGTTAACGAAACCATCGACCAGATCCTCGCTGAAGAGGATGACACAGCTCATCCCGTCCCTCATACTGACGATCAGCTCAACAAGGCTCTGGAAATCCTGAAGCAGAAGAGCGCCTGAGAGAGCCGCACTTGAAAAAGCGCGGCCCGTGGGCGCCTCCGGAACCTGAAAAACCTGCATCCCGTCCTCGAACCTCCCGCGCTTCGTCCTCATTTCGCCCGCGTACTGGAGGGAGAAAAATCGCAGGCAGCGTGGCGCTGGCATTTCTGGCGTTGCTCGCAATTACTTTTGGTTCGCTCAGCGGACTCATGATCGTCTATTCCGTCGATCTGCCTCAGATTCAGGACCTCGAGCGCTACCAGCCCATCGCTACTACCGATCTCTACGATATTCACGGCCGTCAGTTCGGATCCTTCGCTCTGCAACGGCGTATCGACGTTGGCTATAACGACTTTTCGCCGCTTCTCCGCGAAGCCGTCATTTCCATCGAAGACAAAAACTTCGAGAGTCATTGGGGCATCAACCTCTTTCGCGTCATAGGAGCCGCTTGGCACGATCTGCGCTCCAAGAGCCGCTCACAGGGGGCCTCAACACTCACCATGCAGCTTGCCCGCAATCTATTTCTCTCTGACGAGCGCACCTTTGGCCGCAAGCTGCAGGAGATATTCCTCTCTCTGCAGATCGAGCACCACTTCACCAAGCAGCAGATATTCACCCTTTACGGCAATCAGATCTATCTCGGCCACGGCGTCTATGGCTTCGAAGCCGGTGCCGAATATTACTTCTCGAAGCACGCCAACAATCTCACCCTCCCTGAGGCAGCGCTCCTTGCCGGCCTGCCCAAAGGCCCGTCCGAATTTTCACCCATCCTCAACCCGGACCGTGCCTTTCGCCGTCGCAACACCGTCATTGATTCAATGCTCGAAGACGGAGTCATCACTGCTGCGCAGGCTGAAGCCGCGCGCACCGCACCGCTCGGCCTTCACATCGAACCGCCGCCGAACAGCATTGCTCCGTGGTTTGTCGAAGAAGTGCGCCGTGAGCTCGACCGCGAATACGGCTCAGACCGTGTGCACGAGGCTGGCCTGAAGGTCTACACCACCCTCGACCTCGACCTGCAGGAGACAGCAAACAGCGCTGTGCAGGACGGCCTCGCCGCCTATGAACGCCGCCGGGGCTGGCGCGGACAATTGCTCAACGTCATCGCCGGGGGCATCGGTCTCGAAGACTTCAAACATCCCGACTGGACTCAGCCCCCGGCTCCGGGTGCTTACATGCACGCGCTCGTCATGAATGTCCTGCCGTATCAGATCACTGCGCGCATCGGCCAGCGGCAACTTTTACTTACGCCTCCCGACTGGGTGTGGACAGGCTTCAGGACCGCCGATCAGTTCCTTCATGTCGGCGACATCATCTACATCCAACTCACCGGGCAGGACGGTGGACTGCTCCGTGGCCACTTGGAAGAAGATACAGGAGCCGAAGGTTCGCTATTCGCCATGGACAATGCCACCGGCGATGTCCTCGCTCTTGTCGGCGGCCGCGACTTTAACCTCTCGCAGTTCGATCGAGCTACACAAGCCGAACGACAGACTGGCTCATCTTTCAAGCCGTACGTCTACACCGCCGCCATTGAAGCCGGAGCGCGCCCCGACGAAATCGTCCTCGACACTCCTGCAACTTTCGGCGGCTGGAGTCCGCACGACTACGAAGGCAACTATCTCGGCCCCATCACGCTCACAAAGGCCTTCGCCGATTCGCGCAATATCCCTGCTGTCCGTCTGGCTGACCGTGTCGGAATCAATCGCGTTATCGCCACGGCTCACCAGTTCGGAATCACCTCGAACATCCCACCTTTCCTGCCCATCGCGCTCGGTTCGGTCGAGATTACCCTCGAGCAGCAGGTCGGAGCCTACTCAGTCTTCCCCAATGATGGAATTCGTATTGCGCCTCGCTTTATTCGCCGCGTCACCACCTCCGATGGCATGCCGCTCAGCGAATCCGTTCCCGAAGTTAGTGAAGCCATCAGCCAGAAGACTGCCCGCACCATGATAGCCATGCTTAAAGAAGTCACGCGCAGCGGGACCGCTGCCACTGCATCCGCGCTCAATCATCCTTTGGGTGGCAAAACCGGAACCACCAGTGACTTTACTGACGCCTGGTTCATCGGCTTCTCGCCCTCCATTACCTGCGGTGTTTGGACCGGCTACGACAATCGCCAATCCCTCGGCGATAAGGAAACAGGCGCCCGCGTGGCTCTACCCATCTGGATGGACTTCATGAAAGCCGCCATCGTCGGCAAACCCGACGAAAAATTCCCCGGCGACACCGGGCAGCTCATCGCAGCAGCAAAGTCCATGGCAAAACCTGCCGGATTAGCCCATCCCTGAAGCCCTTCTGCATTACTATTTGCTGCCCCGCTGCCCGCCGTTTAGCTACCCGTTCTTTAGCTGCCCGCCTTACCAGCCACCCGCTTCATCAGCTACCCGCTTTGCTAACATGGAAACTATGAAGCGAGTCATCCTTTACAGTCAGCCCGGATGCCCGCCGTGCTTTGCTGCCAAACAGTTTCTCACCGCGCGCAACATCCCGTTCGTGTACAAGGACGTAAAGAGCAACCCGGAAGCCCTGCGCGAACTCGTCAAGCTGAACAGCCGCTCCACCCCCACCATCGTCGTCGGCGATCAGGTTCTCGTCGGCTTCGACCCCGACCGCCTCGAAGC
>JASHRS010000313.1 GCA_030037215.1 Silvibacterium sp. | reverse complement strand
TCCACGCTGGTTCAGTCTTTGACTGGTTTACCCCGCCCGCGAAACTCATTGCTAGGTATCCCCCCTCAGAGAATCTTCGAAGTTACGTTCTGAAAGGATGTCGGAAGGTTCCAAGTATGGCTCCTGAAGCAAAGATGCTTTATGAGGCATGCTCCAGCGGTCGGGCCAGCATGGTTACTACGTCTCCACGACGAGGGATATTCAAGTGATACAGATTATATAAAGCATTGGCAAATAGCTTTTGTGTGGTCCCAATTTTCCCGTGCGGAGGCCCGCCCGGAAGCCATTCGACGATTGTTCGATAAATGGGTGAGTAAAACGGAAATCCCCACCCGAACAAATCTGAAACTTCGAGTCCAGCTGCGGTTGCCTTCTGCCGCAGGTCACTGTCTGAGTAGTTTCTAAAATGTCCAATAGTCTTTTCTGAGGGGCGCATATGACCGCGCATTGTTGTCGCTAGTACCCATTGCCTTGACATAAGGGCCATGTTACGCAGTGCGGCTGTGTCATCAGCCAAATGCTCAATCACCTGGATGGCCATAACCAGATCGAAGCGTTTGTCGATTTTTTCGTGCTGCACGTCAAGATCACTAAGATTAGCGTCTGGCACGCGTTGTGCGGCCAATGCCAGAGCTTCTGGCGAAACGTCGACACCGGATAGATCTAGGTGTGGCAGCGTAATTCGGAGTGCAGCGAGGTTATCGCCGGAGCCGCAACCTACATCAAGCACAGTATTTACATGTAGTCCAGTGATCAGCTTTAAGATTTCTTCGGTCTGATGACGGTGCACGGGGCCAAGTCGTTGCATATCGCCCCATGTTCTGCTCCAGAGCCGATCGTATTGTTCGCGAGAGTTCGTCATGACCTGTCGGATTGCCTTTCCATCTAAAACAACTCCAATCCACTGCGCCTGGCATTCAGCATGCCTCAAATTCCTTCCACGACAGTCTTAGTCTTGGAGCCGATCTCTGACACTAACCGCGACATGATCTGCAAATACCGCTCAACAGTGCTGTGCCATGAATATCGCGAGGTAGCAAACGCTCGAAGTTGCTCAGGGGTATGCTGCGATTGAGCGTCTGGAGCGATACTCTCGTCGATCGCCAGAAGGAATTCCCTGGCCGTTCGGTTGTCATCGCCAGCACAAATAGTGACTCCTCGAACAAACGGATCCATAGCCGGGTCTGCCGTTAATGTTTCAGACGAACACACCACAGGTAATCCGGAAGCTAGAGCCTCCTGTATAACCAGCGGAAACCCTTCTCCGGTGCTGGGAAGAACGAACAGGTCGCATGCGCGGTAAAGTGGAGCCAGAGACGCATCCCGAAGGTCGGAAAACACCCGTACATTCAGGGCATTCCAGCTTTCCGGATTGAGCGGTCCCCATCCCGCGAAAGCCCATGTAATCTCAGGACGCTGCTCAACCATGAGCTTCAGAATGCGGAGACCCTTCTTTTCGACGAAGCGCCCGACAAACAGAACCACAGGCCGATCCTGTGGCAGGCCATACTTACAGCGGAGTGTTTGCTTCGCCTCCTGGTTTTCTGATGAATAGTACATGTGCGCATCCACGCCGTTAAAGATCAATTCCGGCGCTCGTTGGAAGCGCAGGCTGCGAAAGTAGGTTTTTGTAGTACCGCTGATGAAGATAACCTGTTCAGCGCGCAGCAGCATTGGTCGTGTCACGATTGAGTTGGCAATTCTCATCAATAGTCTGAGCGCAGGGTTCTCATAGGGGACAAATCCAATGTGTTGAATAATTACAGTCGGCATGCCGCGCCATTTGGCGAGCAGGAATGTGGCGATATTGCTCAGATACAGGCAATCGTGCAAGACAACGACATCGGAATGATTGACTTCGGCTCGTATCTGCTTAATAGCGCCGAGCGTCGGGACTGGAAAAGGCAGTCCGGTTTTTCTTTCGACAAAATTAAAGATAAGTAGGCTGACGGAACGGGCCGTACCTATAGGATCAGGTGGTGGAGTTGAATTACCAGCGGCCCAGACGACTTCGTGCCTTTTTGCAGCAAGGCCACGATAGAGTTGCTCGGCAACAATCTCAATGCCTCCTTTATGAGAGGCAAAGTAGTGAGTAGCCATCAATATTTTCAAGCCTTCTCCGCAGGATTACTTATCAAGGGCGCTAGTTCCGCCTCAACCCAAGAATGCTTAGAAAGAAGCTGCTGAACGTCACCTGTACCCCAAGCGTCAGAGAAAACACTGACGGCATTACAATGCGCAGCATATGCAGGGGATCGAGTGCGCCAAAACTCGTCCTTGCCCAGCCGGACACGGCAAAAATCGATCCTCCAATTCCGCACAAAATCAGCAGGCTGCCTACTATCAGTCCGGTTTCCAGTGTGATGTACTGAAAAACCATGGTCAGCCGTGGGTCCGCAGGCAGCAGTCCCTCCGAAATCGCAAATACCTTCGTGAACACGGCAAAGGCGATAAGCTGAAATCCAAGCAGCACAGCGACAAACGCATACAGCAGCGTATGCACGTCAAAACCAATGCCGTCGATTACCCGAGGTCCAGGCAGCAGCCACACGCATCCCGCCAGGCCAGTCACCATCAGAAAAACCCCTGGATACAGGAACAGCCAGCGCGGGCAGTACATCAGCAGGAACCGAAGGTGACGCCATCCGTCGCGCCAGCTCCGCAGGTGTGGCGGGCGGCTGCGCCCATCTGGTGATAGCGTTGTCGGAATCTCGCTGACCCTCATGTGCAGCAGCGTTGCCTTTACCACCATCTCGCTCGCAAACTCCATCCCCGTCGAACGGATGTCCATCGTCTCAAAACTGTCTTTCCTGAACGCCCTGATGCCGCAGTGAAAATCCTCGCATGGCGAATGAAACAACAGCCTGCCGATGCCTGTCAGTACTGGATTTCCAAGATACTTGTGCAGCGGAGGCATCGCTCCTTTGGCAATCCCGCCCTTGAAGCGGTTGCCCATCACCAGGTCTGATCCAGCTCTCAGTTGTTCGAGAAACCCAGGAATGTGGCCGAAATTGTAGCTGTCGTCCGAATCGGCCATAAGCACATACTCGCCGCGCGCGGCCCTGATTCCGCCTTTCAGCGCGTTGCCGTACCCTTTATCGGTTATGTGGACGATCTGCGCGCCCTCTGCCGCTGCGAGTTCGATCGACCTATCCGTCGATCCGTTATCGGCGACAATCACTTCTCCGGTGATGCCTGCCTCATGCAGCGCCGTAAGTGCCTTGCGAACGCAGACGCCCACAGTCTCCTGTTCATTCAGGCACGGCATGACTACCGAGAGTTCGACTCGCTGCCCGGCGTCCGCGCCGTCATCGCGGCCACCGGCCGGGTTGCTACCGGTCACAAGTTTCGAGGTCGCCATGCCTATGGAGCCTGTCGCAACTTGAAATGACTTCGGCTCATTGTAGCAAGTGCCCTTCTGGTCTTTTGAATCCTGCCCGCCGCGAGTACGATCAATACAGGAGCGGAATGAATCCTGTCACTACAGCCCCGCAGCCTCCCCGGCGTGTCCTGCGAAGCCGTCGCTCCTTCCAGCGGACCCTGGAGAGCGCCAAGCGAACAATGGTCTTCAGCGAGATTGTCAGGCTCGCCATCGACAGCTTCAAGACCAGCAAGGTGCGCTTCGCCCTTACCGCGCTGGGCATGGTCATCGGCTCTGCGTCCGTCATTCTGGTTGCTACCATCGGCCTGACCGGCAAACAGTACATCCTCGACGAGCTCTCAAAGATCGGCACCAACATGGTCGATCTCGGCTACTCCGGCGGAGGCACCGCCGGTAACGTCACCATCAACAATGACTTCCTCACGCACGACGACGAGCTCGCCGTGCAGGAACAGGTTCCCTCCGTCGCTTACTCATCGCCGCTGCTTCAGATGCACGATCGCGTCAGCTTCGGCGGTGGTGTTGTCAAAGATGTCCTGGTCCTCGGCGTCAGTCCTGCGTATCGCCAGGTCCGCAACCTCGTTATTCTCTCCGGCCGCTTCTTCGACGACGAGGACGATACTACCCACACCAAAGTCGCCGTTGTCACAGTACCCTTCGCTCGCCAGATGTTCGGCACCCCCGACGCTGCGATCAACCAGACTTTCCAGCTCCGTGGTATTCCCTTCACCATCATCGGGACCTTCAAAGAGAGTGTCGATACCTTCGGCTCAACTGAGATCGACGACGAAACTATCCTCATCCCATACTCTGTCGCCCGATACTTTACCGGGACCGATAACGTGAAGGACATTTTCTTCTCCATTCGTGACCGCAACGATGTAGAAGAGGCGGCCAAGGAAATCCTCGCTGTAATACAGCCGCGTCACCAGCCCAATTCGGTCTATACCGCGACCACTCTTACCGCCGTTCTCACCACAGCGGCTATCGTCGCCAACGCGCTCACTGTTGTCCTGCTGCTCATCTCTGCTGTTACTCTTGCCGTCGGCGGCGTCGGCATCATGAACATTATGCTGGCCACGGTGCGTTCGCGCATCCGCGAAATCGGCATCCGCAAGGCCCTCGGCGCCACTGCTCGTGAAATCAAGCTTCAATTTCTAATTGAGGCAGTGTTTATCTCTCTTGCCGGTGGCATCCTGGGCACGCTGCTCGGTCTCGCGTTGCCGATCTCAGCCCGTATGTTCACGTCCTTCACCATTCCTATCAGCCCCTGGTCCATCATCATCGCACTCGGTACCTCGGTTCTCATCGGCATCATTTTTGGAACTCTCCCCGCCAACCGCGCTGCGCAGATGGATCCTGTCGAATCGCTGAAGTACGAATAAACTTCGTCTGCGCTGGTAAACTAGAAGAGAATCAGCGTTCCGCGCATATTTTCGCCGCGCATCGCCAGGATTGAAATCAATCCTGCCGGGAATGCGTCGGTCCGCGGTCTCCAATGGCTGCCGATCAATCCGGGCGCTCCGCGCTCGAACGACCAAAAGGAAAGTTCAGGAAATCTTTGTGAGCACCATCCGCAACATCGCCATCATCGCGCACGTCGACCACGGTAAGACCACTCTTGTCGACGCTATGCTCCGCCAGGCCGGAACCTTTCGCGCCAACGAAACTGTCGCCGAGCGCGTCATGGATTCGAACGAGCTCGAGCGCGAGCGCGGCATTACTATCCTTGCCAAAAACACCGCCATCTTCTATCACAACCAGAAGATCAACATCGTCGACACGCCCGGCCACGCCGACTTCGGTGGAGAAGTCGAGCGCGCTCTCAAAATGGTCGATGGCGTCATGTTGCTCGTTGACGCATCGGAAGGCCCGCTACCGCAGACGCGCTATGTCCTCTCCAAAGCCCTTGAGGCCGGACTCCCCGTCATTCTCACCATCAATAAAATCGATCGCCCCGACGCGCGCGCGCAGGAAGTCCTCAACGAGGTCTACGATCTTTTTATCGATCTCGACGCCAACGAGGGCCAGCTCGAATTCCCCGTGCTCTACACTAACGGCAAGCTCGGCACCGCAACCAAAGACATCAACACGTCCGGCACCGATCTTCAGCCGCTCTTCGAGCAGATCCTCGAAACCATCCCTACCCCAAAGGGCGACCCCAATGCACCGCTGCAGGTTCAGGTCACGAATCTTGATTACTCCGACTACCTCGGCCGCCTCGGCATCGCGCGCGTCTTCAATGGAACTCTCCACACCGGCGACGAGGTTTATATCGCCAAACTCGACGGCTCGCTCGAAAAAACCCGCATCACCAAGCTATTCAGCTTCAGCGGACTCAAGCGCATCGACATCACCGAAACCGAGTTGGGCGACATCGTTGCCGTTGCTGGAGTTACCGGTATTACCATCGGTGAGACCATCACTTCCATCGAAAATCCTTCGCCCATGCCGCCCATCGTTATCGATGAGCCGACCATTGCCATGCAGTTCTCAGTGAACAACTCGCCCATGGCCGGACGCGAAGGCAAGTACGTCACCTCGCGCAACCTCCGCGAGCGTCTCGATAAGGAGCTGCTCACCAACGTCTCCATCCGCGTCGAAGAGACTGGCTCGCCCGACAGCTTTAAGGTCCTGGGCCGCGGCGAGCTCCAGCTCGCCATACTCATCGAAATGATGCGGCGCGAAGACTACGAACTCATGGTGGGCCGCCCCGAAATCGTCACCCGCACCATCGACGGCCAGCTCATGGAGCCGGTGGAGCACCTCACCATCGACATTCCCGATACCTTCGTCGGAACCGTCATCGAGCGTCTCGGGCCTCGCAAAGGGGAAATGGTCAAAATGCAGGGCCACGGCCGCGTCCGCCTCGAATTCCGTGTCCCTTCCCGCGGAATCATTGGCCTGCGCAGTGAACTCCTCACCGAAACCCGCGGCACCATTGTGATGAATTCGCTCTTTGACGGCTACACACCGTATCAGGGAGAAATCCCGCAGCGCCCAACCGGCGCACTCATCGCCGATCGCGCCGGAGCCACTACGGCCTATGCGCTTGAAGGACTCGAAGACCGCGGCGTCCTTTTCACGCCTCCCGGCGTTGAGGTCTACGAAGGTATGGTCATAGGCGAGCACTCGCGCGACAACGACCTCGACGTCAACGTCGTGCGTGAGAAAAAGCTCACCAACATGCGCGCATCGACCGCCGACGAAGCCGTCCGTCTGGCTCCGCCGCGCCTCCTTAACCTTGAGCAGTCCATCGAGTTCATTGCAGAAGATGAACTTGTCGAGGTTACGCCCAAATCTCTGCGCCTGCGCAAAAAAGTCCTCCAGTCTAACAAGCGTCCCAAACGCTATGCACAGGCAGAGAAATAGAGTGCATGCGTGTCACGCGGAATGGTTCTCAACCTTTGGAAAAAGAATCTTGGCGCCGTTCCGCCATCTGTCTGGCAGCAAAGCAATCTCGACACGCTGATCCTCGCCGATAACCAGCTCACTGAAATCTCGGAGCAGATCGGCCGCCTCTCAAGTCTGCGAACGCTCGACCTCGGCCATAACCAGCTAACCAGCCTGCCCGACACGCTCGGCAATCTCACCAATCTGAGCGATTTCCTCTATCTACACGATAATCGGCTCGCGCAGCTTCCTTCATCGATCCGACAGCTCGAAAGGCTCCGCTATCTCAATCTCAGCCAGAATGCATTTTTGGTTTTCCCTGAGTGCCTCTGTAACCTGTCCGGTCTCATTGAACTGCGAATCACCGATAACCGGTTTGCAACTTTGCCTTCCTGCATCGCGCAATTGTCGCAGCTACGCGAACTCCATCTCCGAAACAACAATCTCACGACCCTGCCCATCACAATAGGAAAACTATCTGAACTCCGTCAGCTTGATCTGCGCGGCAATCCCATCCGTTCACTCCCCGACACAATCGCCGAACTGCCGAAGCTCGAAAAGCTCGATCTGCGCTGGGTCGATTCTTTGCCCGCTCCAGCATGGCTGCCGTCTCTTGAAGCACGTGGTTGCGTCATCTACCGATAGCGGCTGCGTTCAGTTCGTTCGTACGACATCGCCACCGCCGCACTGCTACAAAACCAGCCTCATGTCGTGGAAATCTGTGGTAAAAATCCCACAGAATATCCCGAATTTCTCACAGAACTAACCATTGCATTCCGTGTCAGAACTACCATCCGTTTTTCTGCCTCGGCCGACGTTCTGTAGATGCCTGGAGCCGCCAGAAAATGGGCGCAGCAGATTAGCCATCCGGCTTGCCTGGAGTGTTCTGCCGCGGGTCGCACAAGGCTGAACCAATGATTTCAGCTTTTTGCAGGACCACTGAGAGGGAAAATGCAGCACTACATCTGCCCGCGCGCCATCGGCTCTGGTGAGCCGGCCCAAAATCCTATCCAATCCCCAATGCTCAAGCGACTCACTGCGCTTGCCCTGGTACCGTTTCTCATGCTATTGACGCAGGCCGATCTTGTCGCCCAGCAGGCGCCTTATTACTCCAGCCCACAGCAACCTTATTCTTCCGGCAATCAATACGATCCAAGCCAGCAATATGCCGTACAGGCTGACTATGACCAGCCCGCATACAACCAGCCCCAGCCGGGCTACGCGCAGTCTCCGGCACTGGGCCCGGACCAGCTTGAGCAGCTTGTTGCGCCAATCGCCCTTAATCCCGACCCTCTTGTCGCGCTCATGCTCGCCGCATCCACGTATCCACAGCAGGTGACCGCGGCCGACCAATGGCGTCAGGCTCAGAGCAATGCCTCACCCGATCAGATCGCCTACGGAGCTAACCTCCAGCCTTGGGACCCGAGCGTTAAAGCTCTCACCGCCTTTCCACAGGTCCTCGTTGAAATGGATCAAAATATCCAGTGGACAGCGGCTCTCGGCAACGCTTATTACAACCAGCCACAGGACGTTCTGCAGGCCATCCAGATCATGCGCCAGCGCGCACAGGCCGCCGGAAACCTCCAGACCACCCCTCAGCAAACAGTGACCTACGCTCCGGCGGGGTACATCCAGCTCATGCCGGCCAATCCGCAGGTGATCTACGTTCCGGCGTACAATCCCTGGACAGTCTACGGACAGCCTGTCACGCCTTACCCCGGCTTTTCACTGCTCGGCGCAATCGGCTCGTTTTTCAGCTCGGCCTTCAGCTCGTCTTTCGGTTCTGGCGCTGTCCGCTTCGGCCTCGGAACCGTATTGTCAGCCTTCAGCCATACGCCGTGGGGTCTGCTCGCCTGGGGACTCGACTGGCTCGCGCAGCACTTGCTCTTTAACAACTCCAACTACTACTCCGGCAGTACCGCCGTTGCTGATTGGGGCCTTCCCTATGGCGGACCGCGCGCCCGGCTGGCAGCGCCCAACCGCGCGTTCGTTGCCTACAACCGTGGATACGCTCAGGGCTATCAGAATTTCAACCGCAACTCTCCTGGGCCACGTAACGCTTATACCGGCGGCTGGTCCCGCGAAAATTACAACCGCAACTATCGGACCTCCGGATACAACTACAACCGGCCGACGTCATCCGATAACCGCACCAATTATGCTTACGCGTCGAACTACGCTTCGAGTAACCGAAGCGGCATTTACAACCGTCAGCAATCGCCCTTCGCCAGCCGTACAACCTATAGCGGCAACCGCACTCTAGAGTCCTACAACCGCTCCCCCCAGTCCTTCGTCCGTCCTGCGTATCAGACACGCTATAACGGCAACACAGCCTATGGCTCCGTTTTTACTGGTAGGCAGCAATCCCCATTCGCTGCCCGCTCCGGCTATGCTTCAACTAATAATTACGCTTCTTTGCGCGCGCCTTCTTCCAGCTTCAATGAGCGTTCAAACAGCTTCGCTGGCTCTTCCGCCAAATCGTCCAACAGATTCCACTTCTTCGGTGACAGCCACAACTCCGCCAGCTTTGGCCACGAATCTGGATTTAAGTCAGAGAGTTTCAAAGCTCCGAAGTACGAAGCGCCCAAAGAGCCGAAATTCAAGGAGCCGAAGTACAAAGCGCCGAAAGCTCCCAAGATGCACGACTCCGGCGGCCATCACTCCAGCGGTGGACACTCCGGCGGTCATCACTTCTAGAAATTCGCCTTCAGCATCTGCATTTGCTAATCAGTTTTGAACCTTTGAGCATTGACCGCTGAACATTGTTGCTAGTCCGCGTCGTGGCTGTGAAGGCGCATCCACCGCCCCGTACACCTGCTCCCCCTGTAGAATCAATCCATCGGATGACGCAACCTCCCATCTTGTCTTCGCAGGAAGCACCGGCTTCTCCGCAGGTTTCTCCCGCACTTCCCGACGGCCGTCCGCATCCGCCGCATCAGGCGCCGCGCTGGTTGCGTTACCTCGAACTCTCTGTTCG
>JASHRS010000042.1 GCA_030037215.1 Silvibacterium sp. | reverse complement strand
CCCAGCGTGCGCCCCGCCATAATCTGCAGCCGCGACACCGGAGCCACCAGCGTCTCCTTCAGAAATCCGAACTGCCGGTCCCACAGCATCGCAATCCCCGAAAAAACCGAGCTGAACAGCACCGTCATCCCGACCACCCCGGGAGCCATAAACTGCAAGTAGCTCCCTTGCCCGGCCTGCTTGAACACCGGCCCCAGCCCGAACCCCAATGCCAGCAAATACAGGCAAGGTTGTCCAAGAGAAACAATGATTTGCACGCGAGACCGCACGTACCGCTTTAACTCTCTCAGCCACAAAATATAAATCGCGCCCATCTATCGCCTCCACATCTGAACCACCTGCCGCATCGCCTGCTTCGAGTCCGCACTCTCGTCCCGCAGGGTCTCGCCCGTCAGCGCCAGGAACGCGCCTTCCAGCGACTCGCTCTTCGTCTGCTCCTTCAGCCCCGCCGACGTCCCCTGCGCCACGATCTTTCCGTGGTCCATGATCGCGATGCGATGCGCCACGCGATCGGCCTCGTCCATGTAATGCGTCGTCAGAAAGACTGTGGTCTTCTCCGTCTCATTCAGCCGCTTCACATGCGTCCAGAGTTGGTTCCTGCTCTGCGGATCGAGCCCCAGCGTCGGCTCATCCAGAAACAGGATCTTCGGCGTATGCAGAAAGCCGCGCGCAATCTCCAGCCGCCTTCGCATGCCGCCGGAGAACGTCTTCACGTAACTATCTCTTCTGTCCCACAGCTCGAACAGCTTCAGCAGATGCTCCGTCCGCTCCGCCCGCACCTTGCGCGGCACGTGGTACAGCACGCCATGCAGTTCCATGTTCTCCCACGCCGTCTGCTCCTGGTCCAGGCTCGGGTCCTGAAACACAATCCCGAACCTCTGCCGCGCCTCTTTGGCCTTCACCGTCGGGTCCAGCCCATCCAGCTCAATCGTGCCGCTCGTCGGATGCAGCAGTGTCGTCAACATCTTGATCGTCGTCGTCTTCCCCGCCCCGTTCGGCCCCAGAAAGGCGAAAATCTCTCCCTGCGACACCTCAAACGAGATGTCCTTCACAGCCGTAAAGTCCCCAAAAGTCTTCACCAGATTCTGCACGCGAATCATCGGCTTGGCCTCATTTCACCGCTTATTCGCTGCTCAGCGGTTCCGTCCAGTATGCCAAAGTCGCGGCAAGTCATCTTCATCGCGAAAACTTGACCCTATGTGTTAGCCTTGTCGAGGAAAATTTTCCCTCCTTGGAGTTCACGTCTTTGTCTGCTCAATCGTTTAAGCTTGCCGCTCTCCTTCTGTCCTGCACGTTCGTCGCCCCAACGATTCAAGCTCAACAGCAGCCGCTTTCTCAGGCTCCTGTCCCGGACTCGCCGGCAATCGAACAGCGCGTTGACGCAATGATCGCCAAACTCACTCTCCAGCAGAAACTGGAGTTAATCGGTGGTCAGGAAGATATGTTCATTCGCGCCGAGCCTGCCGCCGGATTCCCGCGCCTCAAAATGTCAGACGGCCCAATGGGCGTCCGTACCTGGGGACCAGATACGGCCTACGCAGGCGGCATC
Organism: Silvibacterium sp.; assembly: GCA_030037215.1. Lineage (GTDB taxonomy): Bacteria > Acidobacteriota > Terriglobia > Terriglobales > Acidobacteriaceae > Silvibacterium. Next base: position 6,475 of record JASHRS010000042.1, on the reverse strand, counting down.
GCGCTCGCCGCGACCTGGGACCCGGGCCTCGCGCAGCAGATGGGTGTCTCCATCGGCGACGACGCCCGCGCCCGCGGTGTTCACTTCCTGCTTGGTCCCGGCGTCGACATCTACCGCGCGCCGATGAACGGTCGTAACTTTGAGTACTTCGGCGAAGACCCCTATCTCACCTCGCAGACTGCCGTCGCCTATATCGAGGGCGTGCAGAGCCAGGGCGTCATCGCCACCATCAAACACTTCGCCGCCAACGACGAAGAATGGGATCGCCACAACGTCAGCTCCGACCTCGACGAACGTACGCTGCGTGAAATTGATCTCCCCGCATTTGAGGCCGCCGTCAAGGAGGCTCACGTCGGCGCCGTGATGAACTCCTACAACCTGCTCAATGGCGTTCATGCCACGCAGAACCATCACCTGAATATCGACATCCTTAAGAATGGGTGGGGCTTCGACGGCATCCTCATGTCCGATTGGGACGCCACCTACGACGCGGTCGGTGCAGCCAACAATGGTCTTGACCTCGAAATGCCGTCTGGCAAATTCATGAATCCCCAGAACCTGCTGCCCGCAATCAAAAAGGGCCAGGTCACTGAAGCCACCATCGACGACAAGGTTCGCCGCATCTTCCGTACCGCCATCCGCTTCGGATTCCTCGACCGCGACCAGACCGACCTCAGCATCCCTGCCTACAGCCAGACTGGCCGCGAAGTCGCTCTTCAGGAAGCGCTCGAAAGCATCACGCTGCTCAAGAACGAGGGCAATATCCTCCCGCTCGATACCGACAAAATCCTCACCATCGCGGTCTTTGGCCCCGACGCATGGCCGGCTGTCCCGGGCGCAGGCGGCAGCTCGAACGTGACGCCATATCAGGCTTCGAGCATTATGACCGGCATATCGGATTACCTCGGCGACCGCGTCAAGGTGCTCTATGCGCGCGGCCTTCCTTCAGCCGAAGACATCTTCACCGGCACCGAATTTGTAGACAAGAACGCTAAGCCAGACGCTCGCTGGTGGGAAAACAAATCGGTGAAGGTTGAGATTTTCAACAATCCGAATTTCAGTGGCACACCACAAGTCATGTATGCGCCGCGCATCGCCAGTTATAAATCAGAAGAATGGACACCGGCGGCGAAGGTGCAGAAGACCATGCGCTTCACAGCAACTTATCTGCCGAAGAAGACCGGAACCTATATGGTTCTCGCAGCGGCCGGCGGCTCCGATGCCTACACTGTTCTCCTCGACGGCAAGAAAGTCCTTGAGCAGCCGCGCCGCGAGGGCCAGGCACCACAATTCACCTATGTGAACCTCACTGCGGGCACGCCTGTCAACGTTCAGGTCGATTACCTGCCCGACGCCGATTATCCACGCATGGGTATGGGCATCTGCGCCGTCGATGAGCTGGTTTCGCCCGAAGTGGCAAAAATCGCTTCCATGGCTGACGCCGCCGTCGTCGCTGCCGGCTTTGATCCTTCTACTGAGAGCGAGGGCTTCGACCGCTCCTACACTCTGCCCTATGGTCAGGACGAGCTCATCCAGGCCGTCGCTGCCGCGAACAAGAAGACCATCGTCACCCTCACCGCCGGCGGCGGCGTAGACACACATCGTTGGCTGGATGACGTCCCTGTCTTCCTCCACAACTACTATCCAGGTGAGGAGGGCGGTAAGGCGCTCGGGGAAATCCTCTTCGGCGAGCGCTCACCCGAAGGCCATCTGCCCTTCAGCTTCGCCAAATCCTGGGAGCAGAATCCGGCGCACGACAATTACTATGCCTCAGCAGCGCCCGGCCAGACACCTCACATCAAATACGCCGAAGGCGTGTTCATCGGCTATCGCTACTACACCAGCAAGCACATTGAGCCGCTCTACCCCTTCGGATTTGGTCTTTCCTATACCACGTTCTCTTTCTCGAACCTCACCATCTCACCCGAAGAAGCTTCCGCTGACGACCCCATTACCGTCTCCTTCGATGTGACCAACACCGGCTCGCGTCCGGGCGCAACCGTGGCCCAGCTCTATGTGGGCGATCCTTCCGCGAAGATTGAACGCCCTGTCAAGGAGCTAAAGGGCTATCAAAAGGTCCGCATCGATCCCGGCGTTACACAGCACGTACACCTCACGCTCGACCGCCGTTCGCTGGCGTACTGGGATACCGCCTCTAACAACTGGAAAGTCGATCCGGGCAAGTTCAGCGTATATGTTGGCGACTCCTCGGAAAATACTCCCCTTACCCAGGATTTTGAAGTAAAGTAGTAGCCCAATCCCCCTAAAACTCACAGGTTTGCTTGAACAACCCGCTCGGGACTCGTTCCCGGGCGGGCTTTATTTTTGATTTCTCCGAGGATGTCAGTGAATTGACACTGCTACTGACTGGCCACGGGGATATCCATATACTGCGATCGGTACTTCAACACTGCTGACTGGAACTTGTTTTTGCCTTCGGGTGTCAGCACCACCCTCAGGTCATGCTTCTTGCTGTCGAATACGCCGGGATCGAATCCCAGCGTGTACCTGAAATGCGCTTGCATCAAGATATAGCTGAGCCCCTTGGACAGCACAGGCCAGTCCGGCGATCCGTATACGTCGCCGCCGGTAGCATGGCTCAGATAGTGGACCTCGAAATAGATCTGCCCGGCCCCATACATCGCGCTAGGGTCGAAATGATATCCGGCATCATTTAACCCGTAGACAATACTCGGCACGGAAAGCAGCCGGTGCAGAATATCATCGGCCTCGACCTCGAAGGCGCTGCCCGCATCGCCGTATAGAAACACAATCACCGGCAATCGCTGTGACGAACTCTTCTCTGTTTCCTCCAGAATCATCTGGACAAGCCGATCCTTCGCATCCTCGCCCTTGCGGTTTTCTCCCTCGATGCTTTTCCTGCTCAGCAGCGTATTGAGCATGGAGACCGCAGCATCAGCATCTTTGCCCAACGGCAGATCAATCGCCTGCGTGCCGTCGCCGCACCAATGACCAACTCCCACCGCGTCTGTCTTGTCCAGACTCGCCAGCGCTGGCTTTAGATATTGGGTTTTGCCGCGCATAAAGGCAGATGTAAAGTCCGGCGGCCCGAAGTTGTTGCACTCGATCACCAGCCAAAGCGCAATGGGAGTCACGCCGTAGTGCACGCCAGAGCCAAAGTTCACGATCGGCATCTCACGGCCGTTGTCGAATAATTGGAAGTCTTCCTTCGCGAGGTTAGGCAGAATCGCTCCGGTTTTATCGTCCAGAGCGATTACGTTAATCCTGACCAGCGACGGATCAAGGACTGAGGCATGGCTTGGATCCTGGGCCAACGATCTCGGACAAAAATACACCAGCATTCCGAGCGCAATCGCGCAACTCAATCTGAAGACAGGAACCTGCAGGGCAACACCCACCTCTCGCTGATTGGTGACGAGGCAATCGTGCCATTTGTTTCAGCAGTTGTACCAAAATGAATCTCTCGCGTAGCGACGCATAAACCTGTTTGCAAGATCGTTGCGCTGAGTTAGCATTTGCATGGCCTGAAATGTCGGAATTGCATTCCGGACATGACAGGCATAAGACACATGCCCATTTCGCGAACCGTCCGTTCCTTCGCTCTCTTGCTTTCCCCAGTCCTGGCCATCGCCCAGACAGCAGCCCCGCCCGCCGACAACAGCACGGTGCACATCACCAGCCGTATCGTTTACGTAGACGTGGTCGTGCACGACGCATCAGGGCATCTCGTGCACGGTCTTATGCAGAAGGACTTCCAGGTCTTTGAAGACGGCCAGCCGCAGAAAGTCGATTACTTCGTAGCGCACAGCTACGACCTTGCCGCCCCGCGTCCAGTCCCTTCGCCCCGTCCCAAAAATGAATTCTCCAATGTTCCTATGAGCGGACCCGCCGGCTCCGTCAATATGATCCTCTTCGATCTGGTAAACACCGCGCCCGAGGACCAGCAATACGCGCGTGGGCAGATGCTCGCGTTCCTCAAGGCGCTGCCGCCCGGTCAGCAGATCGCCCTGTTCGTCCTCTCTGACCAGTTGCACATCTTCCAGAGCTTCACCGGCCGCTCCGACCTTCTGACCACAGCAGCGAAGATGATCAACCCGGCCAACATGCGGCTGCTCGAATCCGATGCCGAACAGCAGCACGACATCGACAATCTCGGCTACATGGAGGACGCGCTCAGCGGCCGCGATCCCGGACAGTCGATTCAGTCCCTGGCCAACATGATGACAGAGCAGCAGGAGCAGTCCAACGAGATTCGCCAGCGCATCACGCTCTCCGCCTTTGCCGCAATCGCCAATGCTGCTGCTGGTTACCCCGGACGCAAAAACCTTTACTGGCTTTCGGGAAGCTTTCCATTCAGCATTACCATGCAATCGCAGTACAACATGACCGGTCCCGTGCAATTCAGCACGCTGAATAATCCCGACCTGCCCGTCCCCGATCTCAACGCTGTGCAGGACACTGCGAAACTCGTTGCCAATTCCCAGATCGCGGTCTATCCCATCAGCGTGCTCGGTGTGCAGACCTCAGGCGTCGGCGTCGATGTCAGCGGCGACTCAACCGCAGCTCTGAGTGGAACCTCAGGCGAGCCCAGCACCAATGGACGCGGCTCAGATAGCGTCAAGCACACCATGGGCGACACGCTGGCGCAGCAGTTCGTCAACCGCAGCTCCCTGCATGGCGCCATGGAGCAGATTGCCCAGGAAACCGGAGGCGAGGCAGTCTTTGGCTCCAACGATCTCGCAGGCGCATTGCGCAGCACAATGGAAGACGGCTCCAACTACTACACGCTCGCTTACCGCCCCCAGAACCAGAACTGGAACGGAGCTTTCCGCAAAATCAAAGTTGAATTGACGCAGCATGGTTATTCCCTGACCTACCGGCGCGGCTATTTCGCCTCTCCGGGCGAGATCACAAATGAAGATGCTGCGCAGGAGCTGAATGCGGCTCTGCAACCGGCAGCACCTCAATCCACGCTTCTTCTGATCAGGAGCAAACTTACCTTGCCGGACGCCAACGCTCCATACCTGCTGGCAGACACCACAGTCGATCCTGCCGGAATCGACTTCACGACCGATGCCGCCGGAGTCCGGCACGGTGAGTTGCTCGTCCTCCTCGTCGCGTTAAATGAGAGCACGAATGGCAAGCCTGCTGTGCAGCCAGACAACCCTCCTCAGACCTCGGGCGCGCTGCACCTCGATTTCACCCCGGAGGAATATCAGGAAATTTTGAAAACCGGAATCCGCTTCGGGTTGAAGCTCCCCTTAAAGCCCGGCAATTACCGGCTGCGCCTCGGCGTCACTGACATGAATAACCATCGTCTCGGCACGCTCGACATGCCTCTGACAATTCCTGCTTCAACTTAACCTCTGGCGCTGCTGCAATCAGAAGTTCTAGCCTGCGCGCCGTTTGCGGGATCCGTTCTCGGCCTTGCGCACGCTCTTCTTCGGTGGCATCTCGACCGTCTTCTCCTCGACGCTCGAAGTCCCGCCGTGTCGCGCCATGCTTGCCTTCAGCGCTTCCATCAGATCGATGACTTTGGCTGGCGGCTTCTTTTGCGGTCTCTCTGCTTCGATCTCGGCTCCGGCAGCCTTCCGCTCAATCAGTTCTTCGACCTTCGTCTGGTAGTCGTCCTTGAATTGCGACGGGTCGAACTTCGCCGTCAGTTGTTTCATAAATTGTTCGGCAAGCTCAACCTCGGCCTTCAGTACCTTCACGCTTTCCTGGTCCCCGAATTCAGCTACCTCGCGCACTTCTTCCGGATAGTACAGCGTGTGCAGAACGATTCCCTTGTCATAAGGCCGCAGCATCGCAATCTGTTCGCGCTGATGCATCGTTATTTTCGCAATGGCGCCGAGCTTCAGATGTCCCATCCCCTCAAAGATCAGGGAGTAGGCGCGCTGCCCCGGCTTTTCCGCGACAGTGTAATAGGAGGTCTGAAAATACAGCGGATCAACCTCGTCCAGCTTGACGAACTGAATGATCTCCATCGTCTCTGAAGACGCGGGCTCCAGGCTGCGCAGCTCCTCGTTCGTCACCTGCACGTTGCCGCCGCCTTCGACCGGATAGCCCTTGGCCAGTTCGCTGCGCTCGACCACCCGTTCGCAGTGCGGACAATAAACCTGCTGCTTGATCCGCGTGCCGCATTCGGCATGGATCTGGTGAAAACTCACATGCGATTCGCGCGCCGCAGCATACAGACGGATCGGCACCGAGATCAGGCCGAAGGAAAAATAGCCCTTCCATACGGTAGAAGCCATATCACCCCCAATGGGATGTTTAGTTTACCGGAAATGAAGGGCCTTTTGCCTCAAAAAACTCCTAGGAACCCGGCACATACACAAGATTTGGCGCAGTCAGCTTCACATTCGGCATTTGCAGCTTTACTTTCAAACTTGCAAATTGCGGCTTCTTGTTGCGCGGAGCCATAAAGTCCAGCTCGTACTGGTTATTGAGCCGCTTGCTTAAATCAGCAAAAAACGGCTGAAAAGATACC
>JASHRS010000312.1 GCA_030037215.1 Silvibacterium sp. | reverse complement strand
GACTTCATGTTGCCATTGGCCTGCACGGAGTAACCTCCGAGGACGACGGGGCCCTGTGCCTGCGCGTAGATTTGGCCGTCCGGGCCATAGAGCGGGGCCATAAGCAGAAGACCGCCTTCGATCGAGCGCGCGTCGCCAGCAGAGGAGACGATGACGTCGATCTTGTTGCCGGGCTGGGCAAACGGCGGCAGCGTGGCGGCGATGAAGACAGCGGCCATGTTACGCACCTGCATAGACTGCGTGAGCTGGCCTTGAGGAAGATTGACGCCCATGCGCTCGAGCGTGGAGATCAGGGTCTGATAGGGAAAGACGGTCTGCTGCGTGTCTCCGGTATTGTGCAGACCGACGACGATGCCGTAGCCGACAAGCTGGTTGTCGCGGATGCCTTCGATGGTCGCCACATCCTTGATGCGCGCAAGTTGTGAAAGTGGCGCCGTGTCAGCGCCGAGCGGGAGCGCGGTGGCAAGAACGGCGAATGAGACAACGAATCGAGTGACTAAGTTCATTCAGAACACCAGAAGCTTTTCAAGGAAACGAACCACCGGGTTCTGGCGGTAGGTGTAGTCGTTGATGATGCCCTTGCCAACAACTTCAAGCTCAAGGTTGGCGATGCTGGTCGAGAGCACCTGGTTCTGCGCGTTGATGTCGGCTGGACGGACAAGCCCGCGCAGGCGGATGGTTTCTGTCTGCTGATTAAACGAGACCTGGCGCACGGCCTGTACGACGAGCATGCCGTTAGGAAGGACGTCTTCGACCTCGCCACCGAGAGTGGTGGTAAGGCTGGAATCGGTAACACTCTCGCCCTGCGCGTTGAGCGCCGAGGCCGAGGATTGATTGAGAAGGTTGTTGAGCGCGTTACCTGCGGCGAGTTTGCCGAGAAGCGCTGATATCTGTGAACTGGCGCTGGAGGCACGGGAATTCTTGACGGTGCCGTCTGTTGAAGCAGAAAGTGCTTCGACAACGACGACGGAGATGGGATCGTGCAAATGCGTGGCTTTGACGTCGGTGTTGAGGCGCGTAAGCAGGCCGTCGTCGATCCAGATGGAGCCGGGCGTGCGGACCTCGGCAGCGTTTTCGGCGCGGACACGCGCAATGTAGGCATTGAGAGCGGCGTCGGGTGGACTGACTTTGGCGGGGGACTGTTTTTTCCTCGATGCAGTTTGCGCAGAGGCGGCGAGAAGAAGGACGAACAAGGCGGTCAGCGCCGAGCTTTTCCTTATGAATAGTGTCATGGCTTTCTCCATGACGGCCGGGACGCCGCAACAAGTTCAACCAAATGTGGCCCACGCACGAGACCTGTGACGAAATGTCCATTGGCACTCAGGCGCACGCGGATGGGCTGGCCGAGAAAGGCCGTCTCAGCGGCCGTGGCCGAGAGATGAATGACCGCTGGAGCTCCAGCAGAGCTGGAAACTTCAACGGCAGTTCCGGCATAGATGGCGATACTGGAGAGATTGTCGTGTTTCGCTGCAAGGATATGAGCACTGCCTGACGCAAGCTTCATCTGCGCCGGGGCTTCCCGATGGTTGCAGTCAACCAGCACCTCCCAATCCTGCCGAAGTGAAGCATCGTAGACGTAATGGTCGAGCGTCCAGTGCGGACCTGCCGTGGATCTTTGCCGCGACAGAGCCGCGCAAGCGGAAGCGTTTGCGAGCGGAGCAGCAAGAGAGACAATTACAGCAACGATGGCAGCGGCTCGCATGTCTACTTCGCCATGTTGTTAACTTCGCTGTACATGTCGTTGGCGGCGGTGATGACCTTGGAGTCGCTCTCGTAGGCGCGCTGCGCGAGCACCATCTGAACAAAGGCACCGACGACGTCGACGTTTGAGTTTTCAAGATAGCCCTGCTGGAGCGTGCCCAAGCCTTCGGGGCCTCCGGGGTTGCCGAGCACCGCGTCACCGGAGGAAAGCGTGGCGGTGTAGAGATTTGAGCCAACGCTGTCGAGGCCGCCGGGATTGGCAAAGGTCGCGAGCTGAATCTGGCCGAGTTGCTGCGGGTTCTGCTGGCCGGGGATCGTGGCGTTGACAACGCCGTACTGCGTGATAGTGATGGCGGTCGCATTGGGCGGAATGGTAATGGCGGGGATGAGCTGATCGCCCTGCGCATCGACCAGCGTTCCCTGATTGTTGAGGAAGAAGTTGCCGGCGCGCGTGTAGGCAATGGTGCCGTCGGGGCGCTGCACCTGGAAGAATCCGCTGCCTTGGATGGCGAGGTCGGTGGGATTGTTGGTCTGGTTGAGGTCGCCCTGCGTCATGATGATCTCGCTGGCGGCGGATTTGGTGCCGAGGCCGATCTGGAGGCCTGCGGAGACTGTGTCCTGGCTCTCGGCCGCGCCCGGTGTGACGAGGTTCTGGTAGATCATGTCCTGAAACTGCAGCACACGCTGGCGGAAGCCGACGGTCGAGGAGTTGGCGAGATTGTTGGCGATGGTGTCGAGGTTCAGCTGCTGCGCGCTCATGCCGCTGGCAGCGGTGTAGAGGGCTCGGATCATGGGATCTCCTTGTGTTGCATGAATTCTTCCTAAACTTTGGGCAACTGCTCGCTGGCGGTCTTGTCGAGGTCGTTATCGAACAGGACCAGCGCCTTCTGCATCATCTCCGCCTGGCGTTGAGCGAGGATGAGATCGAGCGTGCCTTGAATCACATCCTGATTCGAGCCTTCAAGCGAGCCTTGATGCAACGCAGCCGAGACGGAGATTCTGGGCTTTGCGCCGTTCACGGGCACATAGCGGTTGGCACCCTCAGGCGTGATGGATGTGGCCGATGGAAAAGTAAAGACACCGAGCGTACCAGAGATGGCTCCATCAACTGAAATGACGCCGTCTGAGCCGATGACGATGTGTCCGGTAGGGATATGAATGGGCCGATTCTTGGTGTCGAGCACCGGCTCACCCTCCCCCGTGACGAGCAGGCCGTCGCGGGTGCGCTGGAAACTGCCATCGCGCGTGTAACGGATGCCGTTTTTGGTCTGGATGGCAAAAAAACCCTGCCCCTCGATGGCCATGTCGAGCGGATTGCCGGTCGGGTTGAGCGCGCCCTGGCTGAGATCAAGCTGATTGCCACCGAGCACGCCGAAATTGTTCACGGTGCTGTCGAGCTGGTCGCCGGAGGCTCCGGGGCCCATAAGCGCAGAGCGAAAATATTCGCGCTCGGCGCGGAAGCCTTCGGTTCCCGCATTGGCGAGATTGCTGGCCGCCGAGTCCAGCGCTTCAGAGCGCGCCAGCCAGCCGGAAAATGCCGCGTAAAAACCGCTGCTCACGATGGTGGCTCCTTTCGCCAATAAGAGGAGCAACGAGAGGGCCAGATTTTGGGAGGCAGAAATTAGAGCTTGTTAACTCAGGGCTCAGGGCTACTGCATCGACTCGCAGACCAGGGTGACAGAAAAAGTGATGGCGTCAAAGCGGTAATAGCGGTCGATGCGCAGCTCGGGGCGCTGGGTGTGGAGCTGATAGTTGGTTCCGGTGACGACGGTAGGCGTGGAGAGCATGCAACTGGAAGCGAGTGTGGGGAGCTTTCCCTTCCAGGCGCCGGCGATCATATTACAGATCTCCCCGACGGCGTCCTTGACGGTTTCGTCGAGCGACAGCATCTCCATGCCGGTAAGCGCCGAGGCGATGCGCACGGCCGCGCGCTCACCGCCGCGAAGGACGCAGGTACCGCTCATGGCTCCGGCCAGGCCAATTACGGCGGAGATGGTCTCCGGTTCGTCAACGGGACAGTCGTCAACGGAAGCGCAAGCGATGCCCATCATGAGACTGAAGACCTCTGCAACCGCCTCATCCATTGCGTGTGAGTAGAGGCTGACGGGATCGATCTGTTTGGCTGCTGACGCCATTTGGTTTTCTCCTCTGTGATGCTGATAAAAGAACTACGCCTGAGCCGTTCAGGCCCCGATCAGCGGCAGCACGCGTTCTTTGACCTGCTCGGTGGTGAAGGGCTTGCGAATATAGCCCTGAGCTCCAGCGATGATGGCCTCCCGGACATGATCTTCGCTGCCTTCGGTGGTGATCATGACGACGGGAACGCCGGGCGCAAGATTCTGCGAGCGCAACTGGCGCAGGAATTCGAGGCCGTCCATGTTGGGCATATTGATATCGGAGAGAATGAGATCGACGCGCTGGCTGCTCAGGATATCGAGCCCCTCGACTCCGCTGGCCGCCTCGAAAACGCTGGCGATGGCCAGTCCGGCCTGGCGCAGCGCGCGTTCGACGATTTTACGCATTACCGATGAGTCGTCGACGATCAGAGCAGAAATTTCACCCATTGCAGGTTTGCCTCGCAGGGAAGTTATCGGCACGACGTGGAAGAACTGTAGAGAAGCGGCAAGGGGAAAGGGAAAAGGGTAAGAAAGAAGCATAAAAAATTTTTCTCGATGCCTTCCCTTCTTTCCCTAACTCCTACCCTCACGCGAAGCCCGCGACCGAGCCGATGATGTCTTCAGGGCCTGGATTCTGAGCAGAGGTAGTAGAGGGCTCACCGTCCTGATGCCAGAGACGGAGCCAAAAGAGGTCGTGCAAGCGGACGACGCGCGCCTGCACAGGCTGGCGCTTCTCGATATGACGGGCAAAAGCTTCGGCAAGCAGCTCGATGCTTCCTGCCTCGATCATTCGCGAGCGAGCGAAGCGGCCCTGGGTGAAATCCTGTTGTGCGCGGCGAAACTCGGAGGTCGAGAGCAGCCCGCTCTCGACGCGCAGGCCGGTCATGCGCTCAACCGCCAGGGTGAGGCTGTGATCGATGCGGTCCTCAAAAGCTAGATAAAGGATTCCTGTAGCCGTCAGACGAAGAGGCACGAAGCCGAAGGTCTCGGCAAGGACACGCGGCACTATGGTGGCAGGAAGGCCGCCGCCGTGCCGCTCGAGTGAAAAGACGGGGCAGCTCCACTGAAGGCCGAGTGCCTGCGTAAGACGCGCCTCGCTGAGGCCGCGGTTGGCAACGAGCCATTCACCGAGGCGCATGTTTGCACCGCTGCGCTGGGCTTCGAGCGCTTCCTTCAAATGCTCGTGCGTGATCCAGCCCTGAGTGAGCAGGACCAGTCCGATGGGAACACGGTGATGGTGCGTGGAAACGGGATAGACCTCAGACTGCTCGCGGCGAAGCAGACCTTCGACATGTGCACGGGTGCATGCGGGGCTGCAGAGCCAACCACCTTCGACGACAGGGACGCGGCGACGACGCCATAGCTGAAGCCAGCCGCTTGAGCAGCGGGGGTTGGCGCATACGGGAAAAGCGCGCGACGCGCGACGGCCTGGCGTGGGTTCGACCGCAGGCACGGCAGGGGGAGGCAGTTGTGGATCTAAAACAGGCATCGGATACTCTCCAGACGTTTTTTCGGCTCGGCCACTTCAAGCACGCGCAGGCCGAAGCTGCCGTTGACCAGCACAACCTCGCCACGCGCTACGATCTTGTCGCCGACGAGCAGATCGACCGGGTCAGAGACATGGCGGTCAAGCTCGATCACGTCACCAGCCCCGAGATCGAGCACTTCGTTCAGCCGCATCTCGCGGGAACCGAAGCGCAGAGAGGTTTCGAGCTCGACATCGAGCAGAAGATCAATGCCCGCGGAAGTGATTCGGGGAGGCGCGGCAGAATCGGACCGAACAGACGGCAGGGCCTCGGGCTTGTTTTCTGGAGCGGGTTCGGGGGCGGCTTCGGTGATTTGAATTTCGTCGGTGAAGGCGATGAGCAGGACAGTCTCGCCGAAGCGGAGCTCATAGGCAGCGGACGGCAGGCCGAGCGTCCAAGTGGCGTCTTCGACGCTGATCGAGGCTTCGGGGACATCGAGCAATGCGGTCGTGGCAGCGGCGATCTGCCGGAGAATACCGCGCCAGAGCTCGCGGTCGCGGTCAGCATCCATGTCGCCGTTGGTGATACGGGCGGCTACGAACAGAGTGTGCAGCGCATAACGGTCGGCGGTGACGAGAAAGCGCCCGCTGCAAGCGCCCGCGAGCGTGACGGCGAGCGTCGTAGCTGTCTCCGGCTGGGGCAGCTGGGCAGAGGGAATGAGATCGAGCTTGCCCGCGAGTTCGCGCGATAGGACTTTGGGGGCCTCGGCCAGCCATGCTGTGAGAAATGTCTTCATCGGCTCTTTCTTTCTGAGTTTCTTTTCATCGTCTGCTTTGCAGTCATTGCACAGGCGCGGATAGATGCGCCCCGCGGTGGTTGCCGCAGCTTATGGGTGAGGCGGCGAAGAGTGGCACGCCAGCGACACGGAGTTCTGCAGCCTGATGCTCAGATAACGGAAGCCGCAGAACCGATCCAGGTTGGAGTGCCTGGATTTCGCTGACGAAAACATGGCTGGACGGCAGTTGCAGCGCCGTCCCGACCCGGACCTTGCGAGCACGGTCGAGGAGTCTTTGACGTGTTTCACGCGCATGGCGGCGCTGTCGCGTCCAATCGCCAACAAGGCGATGAAGGATGGTGTTCGAGACAACGGCAGGAAAGGCAAGATTCAACAGACCGCTTGCGCCCGGCATGCGCAACTCGAAGCTGAGGCAGAGGGTTTTCTCCGAGACCGGCATGAGCCGCGCAATCTGCGTCTGCATCTGGCGTTGCTCGAAATGAAAGCTGAGGCCGACCTGCTGCCAGGCCGCGCTGAGCTCGCGGCAGATGGCTTCGGCGACGCTCGACAGGATAGATTCCTCAATGTCGGTAAGCTCGCGCAGCTCACCGGGCGCACCCTCACCGCCGAGCAGGAGGTCGATCATGGCCGGCGCCGGAGCGAGATCCATCTGCAGCACGGAGATGGCGCGCAGGGGCTCCAGGCGCACCGAACAGACATAGGAGAGCTCCGGGATACGAAGCATATATTCGCTGAAGGGCATCTGCTCAGCCGAGACAAGGTTGACATGCAGGCTGCTGCGCAACCAGGCACCGAGGTTGTGCGTCAGGTTGCGCGCGAAAATGTCATTGAGCAGGCTGATAGCGCGCATTTGCTCGTTCGATATCTGACCGGCGCGGGCAAAGCTGTAGGGCTGAACTTTTGCATGGTTCTCAGCTGCTGTCGAGGACTTTTTGGCGCGGGCGGCGGCAAAGAGTGCATCGATTTCATCCTGCTTGAGATTTTTTTGCATGGCGGATCAGGTTCCTTTTGCCTAGTTTCAGGAAATGGTTCTCTTTTGGGGTGCAGGAGCACCGGGCTGTTTTGTCCCGAGCAGAGCGCGCAGGTGCAGTACGGCGGAGGCATGAATCTGCGAGACGCGCGACTCGACCACACCAAGGGTGAGGCCGATTTCCTTCATAGTCATCTCCTCGTAGTAGTAGAGGGTCATCACCAGGCGCTCGCGCTCGGGAAGCTGGTCCACAGCATCGGACAGACGCGCCTGCATCTCGCCGCGGAGACAAACGAACAGCGGATCTTCCTCAGGCTTATTGGGGATATAGGCCAGTTCCTCTTCGCCCGAGTCCTCGGAACGCTCGACGTGGAGGGTTCCGATCTCGAGACCCTTCAATTCGCCGAGCAATTGCTGGTACTCACCCAGTTCCATGCTCAACTCACAGGCGATCTCGGATTCCGACGGCGCACGGCCTGTGCGTGCTGTGAGCGTACGGATTGCCTCTTCAATGGCACGGCCCTTGCGACGCAGATCACGCGGGCTCCAGTCGAGCGTGCGCAGGCTGTCGAGGATGGCTCCGCGAATGCGGAACTGCGCATAGCTGCGGAACTGAACCTTCTTTTCAGGGTCGAACTTGCGGAAGGCATCGATGAGGCCGAGCACTCCGGCCGAAATCAGGTCGTCGATCTCGACGTGCTGCGGCAGGCGCTCATGAATGCGGCGCGCAAGGTAGCGCACGGTCGGCAGATGCTCGATCATCAGTCGTTCCTGCTCGGGCGTCATCTCACCGCTGATGGTCCGGTTGCCGTAGGCCGTGCCGGCGGTTGCAATCTCCGGACCTGTTACAGGCAGTGGAGGCAGAGCTTCAATAGTCCCCCGTCTTTGCATCTTTCCTTCACGCCGGATTTCCATGTTCTGCATGCTCGCGCTTCCCTTCCCTGGCTTCCCGCGACGGCCCTTCTGCCCCGCCTCGTTAACAGCTTTCTCTTCTCGGTCGTTCCGAGTACTCAACGAACCACTCCCGCCGGACGAAGATGAACGTCCGGAGGAATCTCTGCCGGCGCGACGACCGTAACCCGGGGAAGGACAGGTTCAAGCCATCGGCGGAGGTGATACCGGGCCGGACTCTGGCAGAGAAGCACGGGAGAGGCCGTGGAAGCATGCGGCCCGATTAGCTGCTTCAAAGAATCAGTGAGGCGGCGAAACAGGGGCGTTGTGGGTGTGCGGCCATCGTTGAGCAGGCGTGCCGGATTGTCGAGCTGGAAGGTGGAGACTACCTCTTCTTCGATTGCAGGGTCGAGCATCCACACGTTCAGGCTGCCGTCGGCGTCGAGCAGCGGCTGCAGCAAGCGGCGTCCCAGCGCCTGGCGGGCAGATTCAACCAGCTGTGGAAGGCTCTTGTTCGCAGCGGCGGTTTCGACCAGCGCTTCGAGAATGGTTCCAAGGTCGCGTATCGAGACCTGCTCGCGCAGGAGCTGTTGCAAAACGCGCTGGACTTCGCCGAGGGTAAGCAGCTTGGGAACGAGTTCTTCGGCCAACTTGGGATGGGTGTCATTGAGCGAATCGAGCAGGCGCTTGGTTTCGGCGCGGCTTAATAACTCATAGGCGTGCCGGCGAATCATCTCAGCGATGTGTGTACTGATGGCGGTAACCGTATCGACGACCGAATAGCCAGCGGCGACGGCCTGATCTTCAAGCGCGGGCGCGATCCAGCGCGCGGCGACACCGAAGGCCGGCTCGCGCGTTTCCTTACCGGGGATGGGATGCGTAGTAGCCTCGGCGCTGACGGCAAGCAGCGCGTTCCCTTCGGTTTGCCAGCGACCGATCTCGAGGCCACGGATTGAGAAGACATATTCGCGCGGTTTGAGGCGCAGGTTGTCGGAGATGTGGATGGGCGGGATGAGGAAGCCAACCTCTCCGGCAAGATGGCGGCGAAGAGCGCGGACGCGCGCGAGCATCGGTCCGCCCTGCTTCTCATCGACAAGAGGGATCAGCTGGAAGCCTATTTCGAGGCTGAGGTCATCCATTTTGAGCAGACCAGCGAGGTTTTCGGACTGGGCCTTGTCGGAAGGCATCTGTACGGCTCCTGTGGCAGCCGGTGTGTGCGCGGCCTTGCTCATACGCTTGCCCATCCAGGCGAGGGTAACGGCGAGCAGAAGAAAGATGAGTTTGGGCAGGCCGGGAACAAGACAGAGCGCGGCCATGACGCCACTGGCGACATAAAGCGTGCCAGGTTTGCGGAAGAGCTGGGAGCCGAGCTCTGCCCCCAAAGCGCCGGAAGAGGAAGCGCGTGTAAGCACGATGCCTCCGGCGACGGAGACGAGCAGCGAGGGGATCATGGTGACGAGGCCATCGCCCACAGTGAGGATGGTGTAAGTGCGCACGGCTTCGCTGAGGGCGACGCCTTGCTGGAGGGTTCCAATGAGCAGGCCGGCGACGATGTTGATAGCAGTGATGAGAATGGTGGCCAGCGCGTCGCGTTGGCTGAAGCGCGCGGCTCCGTCCATGGCTCCGTAGAATTCGGCTTCCTGCGCGATCGCCTGGCGGCGCTTGCGTGCCGTGGCTTCGTCGATGAGGCCGGCGTTCATGTCGGCGTCGATCGCCATCTGCTTGCCGGGGAGAGCGTCGAGGGTAAAGCGC
>JASHRS010000311.1 GCA_030037215.1 Silvibacterium sp. | reverse complement strand
CTGAAAAAGTGCCTGTATTGGCCGATTCAGTATCCAGTATTACGCGATGCGATTGCAGTGTTGTTCACCAGCAGGCTCGAGAGCGAGTTGGCGCCGCAAAGCTTCTGGCCGCATGAATGGAGAAGCCTGGTAGTTCCTTACGGCACCAACGGACCTTCCACAAACATTGAAGCGCAGCAGCAGGCGTTCAATAATTTGCTGCCACAGATTGTCGGACGCCAGTTCCTGCTCTTTCTTTCGCGTATTCATGAGAAAAAGGGTTGCGACCTATTAGTTGAGGCATTCGCGTCAGTCGCAACCGCACATCCAAATATTGATCTGATAATCGCGGGACCGGATCGAGACGGACTTCAGGCGAAGCTCCAGGCGCTGGCGCAAAGCCTAGGCGTAGCGCATCGAATCCATTGGCCGGGAATGCTCACAGGAGATGCGAAATGGGGCGCGTTGCGGGCATGTGAAGCGATGGTTCTTCCCTCGCATCAGGAGAATTTTGGAGTTGTAGTCGCAGAATCCTTCGCATGCGGTCGCCCTGCATTGATCTCAAACCAGGTCAATCTCTGGCCGGACATTGAGGAGGACCAGTCAGGGCTGGTTGAGCCGGACACAGTCGATGGAACACGTTCCCTGCTTACACGCTGGTTAAGTTTAAGTGAGGAAGGCAAAGCCGCAATGAGCGAGCGTGCTCTTCTGAGTTTCGAGAGGCGTTACTCAATGCGGAATTGCGCAGTGGCGATCCGTGACCTTTTCAACTCGTTGATTTCCAGGTGAACTTCGATCGTAGAAAAATGGGCCTGGGTTTAGCCGGCCCATTTTCTATCTGATGACATCTTCAGGTTATATTCCGTGCGGTTTTTCTTCGCGAGGTTGGGCCTCTGGTTTCGCCTGGGGTCTTGCTTCCAGGTGCTGCTCGGGTTTTGGCGCGGGCCGTGATTCTGGCCGCGCTTCGGTACGAGCTGGAGCCGCTGGGCGCGGCGCTGGCCTTGATTCCGGGGCTGCCTCAGGTCTCGGTGCAGGGCGGCTTTCGGCACGAGGTGCAGGTTCAGGCCGGGTTTCTGTACGAGCTGGAGCCGCCGGGCGAGGGGCTGGTCTTGATTCCGGGGCTGCCTCATGACTCGGCTCAGGACGGCTTTCGGAACGAGGAGTGGGCGTTGGACGAGTTTCAGGGCGTGAAGGGGTTACCGGGTGCGCCTCTGGTTTCGGTGCAGGTCTTGCCGTGGTTGTCGAACGATTTTCCGGGCGAGCGGACGGTGCAGGACGTGACTCCGTTGGTCGGGCCTCCGGCCGGGTTTCCGAATGCGTTGGGGTTGCCGCACGAGCCGTCGGCCTTACTTCTCTACTGAGGTTAACAGGCTGCAGTCTCGCTGCAGCGGGGCGCAATTCGCTGACCGGCCGCGCACCGCGCGCTGGAACTGCCCTGTCGAAGTCGGCTGCTGAGGTAGCCGGGCGTTGAAGCGCCGCATGGGGAGGCAATCCCTTGTTCACAGCGGCATAATTCTCGCGATTGCCGCGAGCGAGGCTGACCTGGCGCGTTTGAGCCGCAACAGGTCCCATCCGTCTCTGCTGCCGGGCGGCCATTTGCGTCTGCGTGGGCCGTGTCTGAATGCCTCCACGACCGCCGTTGTAACTCACGCGAGTCACGTTGCGATTCACAATTACAGTGCGATCGATGTAGGTATTGTGGATGACAGTGGTGTTTACGCGCATCACGGCGGTGTTATAGCTGAACACACCTCCTGACCAGCGCCCGCCGTAGAACCCGACGCCGCTGTATCCAAATCCGTAGTCCACGCCACCGTAGAAGCCGACCTCAGGCCCCCAGTACCCGGCGTTCCATGCATAGGTGCCATCCGACCAGCCCCAGTAACCGGGCGTCCAGAGCAGGCCAACGGCTGGAGCCATCACCCATGTACCAGGAACCCAGTAATAGCCGTATGGCCCCCAGGCCCAATAGCCAGGAGTCCAGATATAATTCGGCGCGGGGCAAACGGGTTGTACATACACCGGCAGCAGCGGCGGTGCGGTTGTAATCGATATTCCGATAGCGACCTGAGCGAATGTGGGGATGGGCAAAATGCCCAGAGCAGCGATCAGCACTGCATTTCGAACCCAGAGAAGTATTTTCATCGTGCATCCTTCGGCTCGATCCCAAAGTCGAATGTGTTTCTTCGGGACGTGGGCCATCATTATTCAGGTTCCTTCCATCTTGGAATTTGGAAGGCCCGATTATTCGGAGGTTAGTCATGCAGCTTTCAGTTGTCCCCGGTCCTCGAAGTTTGGGAAAAATAAAAGCCGCCCTGAATTCGGGCGGCAATTTTTTTGTTTGTACGAGCAACCTTATTCGCTTTTGTCGGTAGAGTTCTTGTCTATAGCGGCGGGCAGTTGTAGTTCAATCAAGGTAAAACGGGTTCCAGATCCATTGCTTTGTTTGATGGCGAGAAGATGCTGGTGATGTCGCGAACCGGCCCTGAGGGTCACGTCCTCGGAGATCTCGGAAATGTCTACGTGCTGCTCCTTGCCGTTATCTTCGGCGCAGGTCAGACCTTCCTGCGTTACCGTGGGTGTACCTATCGGCTGATTTCCCTGGCAGTGGATAACGTCGCCATAACGCCCGAGAGCTTTCTGATAGAAAGCGAGAACTTTGTCCTGTGTGTCCGGCGTCTGGTAGTTCACAACCTTTACCCGGAGCTGCCAATCGCCGAAGCCCATATGCACGTCGGCAGATTTGTCCCCATCGCTATCTGCGGCAATTGTCGCGCCGGGGTAAACAGGAAGACCTACGTCCGCGGCGCTGGTGTCGTCTGAGCGGACGTGCAGGCCCCCAAGCGGTGTATCGATTTTGACGTTATTTTCTTTGCCGTTTGCGTTCTTATCCACTTGGATGTGGCAGCCGGTTGCCAGTAGCAGGATTGTGGCGGCAAGAATAGCAATACTTTTTTTCATGGGCGCAATTACTCCTGCGGAATCTTCCTGCACGAGGATACGCGCATCCTCTGATGTATGTTCCATAGTTCTGGTTCCAAGAGTCGCTGGAGTGGCCTATACTTGCGATTATCAGGCGCAGAAGGTGTAGATGAGGGGCTACGGCTGCGCCGGAGCTTGGTGCGGATGATTAAACATACGTCACAAAAAAAGAGTAAGACGCCCTCCCTGGTTTCTGCTTCGGCTACTACGGGCACGTTGATCCCTGACAAACTGTATTTCCGCATCGGCGATGTGGCTAAACTCTGTGGCGTGGAGGCGTACGTTCTTCGCTTCTGGGAAACGGAGTTTCCTCAACTGAAGCCGAATAAGAGCGGCACAGGTCAAAGGCTCTATCGCAAACGCGACGTGGAGCTGGCGCTCCGGATCAAACAACTGCTCTATGCCGACGGCTACACCATCGCTGGTGCCCGACAGGTGTTTGCAGCAGAGAGCCGCGAATCGAAAAAGACCACCCAACCGGAGCTTCCGATGAAGCGACGGAGTGAGCAGGGGTCGGCCGAAAAGATGTTGCTGAAATTGCGTGGGGAATTACGGGAGATTCTGGGGATACTGTCCTCGCCCGGGAACCCGGAAATCCGAACCGAGAAGAGACGCGGCCAAGCCAGGAACGAGAACCGCAACGAGCGCGGCCTGTTCGACGCCTAAGAGCTGCTTTAGTGCTAACTGTTATCCACGGTAAGCGGCTTCAGCATTAGCCTCATCTTCCAGCGTGCCGATGGCGCCTGTAGTCATGAACCGCTCCATGGCTTTCATTGCGCAGCCTTGACCGCAGAGATGATACATATCCTGGCTGCGGCTCTCCGCGGCATTCCAAGGCAGGAGGGTGAAGCGTTGGCCTGGTTGGCCTTCGTCGAAACAGGGGACATCGCCCAGCATGACCATCCACCAGTGGTTGGCCTCGCCCTTCTTTTTTCCGCAGATGTCACATGTGAAAGATACGTCCCAGGTCATAAGAACACCCCTGCAATCCGGGCTCGATGAGCATTAGCTCTGGATCGCTTGCGAATACATTAGCGCAAAAATCATGACATCGCCTCAATTTCTGCATGAAGATTCCATTCAGGGAAGATATCCTGCTACTTCATTAAGGCGTCCAATATATATATCGAGATACCTGGAGATCAGGAAGCGGACGGATTTAGCTTCCGTGCAGGTTCAGCATCTTTTCCCCAAAGCTGATTGCCGCGGTTGCAACCTACCATCCAGAGTCGGGTTCTCGACAATGGAGCATCGATGGTTTGCCCAACGTGCCACAATTCCAACTTTCGCCTCTCGCGGTTTCGAAGGGAGGACACTGTCTTTCTTTTTATTCTCAGGTTTCCTGTTCGCTGCCGCACATGCTCTCACAGAATGAAGTCAGGCCCCTTTACTGCGCTTCGTCTATGGCGGGAGCGAAGGCGAAAGCATCGCCTTCGGGAAAATAGCACAAATTTAAGCTGACCTCTGCAAGGCCCTGAGAGTCGCTCAGCGTGCGTGCGGATTCGTGTGAAGCAATGGGCTAATCCAGCCGCACAAGGTATGCCTCGCCCTCTTTAGGCCTGAGGTCGTTGGCAATTTCAATCGCCTGGCTGCGATCGCCATTTTCAGGACGGATTCTTACCCAATGACCTGTCGGACCCGTGAATTCAATGACACTTGCCGTCTCGTATTCATGCGCGAGACGTTCTTCGAGTTTTTTGGCTGCGCCCTCATGCTCGAACGCCCCAATCTGCACACACCAGCGGCCGCCTCTGTTGATCGGTTTCGGGGCCTCATATACGTCAATGCGCACCCGCGCCGTTCCAGGACGCCAAATACCTAGCGCTTTGGCTGCACCCACAGAGAGATCAATCACACGGTCCGGCACAAACGGCCCTCGGTCTGTAATCCGCATCATTGCCGACTGCCCGGTTTGCAAATTAGTGACACGGATCAGGGACCCCATAGGCAGCGTGCGGTGAGCTGCAGTAATCGCGTTCTCATCGTAGATCTCGCCATTCGCGCCGCGCCGGTTGTTGTATGGAGGTCCGTACCAGCTCGCCATGCCTACCTCGGAGTAAATTGGCTGGCCTGCTGGAACATTTGCTTCGCCGGACTCAGGGCCTTGTTCTGCATTGGGAGCTGAAGGTTGATTTTCTGCCGTCTGTGGATAGCCGTTCTGGTTCGCAACCGGCGGCGGCGGAGCAGAGGCTACACGCACGCGATGGCTGCAGCCAGTAACGGCCAGGAGGGAAAGCGCCGCTGCGGCTGTGATGTACCAGTTGTGCCGCATATTATCGCTTCTCCCCGCGGTCGATATGCTCAGCCAGCTTCGTCAGTTGTTCTGCAGCGATCTTGAGTGCCTTCGAGGAGTTTTGGCGTACGCTCGGTACAACTTCATCATTCAGATAGGCGATCACCTTCTTCACCTCATCTTCAACGAGCGGTCTGGTTTCGTTGAACTTCTCTTCGACTTTGCGACCAAAATCTTTGAAGCTGTCACTCGTCTGATTTGCCATAGTGTCAGTATCGGCGGCGCGAAATCTGGAATCAATCAAACTCGGCAGGCCCGTGTCTAGCCAGTTACCTGCCCATCGGAATGCTGTTCATACATCTCCGTTGTCAAAACCCGGCTCTAACAATTCAGATGCCGCGAGCAGGCAGCTATTTTTTGAGAACCCCGTTTGCTCCAGTAAGTTTTCTGAAGACTGAGAAGGTCCCGTTAATGGTAAGGCAGCGATTTTTCGGTGCCATGATCCTGATCTTGCTCTCCATTTCACTGTCTCCACTATGGAGCCAGCCAGCCCAGCCGCTTCCAGACGCACCGTCTCCCGTGACAGACTTAAGCATGCGACCGGTTCACACCTCGGGAGCAGACTATTATGCGCCGTCGAAGTGGTATGGAGTCGTTGATCCGGGCGAGAAAGTCCCACCGCTTTACGCACGCGACAAAATGATGTTCTGGCTGCACGAAGAGACCAGCCCGGTGGGTTGGTTCCCAGTCGTGGCATCTGCAGGACTTGAGCAGCTGGCAAACGAAGACCCAAAGTACGGCAGCGATTCTGCGGCTTTTGGCGAGCGTGTGGGCGCGGGAACTCTTCGCGTTAGCTCGTATCGCTTCTTCTCGGATAGCCTCCTGCCGACGATTACGCATGAAGATCCTCGCTACTTTCGAAAAGCATTCGGAAGTCTTACGGCGCGAAGTTTCTTCGCTGTCGAGCAGGTATTTGTGGGACGGCGTGACAACGGCTCGTCTGGAGTTAACTATTCCGATATTTTCGGCCATCTCGCAGGCGCAGCCTTGACGACTACCTACTATCCATCGCCAAGTGTGAATGGGCGTGTGGTGATGAAGTCATGGGGAATTTCACTTGTGGGAAATGCTGGCGGCAATCTCTTTCTGGAGTTCTGGCCCGACGTGCGCGACACCGTCTTTCACCGTCGCACACGCAACCCGGACCAGGAATAAATCGGAGGCCGCCGGCTCAAAATTTCAGAAAGATTCCGACCATCGGCTCCGAGGTCAGGCGCGACCTCCCCGTGTCCAGCAGAGCCTGGCCGAAGTCGGGAGCCTTGTAATAGACGCCACGATACTGAAGTCTGATTCCGAAGTGCGACGTGAGCAGCGCCTGGTTGATTCCCGCGCCAAAATTGAAGGCCGGTTCTCCTTGCCAGGAGGCGTTTTGCCCGCCGTTAAGTGTTGGGGAAAAGACAAGTGCGCTGACGCCAGCAAAAGCAAATGGATGAATGATGAAACTGGGCATCGTGACCAAGTAGGATCCGGCAAACTCATGGGTATTGTGCTGGATAGGGAAGCGTTGGTTCGAGTAGATCTCGGCGAAACGTGTGTAGCTATAGCTGCCTTCAAACCCCAGCCACCAATGATAACTGTGCCGGAATGCGGCCTGTCCGCCGACACTGTCGGTAGTATTCAGTCCGATGCCATTACCGTTTACAGTGGGGCTGAACTGACCAAAAGCGCTCACCGCAATATCGCTGTTATGAAGAAAGTTCTGCGCGGACGCGGAGAAGGCAAAAATCGCGCAGAACACAATCAAGGTGGCGCAGGAAAGAAGACGAGAAACACGCATCCGAAAAAAAGAACCTCCTTATTCATAGTAATGAAGGGACGCGTCTGAAGGCATCCGAGCGTTGGCGTCCTTGGTTCCTGCCGATTGGATCGATGTGCCCGCGACGGCATGCGGCGGCGTTGTAAGCGCCGTTCGTCAGATCAGCAAGCCCCGTTCGCAAGCAGGTATACCCAACTAGGTGCTGATTTTCGCCATTCAGCTGTAACTGATTCATCTTAGCCGCAGCCGGGCCTATGCTGGATGCTGGTAAAGTCTTTGTGGCGAAGCAGATTGCCTGGAAGCCCCAAGACTCAGGCCAGAGATTTCCCCCGCTCCTATGCGAGCGGAACGACGAGCAAGGAGAGTAGAGACGATGTCAAAAGCCGTCAAATACGCCGAGAGAGCGGTGACCCTCGCAGCCCAGAGCGCGTGGTCGGTGTTTGAGAGACTGAACCGAATCAGCCCCAACCCTTCGTTTACTCCGAAGTGGTCGGACAAGCCGCTGCTCAAGTCGTATCAGAAGGAAAAGCCGCCTCTTGGCTGGCCCCGCACCACGGACTCACTGTGTCCCAAGTGCGTGCCTGAGATCCGCGAGCAGATTCTCGACGGCAAGCTGCCACACGAGATTCTCTTGAACGAGAAGGTCGGCGAGATCAAGGCGCAGATTATCGAGCGCGACGGCAAAATCCTGATGGTGAAGGATTGCCCGAAGCACGGCCACTTTGAAGACGTGATGTCGATCGACACCGCCTTCTTCAAGCATCTCGAAGAGGTCTTCCCTGGCCGCGACATCAAGGCTCACAACGACGAAAAGCTGCACAACCACGGGACGTCAACCGTTACGCACGGACGTGGGTCCGTGCTCACCATTGATTTAACGAATCGCTGCAACATGATGTGTGATCCCTGCTTCATGGATGCCAATCAGGTCGGCTTCGTCCACGAATTGACGTGGGAAGAGATCAAGACCATGCTCGACAACGCCATCACCATCAAGCCGCGCCGCCAGATGTCGGTGCAGTTCTCCGGTGGCGAGCCTACGCTGTCGCCTTATTTCCTTGACGCGATTGCATACGCCCGTAAGGTTGGCTACAACTCGGTGCAGGCCGCGACCAACGGCATCGAATTCGCGAAGTCAAAGGAGCTGTGCCGCGCCGCTGCAGAAGCAGGTCTGCGCTATGCATACCTGCAGTTCGACGGCATCGGCAACGCAGCGAACTCGCACCGGAAGGTCGGTAATCTGTTCGACGTGAAACTGCAGGCGATCCACAACCTGCACGAAGCCGGCGTCGATATTGTTCCTGTCACTACCATCGTCAACGGCATCAACAATGAGCAGGTGGGCCGCATCGTTCAGTTTGCCCTCGATAATCCTAAGAAGATCAACTTCATCAGCTTCCAGCCGGTCTCCTTCACCGGACGCGATGAGGCTGTCAGCGATGAGCGCCGCCAGGCGCAGCGTTACACACTGAGCCACATGGCACACGAAATCAAGGATCAGTGTGGTCTCGGCGAGCCGGTTCGCGACTGGTTTCCGATCAGCTTTATGAGTACATTCTCTGACTGGGCCGACCTCGTCCATGGACCGAACCACGATTGGGGCCAACTCTCCTGTGGATGCCACCCGAACTGCGGCATTGGCATGGCGCTCATGATCGACAAGGAAACCAAAGAAGCCGTGCCCGTCACCGCGTTCCTCAACGCTGACCGCCTTGCGAAGGACGTTGCCAAGGTTAACGACGCCGCCCGTGGCAAGTTCCTCTCGATTGTCGGCGTAACGCTCGCATTGCTCCGTAACTACGATCCGACCAAGTCGCCGACCCACTTCAAGATCGTCGACCTGCTGGCCAAGTTTGACAAGTGCTTCGGAGCTACAGGCCGCAACTACGGCAAGGTAACCGCCGACCGCACCATGGCCGATATCGAGAAGCGCCGCGCCGACCGCTGGAACTTCCTCTTTATCGCTGGCATGTGGTTCCAGGATCTCTTCAACTATGACTTCCGCCGCACAGAACAGTGCATCATCCCGTACGCAACGCAAGAGGGCGAAATCAGCTTCTGCGCGTACAACACCGGCATCGGCTGGCGCAACATCATCGAGAAGATGCACATGACCGCCACGCTCACCAAGTGGTACGAGGAGCACGGCCGCCACGAGATCTTCGCCGGCGGCAAAAAGGTGGGCATGAACCAGGTAGGCCACGACCTGGTGCTCAACATGGAGCACGTGAACGCCGAAGCCAACCACACGCTGGATAACCTGGGCATCGCCAAGAACGCCCGCGAAGAGCGGCTTCGCGCCCGCGACAAGCAATCCGCCGAAGCCAGGCTCAAGCAGGATGCTGAAAACGCCCGCATGGCCAAGCTCTACCGCGAGCACGTGTTGGGCGAAAAGCCCGTCGAGGGGCTCGTCCGCCTGGAGACGATTGTGCCGGTGCGGCCGGCAAAGCAAGAAGAACCGGAGCCGGTGGCGGGCGACTGATTTCACCGCGGTTCGGCGCCTTCTGCAAAAAGGGCCGTCCCAACGGACGGCCCTTTTCTATTGGGACTTAGGCCCGGCGACGGCAAGAGCCTCAAGCTCATGACGGCGCTACCTATGTGCGTCGCACCGTGATCGCCGTCTACCCGGGATTTCGGGCTTCGCCTCAAGGTTTCAGCTCGCGGCAATCCCTGTAAAATCCGTATTGGCCTGACAAAACGCCCGGATGGCGAAACCGGCAGACGCAGCGGACTTAAAATCGGCTTATAAGACACAAATATTGCTATATACACTTGAATCTAAATAGCTTGTATCGATGTCGGACATTGCGCAAGGCATGCGCAACTCTTGCACACTTTTGTGCTTCTATAGAGGAAGCGGGAGGTGCAGCCGCATGGCAGAGCATCACACCATCCTCGGTGGCAAAGTTCACGTCTACAAGCGTCCGAACAGTTCGAGCTGGCAGTGCGCAACTTATCTAGCAGGGAAGAATCGGCGCACCACTACCAAAGAAGACAGCCTCTCGAAAGCGAAGGAGTTCGCGGAAGATTGGTATTTGCAGTTGCGGGGCAAGCTCCGCGACGGTCAGTTGAAAAGCGGCAAACTGTTCCGCGAAGCGGCGAAGCTGTACCTACGCGAGTTCGACATTATGACGCAGGGACAGCGCAGCCCGACCTATGCGCGCGGGCAGCACGCGAGGACAAATGGCTACCTGATTCCATTCTTCGGCAGCATGGTTCTTCCCGAAATCACGG
>JASHRS010000041.1 GCA_030037215.1 Silvibacterium sp. | reverse complement strand
AAGCACTACGACATCAAGGTGATCTTTGCTTCGATTCTGCCCGCCATTGCTTACCCCTGGAAACCGGGAGTCCAGCCAGCGAACGAGATTCGCGCGCTCAATGCGTGGCTCAAGGACTTCTGCCATCGCGACGGCGACATCTATCTCGACTACTACACCTCATTGGCTGACGAGCAGGGCGGCATGAAACCGGGATTGTCGAAGGATGGCGTCCATCCTACCCCCGCAGGCTACGCCATCATGGGCCCGCTTGCCGAGCAGGCAATCGCTCAGGCGCTCAGCAAAGCCCAGGGGTATTAGTCCGATTTGCGCGACTCACCCGCCTTGAACTCGTCTTCGTCAATCTCTGTCGGAGCTGCCGTCTTCGGCAGCTCTTCCTTTATCAAACGAAGCGCGATGAAGAAGACATACGTCTGCTCTACAGCTTTCCAGCGCAGATCGCTGAAGCGGAAAAAGCAGGCCACCGCAAGCGCAATGCACGCCCATCCCCATGCCTTCGCGTGCGGAGCCTGCAGAGTAAAAAAACAGATGCCAGTAATCGCGGACACAGTCACCATGCCGCGAAAGAACTTTGAGTTGGCCTGCAGGCGTTCAATCTCCGTTGACGCAGCACCGCTCTTCAGCATCGTCCAGCTTCGCGCCCACTTGTAAACATTCACTCCGGGCGGACGGTCTTTGCCCGCCACCTCTCTCGCTACAACGAGCAGCTTGTTCTCCAGCCGCGGGTTGTCCTCACGTTTATGGAAAATACTTCGATACCCATGCCGCACCTCAATCCAGAGCCGGTTGGGTGTTGCCTTCAGCCACTGCCGCAGGCTTATCGGTTCGCTGCGCTTCCAGTTCGCATAGATCAGGTCGTATAGATTGTCGATGACCGAAGCCCCGATCAGATCGATCACATGGCCGAGCAGATATGCGGCAACCAGAAAGGCCGCGTACCCTCCAACACCCTCAAGCGGTAGCTTGTCGAATGTGACCGCGTAGTTTGTCTTCACGATGCACAACAACACGAAGGTCATTACCGCGCCGGGAAGGATGATGCTGAATAGATCGGTAATGCCCACGAAGAAGTCGGCTGGTTTCGCCATCGGAACCTCCCGTGGAGTTCGGAGCGGGAGCAGAGCAGTGGGCTAACTCTACACTTAATCCCGCGCTCAACGGAAGCAGCCACAAAGCTCGTACAAAAATGGCGGCGAAGCCGCGTGTCGCTTAGCGCGAAGCTACTCGTAGGCGAGGGCGTCGATCGGGTCTTTGCTGGCTGCCTTCCACGCCGGATAGATCGCTCCCAGCAACGAACCGCCCAGCGCAATCAGCGTCGCATAGATGCGCCACTGATTGGTCAGCATGAAGGAGAAGCTTGGAAGCCGCCATGCCATTCCGAATTTGATGACCTGGGTAAGAACGATGCCCAGAATGATTCCAGCAATGGAAACAAGAAGGGCTTCGCGGAGAACGACGTTTAAGATGTAAAGCTTCGACGCGCCGAGTGATTTGAGAATCCCGATCTCTCGCGTGCGCTCCATCACCGCCGTATAGAGCGACTGGAAAATGACAAGGAAGCCGACGATCACGGCAATCGCGATCACAGTATCGAGTGCGGCATTGAAGCCGGGCAGATGCTCGGGCGTCATCATCGACATCCACTCGTGCATGGTTTGCACCTGGTAGTTCTGCAAGCCCGGCACGGCGTGGATTTCTTCGCGAATCAGGTCCTGGTTTTCCTGGTCGTCGCTCCTGATGTAAAAGAGAGAGGCGTTGTTAGGCGAACCCATCAGAGAACCCAGCGTCTCGATGGGCAAAAAGATACGGCCGCCCTTGCCGTGCTCCACAATCCCGCAGATGCGGAACTGGTGGTTGAGCAGCTTGATGATTGCGCCCACCGAGCGGCTCTGGCCCTTCGGCGCGGCGCGCGCATAGAGGTCGTCGACAATCACATCGTTCGGGCCTTGAAATGGCCCTCCGGCGACAAACTCGAACGGCCTGAGGGCGTTATAACTGGAAAAATCAATGCCCCAGATGGTCTCGACACCTCCGGCCATATTGAAGTCGGCGATGGCGGGAGCGGCCACGGCAACATGCGGCAGCTTGGCCAGCACGTCGGCAATCTTCGCTGGAACCGGAGCACCCCCGACAGAGGCGATAAAGCTGGCGTTCGGTGGACTCACAATAATGTCCGCGCCGATGCCGCTTTTTTCATTACGGGCGTTATTGACCATGCCCACCATGATGGCCACGATGGACAGGATCATGATGACCTCAATGGCGATAGCGAGCACGCTGATCAGCGTGCGCAGCGGGCGGTGCAGTACGTTCCCTAAAACAAGCTTATTCATTTAGATAGAAATAAAAATACCGGCTGGAAGAGTGCATCGGCGGTCAGTTCCCGTTACAATTCCCATTTTGGAAATACTAACAAAATCAAAGCAGGGTACCTGATTCAGCACTGGACACCCTTAAGTTTCTTGAGGATTGCACCGATCATCGTGCTACAGGAGCTGGCAGATCGCTGAAAATAAACGCGAATAATATTTTTTCCTTTTGACCTTGTCAGCCGACCGGTTTTATGGTTGGTACACGAACCAGAATCCAGAGGGATCCATTCCCCCATGAAACCCTGAGGATCAAGGAGATGAACGAGTTCGGCGAACAGTTGCGCAAGGAGCGAGAAACCCGCGGAATTGCACTGGAACTAATCACTGACGCAACCAAGATCAGCAGTCGTCACTTGGTAGCGCTGGAAACAGGACACTTCGACCACCTGCCCGGTGGCGTTTTCAACAAGGGCATTGTGCGCAGCTACGCGCGCATCGTCGGCCTCGACGAAAATGCCTGGGTCAACCGCTTCATGGTTGCCTATCAGAACAGCGGCCAGCTCAAGGATGACGACGCCAGTTGGATCGCCTTTGCCGAAAATGTCGGAAGCAGCCGGCCACGCCCGATCGACAGGCCGCAGATGCGCCTCAAATGGGCTGGCGTTGCGGTTCTGCTCGTCGCTCTTGCGGCGCTCGGCTGGCTTGTATGGAACTTTGTGAGCGATAAGATGGCTGCCCAGGTCACTATGCCTCATACGGCTGTGACAGCTTCCATCCATCCCGCAAATCGAACCCTCGAGACGGCCAGAATCCGGCTTCCGCACCGCTGAAATCGACCGTGTCTTGAACGACTGGTCGCGGCTGGCTGCGCTGTAAGCGCGGTCCCGTTCGCCACGCCTGAATCCCCGCTGAGAACCCTCTTTTCCCCTTTAGGCCGAGGGCTTTGCCCCTCATGCCGCCCCTTTAGTACGATAAAAGCTGCATAGAGCCACGTATCCGCCGCTGTCCCGTTCCCGCCTGCACGTCTTTCGAGAGCGAAGTTTCAGGGGTTGAACCTTGGCGCATGGAGGATTTTTCATTGTCTCACCGCGATAGATTTCTATTCACTTCCGAATCCGTAACCGAGGGCCATCCCGATAAGATGGCTGACCAGATTTCCGACGCTGTCCTCGACGCCTGTCTCGAACAGGACCCTTACAGCCGCGTCGCCTGCGAAACCCTGCTGGCAACCGGCCTCGTCGTCATCGCCGGAGAAATCACCACCCGCGCCTATGTCGATTTCCAGACGCTCGTGCGCGGCGTGGTTGCCGCCATCGGCTACGACAACGCGCTCTATGGCTTCGACTCGAACACCTGCGCCGTGATCTCTTCGATCAACAAGCAATCCGGCGACATCGCCATGGGCGTCGACACTGGCGGTGCTGGCGACCAGGGCATGATGTTCGGCTACGCGACCAACGAGACCGAGGAGCTGATGCCTGCGGCCATCTCCTTCGCGCACCGGCTCACCCAGCGATTGACACAGGTTCGCAAGTCCGGTCAACTCCCCTATCTTCGCGCCGACGGCAAGAGCCAGGTCACCGTCGAGTACGACGCCAAAACCCACAAGCCCATCCGCATCGACGCCGTCGTCATCTCGTCCCAGCATTCTGAGACCGTCTCGAACGAGGAATTGCGTGCCGACATTCTCAAGCACGTCATTCAGGCTGTCCTTCCCTCCAGCCTGCTCGACGAGAACACCAAGTACCACATCAATCCCACCGGGCGATTCGTCGTTGGTGGCCCTATGGGCGACAGCGGACTCACCGGGCGCAAGATCATCGTCGACACCTACGGCGGCATGGGCCGTCACGGCGGCGGGGCATTCTCCGGCAAGGACCCGACAAAGGTCGACCGTTCCGCGGCCTACATGGCGCGCTACATTGCCAAGAACATCGTGGCCGCCGGCCTCGCCGAGCGCTGCGAAGTCCAGCTTGCCTACGCCATCGGCGTAGCCGAGCCAGTCAGCGTGCTGGTGGACACCTTTGGAACCGCCACCATCGACGAGCGCCGGCTCGAAGACCTGGTCCGTGCGAACTTCAAGCTCACTCCGAAGGACATCATCGAAACCCTCAACCTGCGCCGTCCCATCTTCCGCAAGACCGCGGCCTATGGCCACTTCGGTCGCGCTGAGAAGGAGTTCACCTGGGAAGCGACGGACAAGGCCGCCGCGCTCAAAGAGCAGGCAGGGAAAACAG
Source organism: Silvibacterium sp. (assembly GCA_030037215.1). Taxonomy (GTDB): domain Bacteria; phylum Acidobacteriota; class Terriglobia; order Terriglobales; family Acidobacteriaceae; genus Silvibacterium. The sequence continues at coordinate 475 of JASHRS010000041.1, read as the reverse complement.
CAGTCAGCAAGTAGAAGCAGTCAGTTAAGAACCGGGTTGCTGATAAAACGGGTAGCAAAGGGCAGACTCATTTGAGTCTGCCCTTTGTGTTTCAGATCTCCTACAACGAACCAGACGCGAGCACAAATCCTGCAACCCGGATTTTAGCTACCCGCTTTCTAGCTACCCGCTTCTTAGCTAAACTCCAGTTCATGGACCATCTCTGGACCCCGTGGCGCTATGCCTATGTCACCGATGAGAGCGACGCGCGCAAAGGCGTTCCCGCAGAGTTAAGCGCATGGCCCGGAGACAAGGGCTGCCTCTTCTGCAATATGATCGCCGCCGCCGACTACGCCATCGCCCACGGCATGTCGCGCGATGACGCCGAGCGCGCTGCCGGAATCGTAGCCCGCGGAGAGCGCGTCTTCGTCTGCCTCAACCGCTTCCCCTACAACTCGGGACACGTCATGGTCGTTCCCTGCGAGCATCAGGCCTC
>JASHRS010000310.1 GCA_030037215.1 Silvibacterium sp. | reverse complement strand
CGTCTTTACGCGGCGCGCATCAAGGCGGCGCAGGGTGCGGCGCGCGGCTTCGGCTCCGACAGACTCCGGCGCGTCGAGTTTCTTCAGTGAGCGCGCATAGGTGTACCAGTAATCATGCTGCATCTCGCCGTTCTTACCCAGCGCGATGGGGCTGACGGAGATGGAGCAGGACGAGCCGCGATATTCACTGGCGAATCCGCGGGAGTTGGCGAAGATTTTGCGTCCGGTAGCGGCGTCGAAGCTGCCTCCGTCGCTGTTGGTGATGCGTGTGTCGGCGGCGAGCGCAGCAGATTCTGCGCGGCGGGCGTATTCGATGCGCTCGGCGGTGGGAAGGGAGTAGACGTCTTCGTGATAAAGCTCCAGGTCGCCTTGAAGCTGGCCGAATTCGGAGGCGTCGGCGAGTCCGGCGAAGGGATCTTCGGAGGTGACGCGGGCGAGAGCGATGGCTCCGTTCACCAGATGTTCGATACCTTCAGCCGTGAAGTCGCTGGTTGAGGTGCTGGCCACGCGGTATCCGTTGTTGCTGGCGACGAGCACGCGCAGTCCCATGCCGCGCGAGCCGGATTCCTTCAGAGTCTCAACCTGGCCCATGCGAACGGTCGCAGAGAACTCGTCGCCTTCGCGGATGGTGACTTCGGCGTCGGAGGCTCCGGCCTTGAGGGCGCGGGAGACGATGTCGGCGGCGAGCTGACGCAAATCCGTTGTAGGAAGAGTTACTGTACTCATCGTCCGGTCCCACCTACGGTCATTTTGTCGAGCTTCACTGTGGGCATACCTACGCCAACTGGGACGCTCTGGCCGTCTTTGCCGCAGGTGCCGATGCCTTCGTCGAGTTGCAAATCATTCCCGACCATAGACACGTACTTGAGCGCTTCGGGGCCGTTGCCGATGAGGGTGGCGTCGCGGACGGGCGCGGTGATTTTGCCGTCTTCGATGAGATAGGCTTCGCTGGCGGAGAAGACGAACTTGCCGCTGACGATGTCGACGGAGCCTCCACCGAAGTTTACGGCGTAAAGCCCGCGTTTGACGCTGCGCAGAATGTCTTCAGGGGCGTCTTCGCCCGCGAGCATGTAGGTGTTGGTCATGCGCGGCATGGGAATTTGCTGGTAGCTCTCGCGGCGTCCATTGCCGGTGTGGGGCATGTTCATGAGGCGCGACGAGAGCTTGTCGCTCATGTACGTCTTCAGAATGCCGTTTTCGATCAGCACGGTTTCCTGCGTGGCCGATCCTTCATCATCTACGTTCAATGACCCGCGCCGTCCGGGCATGATTCCGTTGTCGACGACGGTGACTTTGGGGCTCGCGACCTGGCGACCGATGAGTCCGGAGAATGCGGATGTCTTGCGGCGGTTGAAGTCGGCTTCGAGGCCGTGTCCGACGGCTTCATGCAGAAGGACGCCGGGCCATCCGGGGCCGAGGACGACTTCCATTTCGCCTGCCGGGGCGGCGACGGCTGAGAGCTGCAGAATGGCCTGACGGGCGGCCTCTTCGGCGAAGTGCTCGGGCGTTTTTTCGGACTGGAAGAAGTCGATTTCGACGCGGCCTCCGCCGCCTGAGGTTCCGCGGGCGGTTTTGTCGCCGTCTTTGGCGAGGACGAAGATGCTGAAGCGGGCGAGGGGCTGTGTGTCGCTGGCGAAAGTGCCATCGGAGGCGGCGATGAGGATGCGGCGCAGCTCGTCGGCGTAGCCGGCACGCACCTGAGTGATGCGCGGGTCGTACGCGCGTGCAGTGTGGTCGGCGCGCATGACGAGGGCTAATTTCTGCGACAAATCGGTGTCGAGATCGACGGCGGGAGTGGGGTAAAGGCTGGGGGATTTGGTTTCAGTGAATCCGACTACAGGCTGTTTGGCCGGGCCGCTGGCGATGAGGGCGGCGGTGCGGGCGGCGTGCAGGAGCTTGCCTGCGGAAAGATCGTCGGTATAGGCATAGCCGGTGCGCTCGCCGCTCACCACGCGAATACCGCATCCGGCGCTTACGCCCTGGCTGGCTGACTTCACCAGCGATTCGTCGATGCCGATTGAGGTCGAGGCAACTGATTCAAAATAAAGGTCGGCATAGTCGCCTCCGGCGGAAAGAGCCTCGCCAAGGCAGCGCTCCAGAAGGCGCTCGGTAATACCAAATTTGTCGAAGAAATATCTCTTGTGCTGCCGGGTTTCTGCTGGGGAATGTGTCATTTTGTCCTGCGTATTGGATGAGCCTGCAGTGATTTTAGGCTCATGGGCAAGTGTTTGCGAGGGCGGCGTTTACCGTGTTGGAACCATGTGCCGCCTCTGGATGCCGATTCCGCAACTTTTGCAGAGTCTTTCCGTCTTTAATGGCACCATGAAAAAGCTGATTCTGCTTTCCCTAGTGCTGGCATTTTCGGTGTCGGCGTTTGCCTCGCCGGCCCATCATCACCATCACCACCATCATCACCACGCTGCATAGCAGTCTGGCAGGCCCGCCCGGCGAACATTGCCGGGCGTGGCGCATTCCTGCCGGACGTGCTATCACTCAAGATATGGCAAACCCTGTACTTGATCCCCGGTATCCAATCGGCACTTGTCCGAGTCCCGAATCTGTGGATGCGGCTCATATTTCTACCTATATCGCTCAGCTGGCCGCACTTCCTGAAAATCTGCGTTCTGCCGTTTACGGCCTCGACGACGCACAACTCAACACCCCCTACCGCGAAGGCGGGTGGACGGTGCGCCAGCTTGTGCACCACATTGCCGACAGCCACATGAATGCCTACGTCCGTACCAAATTGGCACTTACAGAGGACTGGCCCGCCATCAAGCCCTACGATGAAAAGCTGTGGGCCAAACTTGGCGACTCTGCGCTTCCGGTCGATGTTTCCCTGAACATTCTCGAACCGCTGCATCGCCGCTGGGCTGCGTTATTCCGGTCGCTTAGCCCGGCGGACTGGGAGCGCGGCTACCAGCACCCCGAGCGGGGACGCACAACCCTGCTGCAGGCGCTGGCTCTCTACGACTGGCACTCCCGCCACCATGTGGCCCATATTACCGAGTTACGAAAGAGTAAGGGCTGGTAGAAATACGGTTGCGACCCTCGCATGCCCCCCGCATGATCGAGGACAATGCCCCCAGCACTTGCTGAAACAGCCGCCGCCGCGGAGCTGGTCTGCGCGCTCGAAGAATTCTTCGCTGCCTATCCGCAGGCCGCCGTCATGGAAGACGGCCATGTTCTTTTCGATATGGCCACTGCTCATTTTTCTATTTCCACGCAACAGAGCCGCTGCCTTCTGCACTTGTGGTCCGACGAGCGAAACCTCGTCCGCACCGTCTCCGGGCTCAAGCCACGCAAGGACTCGCTGCGCCTTGAAACGCGGCGTTTTGGCCAGTCGCAGCCGCAGGTGCTCGAGCTGGCCGCCAATCGCGACCGCCGCACGCCAACCTCGCGGGAGGCTTCCCGGTCAAAATATCTCCGTACGCTTCACCGGGTGCTGACGCACAAGTTTCCTGAGTGGAAGCTCGACACGCTTCACACTGCCGCCGATCTCGAGCATAGCTTTGGCCCGGCCTATGCGCGCGGGGCTCTGCAGAAGGGCACTGCGGCGTGGGCGTTAATCGCCGTCAATGCCGAGGAGCAGCAAAGCACTATCGACGGCATTCTCACGCTGGGAATTCTTTGGCTAGCCCACTGTCGCGAACATGCTGAAGGACGCCGGCTCTATGAAGGGCTGAAGGTCATCGTGCCGGCCGGGACTTCGCTGACCGTGCGAGCGCGCATGCCATGGCTCAGTTCCAATCTGGCCAAATGGGAACTTTATGAACTCGACGAGCAGGCCGGTCACCTGGAACGCATCGACACAAGCACTTGCGGCAATCTGAACGCGAACCTGGTTTACGCCTTCAATCCGCAGTCGGCTCTCGAGCGCAGCCGCGCGAGCATCGATCGCGTGCTGGCGTTGCTCCCTCCGGGGTTGAGGGCCGTTACTGAGATTCGTGCCCGCTCGGCTGCCGAGATCCCCTTTCTCCTGCATGGCCTCGAGTTTGCCTGCATCCGGGCCGGCTTCGCCCGCGGCTCATTCACACGCCAGGACGAAATCACCTTTGGCGCCGGCGCGAATGAGACGCCGCTCACGCCGGAGAATGAGGCGCTTTTTATCCAGCTCGTGCAACGGCTGTTTGAGTATCGCCATGCCGACGGGTCAATACGCGATCCGCTCTTCCGTCTCCAGCCCGAGCGCTGGCTGGAATGCGTGCTCCGCCGCGACATCTCCGAAATTGAACCGTCGATTCGCGCCGACATCGTGTATTCGCAGGTTCCGGCCTTTGCTGCGGGAGACCGCGCCATGCTCGACCTGCTCTCTGTGACCCATGAAGGCCGCCTGGCCGTGCTCGAACTGAAGGCCGATGACGATCTGCACTTGCCCTTTCAGGCGCTGGATTACTGGGCGCGCGTTCGCCAGTTGCAGCGCGAGCATGCCTTCGAGAAACACGGGTATTTCCCTGGAGTCGAGCTGTCGGATGAGGCTCCGCTGCTCTTTCTCATCGCGCCCAGCCTGCGCATTCATCCCTCGACAGACACGGTGTTGCGGCATTTCTCGCCGGAGATTCCCTGGGAGCTGATTGGCCTGAACGAAGGGTGGCGGAAGCAGCGTAAGGTGATATTGCGGAAGCGCTGTGGAAGCCTGAACCCGGAGCGAATGGTCTAGATTTCGGATCGAGCCATCGCAGGTCCCAGACCAACCCACCACTGGTCGAAAGCCGCCAGCGCGCGTTCGCATTGAATCCGGTGCCGCTCTTTCTTGTCGCGGATTTGCGGCGCACGTCCTCCTCGAGAGGAACCAGCAGGTCGAAGGTGACATTGGCTGGATCGAAGCGCTTGCCCTCGGCATGGGTAATGTAGTGCACGAGCGAGCCGAGCGCCGTCTCGCGCGGGACGGGAACGGGTTGTGCGCCGCTGGCAATGGCCGAGGCGTAGATGCCGGCGAGCATTCCCGTGGCGATGGATT
>JASHRS010000040.1 GCA_030037215.1 Silvibacterium sp. | reverse complement strand
GGTGTGGCGCGGTTCCTGGTGGAGTTTATCCGGATCAATCCCAAGATTTACTGGGGCATGAGCAACGCGCAGGTGGCAAGCATTGGGTCGGCGATTGTGGGTATAGCGCTGATTATGTGGGCTCACAAAAAAGCCTTGGTTGCGGTGCCGGGGACGCGCACGGCATCTTCTACAGCAGCTTGAAACTTGCCGATTTCTATAACGTCTTCAGATACTTTTTGGCTTGTTCAAGTTCGGGGAAGAATTTCTCTTCGGCCTGGAATTCGCGGGAGTGGACGCAGCGGCGTCCATTTTTTGCTTTTACGGGATGCCGGAGGTGGAGCATCTCGTGGTACATGAGGTATTCGATGGCGTAGCGTGGAGTATTGCGACGGTCGAAGACGCGGCTGACCATGATGGTGTTGTGCGCAGCGTCGTAATGGCCGAGCAGGCGGCGCGCGGAGTGCTCGCTCCAGGTGAGCTGCGGACGGCCCATGAGTCCGTGGAAGAAGCGAGTGTTGAGCGAGTCGAAGATTTCATCGAGGTTGTAGTGGTTGCCCTGTGCAGTAGAGATGCGCTTGCGGCCTCGCGTCTGGCGGATGCGCTCGCTCTGGCGTACGACGGCTTCACTTGCGGCGAAGCGGCGATAGCGGTTGTTATGAACGGCATCGATCGGCTTGCGATAGAGCTTGGCGAGAAGGATGTGCGAGATGGCGCGAAGGATGGATTCGGGTGCGCCTTCGAGGATGTCGGAGAGACTAACTTTGATGCGGCCCTCGCGCAGGCGGATAGTGGTGTTGAGGCCGGTGAAGCGACGAAAGCGAATGTCGAATGCGGGCATGGGCGCGCGCGGGCGCAGAGCACGGTACTCTTCTTCAAAAATGCGGGTGGTTTCGGGGTGCACGTTCCTAGAGTACAGGGTGGCGCGGATGGAGAACTAACGGGGGTTGCTTAGATAGATTGCGCTTTGGCCGTCTGTCTCGGTCGCGTAGTCAAAGTCAAGAATGGAATATCCATATTCGGCGAGGATGGAAAACAGATAGGGTTTGTTGTATCTGACGATGTGCAGTGGTCCGGAACACTTCAAACGATAATCGGCCGGATTGATTGTAATGTCCGGGACGTTATCTTCAACGAATGCGGTAAAGAAGATTTTGCCCTGCGGGCGGAGAATTCGAAGGAAATCCTTGAGGTAAACCCGCGTGTCATGTTCCGTGGTGTGAGAGAAAACCGAATAGAGATAGATGATGTCGACGCTTGCCGGCTCAATATCAAACTGAAATTGTTCATCAATCTTTATGCCGGACTTGTTGTACCTTTCGTTGTAAAGATTCAGGCGCTTGAACCTGAAGGACGGGTGGTCTTTCTCGATAAAAGATTTGCACCACTGAATGCTGTCACCGTTGACGTCGATACCCGTGTACGCGCTCTCGCCCATGACGCGGATGAGACCGATGGCGAGCCGGCCCTGCCCGCACCCCACGTCCAGAATGCGGCTTTCTCTCGTGCACTGAAAGTGATCGATGAGACGATGTGCTTCGTTTTCGGCTGACTCGATATAAACCCGGTCATCTTTAAACGCCAGACCGCTCAATCTTCGATGGGGTGCGACAATTTTGCTGCCGGAAACCTCGACATAAGCCTTTCGAGGGAAAATGCTGCCAGCCAGCCTGTTGACGGCACGCGCTAAGCGGCTCATGACTTTCTCCCTTCAACAAATGTTGCATCGGGGATCCGGGTTTATCTGATTACCATTTAACAGTTTTTACTGTGGGGCTCAGTCAGGGCCAGTGCCGTTTTTGCCTCTTTCATCTTTGTGCTCAGCGAAGTATTTCTTCTGACTGTCAAAGATCTGTTGGGCGTCATCGCTGGTGCTCTGTGCCGAATCAAGGGCGGTTTTGCGGGAAAAATCGTATTCGCGATCTGACGCGGCTTGGTTCAGGACCTCGGGCCATTTGGCGGCGGCGGGGACAAGGTCTTTGAGAGCCTTGCGTATGTCGGCGTGAGCGTCGTCAAAGGTGTCGAGGTTGTCCTGCAGCTCGTCTGACAGTCGAGTGAACTCTTCGTATTTAGCGCGAAGCTGGGCTTTCAGGTCTGCTCCGGCAGGATTGGAGCCGAGCTGCTTGATGGCATCGATACGCTGCTGGATGAATTTCTGGTAAAGCTTGACGCGCTCGTTGGGTTGATCGCGGAGCTCGGCAATCTGATCGGATTCCTGAGAGGTGAGCGGGTCCTGATCACGCTGGGCGTGGAGCATGAAGGGAAAAAGGGGGCCAGCGAGTATAAGGACGGCAAGAATTCTGGAGAACAGTCGCTGCATGGTGAATATCCACCTTTACTGCCAGTGTCTTTGATGCTAACGCCGTGGAGGGTAGGATGTCTTGCCGGCCCCCGCCCCCGAGAGTTCTCCGGAATTGTTCGCACCAGAGGTTGAAAATCCTTTCACACTATGCCCTGAGAGAGGATGGGCGTATACTCGCAGTCGCTTTTGAGCTTATAGCTGCCCTCCCCCTGTATTCATTTTTCATCTCTGGTCTCTTTCCATTCTCTTTTCCTAGGGAAATTCCTGGCGTGGGATGCGCGGCATGCCGGAAGGAGGTTGTTCAACGGGCCATTTCATTCTTTATCAGATATCAGGGGATGGGCATATGAACGCACACTTCTTATGGACGGCGGTCGGCGCAATTGCAGCGCCGGCATTGATGACAGCGGCTCTGGCTGTGCCGGCAGGGCCAGAACTGGTTGTTAACGGAGACTTCGAAAGCGGCAATGCGGGCTTTACATCGGGATACGCCCAAGGAGATGTATCGGGCCCGGGGACATACACGATCGGCACGAACCCTTCGGCTGCGCCGGGAGCTTACGGGGACTGGTGCAACTGCGGCGACCACACGACAGGAACGGGAAACATGATGATCGCGAACGGGGCCAACAGCGCGACCTGGCCGGTATGGGAAGAAACGGTCGCGGTGACGCCATCGACGAATTACACCTTCTCCTACTGGGCCGCGGAGGTCGATCACGAGAGCAATTCCATACCGCACATGGTGGTGAGGATCAATGGACGCGTGATTGGAAACAGCTACCTGCCGAAGAACAGCCCGGATAACGGCGGGCAGTGGGAAAACTACTCCTACACATGGAACTCGGGGACGAGCCACAAGGCCGACATGGCCATCTACGACCAGAATACGGACACAACGTGGAATGATTTTGCGCTCGACGACATCAGCTTTAGCGCGGCTGGGAGTCCTTCCGGAGGCAAGTAAGACTGGTCAGACGGAGAGAAAAGCGCAGGCTGGCGCCCGACGTGCGCCATGCAGCCTATCAGTGGGGCTTATTTCGCATATTTGCCCTTGCTGTGGGCAATGGCAGCGCGGGCTTCGCGGTCAGCTTCGCGTCGGCGCTCGGTTTCACGCTTGTCCCAGTCCTGTTTGCCCTTGGCGACGGCGAGCTCGCACTTGACCTTTCCACGGCGGAAATAGAGGCGAGTGGGGATGAGCGTATGCCCCTTGATCTGCGTCTGTGAGGTTAGCTTGCGGATTTCTTCCTGATGCAGGAGGAGTTTTCGCGTTCGGAGCGCCTCGTGATTGCTGGAATTGCCGTGGGAATAAGGCCCGATGTGGGCGTTAAGCAGGAAAGCCTCGCCGTCCTTGATGATGCCGTAGGAGTCCTTGAGGTTAGCCTTGCCTTCGCGGATGGATTTGACCTCGGTTCCACGCAGGGCGACACCTGCCTCGAAGCGGTCGAGCAGGAAGTAGTTATGGCTGGCAGCGCGATTGACGGCAGCGTCGCGCTCGCCGGCCGCCACGGGGTCGCGCGGGCGGTTTTTCTGCGGGGCCTGAACATTGGAATGGGTTGTTTGCCGAGGCATGGGCGGGGGTCCGATCTCCTATGCTAGCACGCGGAGAAACGGGGCCGGAGCAGAGTGGCAAAGGTCACGCTGCTATACTTGAGCAGCGTCGCGATAGAGGCAGCAGCATGTCGAAGAAAGGGCTGTATGCACATTTGCGGACGCTTGCAACCCCAGCCTGCCGGAGTTTCATGAATTACCGCATCGTGAAGTGGACACCATGTGCCGCTTTGGTCCTAGCTGTGGGCCTTTCGCTTTCAAGTTTCACCCCGAAGGTTCTGGCTGCTCGTCATGAGGATTCGGCCTCAAAGCTGTACAAGCAGGGTCAGGCCGCCGAAAACAAGGACGATATCGAGACGGCGTATGAGGACTACTACAAAGCCTTTCAGCTCAAGCCCGACAACCTGACCTATAAAACCGCGTACGAGCGGACGCGCTTTACCGCGGCGTCGCTGCATGTGAAGCGCGGCGAAGCCCTGCGCGACCAGGGCGATGTGACCGGGGCCCTGACAGAATTTTTGCGCGCTCTGCAGATTGATCCGAGCAACGAGCTGGCGCAGCAAAACATTCGGGCTACGCGAAACAGGGAGATGGCAGAGCAGAACAAAGCGCAGAACCAGGAGGAACCGGCTCCGCCCGTTGAAGAGCGCGAAATCGGGGAACTTGGCGGGCCGATTCAACTGAAGCCGCTCTCAAACGAACCGCTGACGCTGCACATGATTGAGGACAGCAAGGTCGTCTACCAGACAGTGGGCAAGGCGGCGGGAATCAACGTGCTGTTCGACCCGGATTACACATCGAAGCGCATCCAGATCGACCTTACGAACACGGACCTGTATGACGCGCTGCGGATTATCGGGGTGGTTTCTGACACCTTCTGGCGGCCGATTACTCCGAATACGATTTTTGTGGCGCAGAACAGCCGCCAAAAACGCACGGAGCTGGAAGAAGAAGCGGTACAGACGTTCTACCTGACGAACGTTTCGCAGCAGAACGATTTTACGGACATTCAGACAGCGCTGCGGAACATGTTTCAGACGGCGAGAATTTACGGAGTCGCGAGCCAGAATGCGATTATCATGCGCGGCACGCCGGATGAGCTGATGCTTGCGCGACAGTTGGTCGATGACCTGGACAAACCGAAGCCGGAAGTAGTGGTTGACGTTGCTGTACTCGAGGTGAGCCGCAACTGGGAGCGCACGATAGGCCTGCAGCTGCCTCAGACGGCAACGATAAATTTCCAGGCGTCGAATTATAACCAAACGAATTCTTCGAGCTCATCGTCGAGCAGCTCATCGAGCAGCTCGAGCACGAATACGAGCAACGGTCTTACGCTGAACAGCTTTGCGCATCTGAACGGCACGAATTTTGCCGTGACAGTCGGACAGGCGCAGGTGAATCTGCTGCTTACCGATACGAATACGAAGATTCTTCAGAATCCACGAATCCGCGCGACGGATGGGCAGGAAGCTTCGCTGAAGATCGGCGAAAGGATTCCGGTTGCGACAGGGTCTTACCAGACGGGTGCTGCCACAGCGATTGTGAGCTCGCTGGTGAATACGCAGTTCCAGTACCTGGATGTGGGCGTAAATATCAAAATCAAGCCCACAGTCCACTACGACCGCGATGTGACGCTGAAATTAACGATCGAAGTTTCGTCGCAAAACGGTTCGACGAACATCGGCGGCATCACGGAACCGATCATCACGCAGCGTACGGTTGACCAGACGATTCGCCTGAAAGAAGGCGAGGCGAATATTCTGGGCGGCATTCTGCAAAGGCAGACCAGCAACAACCTGAGCGGCACACCGGGACTCGCGAATCTGCCGATCCTGCGGTACATCTTCGGCAGCAATGACAAGACGTATTCGGACGATCAGATTGTTTTCTTGTTGATACCGCATGTGGTACGGGCGGAGATGCTGGATCCGGAGAACCTGCGCGAGATTGATACGGGAACGGCGAACGCGATTGAGCTGCGGCACATTAATTATGCGTCGGCTGCTCCGAGCGCAGAGGCGAAGCCGACGGCTCCGACAATGATTGGCGAGCCTGCTACATCGGCTCCCGCTCCTCCTACGGCAACTCCTGCTCCTGTGACAGCTGCAGGCGCTGCAGCGGCCGCCGCAGCGAATATGGCGCAGGAAGCCACTCAAGGTCCGGTGCAATTGCAGTTGAGTCCCGAGATGCAGCAGCAGAAGGTGGGTTCGACCTTCCAGGTGAAAGTGAACCTTACGGGCGGAACAGATGTGTTCTCGGTTCCGATGCAGTTGCAGTATGACCAGACGAAACTCGCATTGATGAATGTCGATCTGGGCGATTCGCAGGCGGGAGGCACGAACTTTCTGGGCAAGGATGGGCAGGCGGTGGCACTGGTGCATCGAGACGACGGAAGCGGCAATGTGGCGATTTCGGCGTCGCGGCCACCGGGAACGCGAGGCGTGAACGGGTCGGGAACCGTGTGCATACTGACCTTTCAGGCAAAGGCCTCGGGACCAGCGGCTGTGGTGATCACGCAGCCGGTGGTTCGCAACAGTGCGCAAGAGAAGGTTCCTGCAAGCGGGTCGCGAGCGATTATTCAAGTGCAGCCGTGAATATAGGTTACAAGGAAAATCGCAGGAATAACTTCAGGTATTGCAGCAGGGCTTGGAAAACGGGATGAGGATGCGGTTGAGACACAGAAGCGAAGACGGGCTTACGCTCGTTGAGCTGATTGTGACCGTGGCCATCCTTGCGATTCTGGCTTCCGCAGCAGTGCCGGTGGCGCGCTTCCAGGTGAAGCGGGAAAAAGAGCGCGAACTGCACTACGACCTGTGGCAGATGCGCGCTGCGATTGATGCCTACAAAGACGCTGCCGACCGCGGGGCGTTTCAGACCAAGCTGGACAGCCAGGGCTATCCGCCAGACCTGGAGACGCTGGTGAACGGCGTGGATGTGCAGGGCAAAAAGGTCAGGTTCCTGAGGAGGATTCCGGTAGACCCGATGACGAACAGCACGGATTGGGGACTGCGCTCAATGCAGGATGATCCGGACAGCGATTCGTGGGGTGGCCAGAGCGTTTTTGATGTGTATACGAAATCGGATGGCACGGCGCTGGACGGGACCAAGTACAAGGATTGGTAAAGGGTGCAGAGGCTGAAACACAATTCGCGGCTGCAGGCGTGGCAACGGGAGGGCGGCTTTACGCTGATCGAACTGGTGATCGTAATGGCGATCATCGCGATCCTGGCGTCGATTGCCATTCCGAACTTTGTTTCCTCGATCAGGAATGCGAAAGAGGCCGTGCTGAAAGAAGACCTGCATGTGATGCGGAACGCGATCGACTCGTACACAATGGATAAGAACAAGGCTCCGCAGTCGCTGGATGATCTGGTGCAATCCGGATACCTGAAGGAGATCCCCACCGATCCCATGACGCACGCGAATGACACATGGGTGACGACGACCGATGACACGCTCGATAGCGTCGACCAGACGGAACCGGGCATTAATGACGTTCATAGCGGCTCTCAGGAAGTAGGTTCAGACGGCCAGATGTACTCCACCTGGTAACTGACCGTTAAGGTACGCGCCTTCGGCGCCAATCGTAGCGCAAACATGAGTAGCGCTCCTGTTAGTCGCGGAACGACTGTTCGAGCAACTGCGGCTTCGCCGGGACTGGCCGTTGAGTCGGACGCGGCTTCGCCACCATTCTGATGCAAACATTTGTGGCCCCTCCCGCTGGTCGCCGGAGTGACGTATGGTCGAACGAGCGAACGACGCAATCAACTTGTTCTAAAGTTAGGGAATGCTTTTCGGCGAGCTGGATTTTCCTGAGATCGTGGACGTTTATTTGCGCTTTGCAGCGTTGACGGCGCTTTCGGCAGATCTCGGAGGGTCGTTGTTACTTTATTCGGGACTGGATAGCAACGGCATTGCAACAGCAATAGCTTCGAACATTGCCGGTGCGGGGTCGCTTGGGCTTGAACCAGATGCCGAGCGGGCGAAGCAGGCACTTCGCGCGGGCGTGTGCGATTTTGTGGTGAACAACTTGGATGAGGCTCTGCGGATTTTGAAGAATGAGATTCGCAAGAAACGCGCTGTCTCAGTGGTTGTGACAGCGGAGCAGAGTGCGACAGTGGCTGAAATTATTGAGCGTGGTGTGCAGCCGGAGGTTCTGGTGTTTCCGGTGCAGAAGCTGATGGAGCGCGGTGCGAGATTGCTTCCGGAAGTCGTGGAGACGCCAGGTGAGGTTGTGACATGGAGTGTTTCGAGCGAGCCGCAGCGATGGGTACCGGTAATGGATGGACTCGCGGCTGCGGCAATAGAGCAGCACGATGCGAGGGCGAGGTGGATTGAGGACGCGCCGCACTATCTGGGCCGCACGTATGCAGGGCAGCGGTATTTGCGGATGACTGGTGCGGAGGCAGATGCGTTCCTTACGGCGGCTCGCGAAGCGATAAAGACGGGCGCGATTCAGGTGGAAGTTTCTGTGGCGCGTAATGGCAAGACGGTTTCGATTACTTCCTAGTCTGTTTCAGCGGCTGTCTCGATTGCGGCCCAGAGCTCTTTGAGTCCGGCACCGGTTTTGGCGGAGCAGAGGATAATATCTTCCACCTGTAAGCCCTTTTTGAGCGCTGACTGTGCTTTGGCGCGGCCGTTGCCCGAGAGTTTGTCGGATTTGGTGCCGACAACGATGAGGTTTCGGCCGGTGTTCTGAAGGAATTCGATGAGTTGCATGTCAGATTGCTGCGGAGGGATGTTGCTGTCGACGAGGCAAAGGCAGAGGGCGAGCGTGGGGCGATCGGCAAGGTATGGCTCGATGAATTTGGGCCACTCAGCAGAAATGGATTTCGAGATTTTTGCATAGCCGTATCCGGGAAGGTCGGCAAAGTACATCTGCGGCTGCTGGCGCTGTGGCGCATCTGTGATCGAGAAAAAATTGATGGCACGTGTGCGGCCGGGCGTAGAAGAGACTTTGGCCTGCTGCGAGCCGAGAAGCGCATTCAGAAGGCTGGATTTGCCGACATTCGAGCGGCCGAGAAATGCGATCTCAGGAATCGACGGCGCAGGAAACTGCGCAGGCGAGTGGGCGGAGATGACAAATTTGGAATGAGCACGCATACAGGAGCAGTGCTCAGTATAAGTCGATTGCGAAATGCGATGATGAGTCGAGAGATTTGCACGATGACGAAGAAAAAGGCACTGGTTTCGTGGAGCAGCGGGAAGGACAGCGCATGGACTCTGCATCTGCTGCAGCGGAGCGGCGAATATGAGATTGCCGGACTGCTGACGACGATGAATGCTGCGTTCGACCGCGTGGCCATGCACGGAACAAGACGCGAGTTGCTTGAAGCACAGGCTAACGCGGCTGGGTTACCTCTGCGTGCGGTTCCGCTGCCGTGGCCGTGTTCGAATGAGCAATATGAAGCGGCGATGCGCGACGCGTGCGCGCAGGCGGTAGCGGACGGCATTGAAGTGATTGCGTTCGGCGACCTGTTTCTGGAGGATGTGAGGCGATATCGCGAGGAGAAGCTCACGGGAACAGAACTGACGCCAGTGTTTCCGTTGTGGGGATTGCCGACACATGCGCTGGTACGGGAGATGATTGCGAGTGGCGTGCGTGCGCGGATTGTGTGCGTCGATCCGAGGAAGCTACCGCGTGATTTTGCCGGACGAGATCTGGATGAGGAAGTGCTCGCTGCAATGCCCACAGAGGTTGACCCGTGCGCGGAACGCGGGGAGTTTCACACGGTGGCATATGCCGGACCGATGTTCCGGTGCGCAATTGCGATTGAAGGTGGAGAAGTGGTGGAGCGAGACGGGTTTGTATTTGCGGACGTGAAGGTTGCGGGGCAGAATTTGCGGCGGCTGTCCAGAGATATTTATAGATAAGCTAGTAACCTAAGTAACTATTTGGTTACCCTTTGTTACAAAATGCGCATCCAAAATTCCGATGTAGGTCTTTTGGAGGCAGTTATGCACAATCAGACACTGTTGCCGGGAAAGGCGCGCTACTTTAGCCGTGTCTTTTCTTTTTTTTCTTGTCTCTTTGTTCTGATCGCGTCGGCTCCATTGACGTGGGCGCAATTCAACGCGCAGATATCGGGAACGGTCACCGATACTACGGGTGCCGTAGTTCCCGGAGCCACAGTGACGCTCACCGATACCGGAACGCAGATTGTTCATACTACGACGACGAACGGATCAGGCTATTACAGCATCAGCGAGCTTCCGCCGGGCACCTTTAATCTGGAAGTTTCAGCGAGCAACTTCAAGAGCAGCACGCTGAGCAACATTGTGCTGGCGTCGGAGAATCCGCGCAGCGTGGATGTGAAGCTGGAGGTGGGCGCAGCTGCACAGACGGTTACGGTGAACGGAAACCTGATTCCACTGCTGCAGACGACGGACGCGAACATCAGTGGCACGATCAGCAGCCAGCAAATAGAAAAGATTCCGGCGTATGGGCGCGATCCTTATGAACTTCTGCGGCTGACGCCGGGGATTACGGGAGACGACTCGCGCGCAGGAAATGGTAATGCAGTGTTTATGCCGAACAATGTCGGTGTTGGGCAGTCGAATAGCGGAATTTTTCAGACAGAAAACCAGATCCAGATCAGCGCAAACGGGCAGCGCGTTGGCGACAACAACTACCTGCTGGACGGGGTGAGCGTGAACAGCCTGAGTCACGCAGGCGCAGCGGTGGTTACTCCGAACATTGAGGCAGTGGACCAGATCACAGTGCTTACAAGCGCGTATTCGTCAGAGTATGGACGCAACAGCGGAGCGCAGATTCTGACGACAACCAAGAGCGGGACGAACCACTTCCACGGCACGGCCAGTTTTACTTATGACGAGCCTGGGTTGAATGCGTTCAATCGCTACGGCGGACCTGCGGGACAGCCAGTAGTGAAAGTAGAGAACAAGGCGCGTGACTGGGCCGGTGCGCTGGGCGGGCCGCTCTGGAAAAACAAGCTGTTCTTTTTTATCTCGTTTGAAGGAAACACGTCGACCAACCCGAGTTACCAGACGCAGTTTGTAGATACGGCGCAGTATCGCGCGTTGCTTCAGACGGCACGGCCGGGAGGGATTTCAGCAGCGACAGTGAGTTCACCGCTGGAGGCTCCGCGCATCAATGCGGTGCTGCCGGCGACGTGCACGCTGGCCAATGCGACGCAGGTTCCTACCGTAGTGTTGAACGATCCGGCGGCATATCCGACGATTGCGTATCCGTGCAATGCAGTTCCAGGCGGATTGGATTTTGGATCGCCATATGGGTCGCTGGGAACATACATCCCGAGCGGCACGGTTCCGGGGACGATTACAAACTGGTCATCGATTGGTGGGGGACTGGACGGGGTTCCGGATGTGGAATATGCGCAACTGATCTATCCGGGGCGCTACCGCGGCAAGCAGTGGAACGGGCGCATTGATGCCTATGTAACGCCACAAGATCAGATTGCCGGCATTGTGTATTTCACGAAGCTCGATAATTTCCAGGCGGGCGGCGCGACGGGATCGCGGGTGATCGGCGATGTTCCTTTCAAGCCGTTCAATTCGTCGGTGACTGGAATTTATATTCACACCTTCAATGCGAACACGGTGAATGAACTCCGCGCGAACGGGACGAGGTTCTCGGATAACGGGATTACGGATTCGGCGGGGGTCGTGAACTGGGGCATTCCTTACAGCAATATTCAGGACATGTCGTTTGACGGAACGAACGATATCAACTATGGGCCGGCTGCGGCGACAACGACACCTGCGATTTTTGCCGAGAATACCTATGAAGCGCGTGACATGGTGATCCACACGGGAGGGTCGCAAACCATGCGGATGGGATTTGAATACCGGCTGGAACAGGACAACGATAACCTTGCGGGCGCGAACCGGCCTACGTATGCGTGGGACGGAATGTGGGCATTTGCGAATGACACGCCGATTTATGAGGCGATCACAGCCGATCCGACAACAGGCGGGACGGCGAATACGGCGCGGTATTTGTGGGACCACTACTACGGCACGTTTTTCCAGGACGACTGGAAAGCGACGTCGAACCTGACGCTGAATATGGGGCTGCGGTGGGAGTATTTCGAGCCCCTTTATAGTCACGGATCGGATATCAATTATCCGATCCTGGGATCAACTACAGGAAGCGAACTCGCGGACGCGGCGCTGATTCCGCATCATCATCTGTGGAACTCGCAGTGGGACAACTGGTCTCCGCGGTTCGGATTTGCCTACGCGCCTCCGTTCGAGGACAACAAGATGGTAATCCGTGGCGGGTTCGGGATGGCATACAACCGGCTGCCAACGGCGCTGTTCAATAATGCGGTGGAGGATGGACCGGGATATTTCAACTTCAGCCTGTGCTGTGCAACGGCGCCGAATTCAGGTACAGGAATTGTTTACAGCCTGGGCACGAGCACGTCGCCGTTCAGCTATCCGGCCAATCCGAATTTGATTACTCCCCTGAACAGCCGGAACCTGCCGGCCAATGGAACGACAATAGAAGTCTATGGCGCGCCGACAAATCTGAAAACTCCGTACAGCTATATCTATTCGCTTGAGGTGCAGCGGGAACTGCCGTGGGATTTCGTGGCGACGGTAGGCTATCAAGGCAGCACAGGGCGGCATTATTCGCGGCTGGTGAACCAGAATTTTCTTTACAACAACACAAACACGCCGTTTTATGCGTCGTATTTTGCCCAGAACGACTCCAATCAGTACTACAACGGCCTGAATGCGCATCTGTCGAAGAGAATGCGGCACGGGTTCTCGTTTGACGCGATCTACACGTACTCAAAGGCAATGGACCAGGTGTCGAACGGCGACCAGGCGGATGCGGCGGCAAACCAGACCTATCCGCAGAACAACGCGACGGAGCTGGGGCCATCGGATTATGACGTGAAGCATCGCGTGACGGTGTCGGGGTTGTGGACGATTCCGGGGACGCGCGGCGGGAACGGGTTGGTGAATGCGATCACGAATGGATGGCAGATCAATGGAGTGTATACGTTCCATACAGGTTTTCCATTTACTCCCGTGACGTATCAATTGCACGGGCTGCCGACTGTGCAGAATACGGCTTATCTGACCCCTGTTCGACCGCTGGCTTATTACGGCGGGGCGCTGACGGGGTGCAGCAATTCGCTGTTTGAGCCCGGGCCGGGGAATGCGTTTGCGGCTGGCGGAAAGACTTACTTCAACATTACGCCTCCGGCGAATGGCGCTGGCACTCTGCCGGGGATCGGTCGCAACTCGTTCCGGGGGCCCTGCTACAACTCAACAGACATGAGCTTTGCCAAGGAGCAGCATTTGAAGTGGCTTGGAGATTCGGGGATGATTCGTTTCCAGGCAAACTTCTACAACCTGTTCAACACGCTGAACCTGACTCCGTTTGTGTTCTCTACGAATGCGACGACCATTGAGAATCAGGAGTTCGGGCAGGCGCAGTCTGCGGATGCGGGGCGCGTAGTGGAGTTTCTGGCCAGGTTCCAGTTCTGACGTACGCAAGACTATGCAAAGACCGTTCTTTCTGTAGAAAATTTACTCTGGAAGCAGAAGTGTGCAGTGCGCCGTACCTATGTTCGCCTGTAATGTTTATTTCCATGCCAGCATTTACACTGGTAGTTGAGGAAATCAGGTTTTGTTCGGCGACAATCTATTAAAAAAGGTATTTGGAACGAGCAATGATCGGGCTGTGAAGCGCCTGCTGCCCGATGTGCGGGAAATTGGGGCCCTTGAGCCGCAGATGCAGGCGCTCTCAGACGAGCAACTGAAGGCAAAGACGACGGAGTTTCGCGCGCGGATTGCGACGGCTCTTGAGGGCATTGAGGACGAAAAAGAGCGTAAAGAGGCAGAGAAGCAGGTTCTGGACGAGATCCTGCCGGAGACCTTCGCGGTAGTGCGCGAGGCTGGACGGCGCGTGCTGAACATGCGGCACTTCGACGTGCAGTTGATCGGCGGAATGGTGCTGCACCAGGGCAAGATCGCCGAGATGAAGACCGGCGAAGGCAAAACGCTGGTGGCGACCCTGCCGTGCTATCTGAATGCGCTGGCCGGGCATGGCGTGCATGTGGTGACCGTCAACGATTATCTGGCCAAGCGCGACGCCGAGTGGATGGGCAAGATTTATGAGTTTCTGGGCCTGACTGTCGGCGTGATTGTGCATGACCTGAGCGACGAGCAGCGGCGCGAAGCTTATGGCGCAGACATTACCTACGGAACGAACAACGAGTTCGGGTTCGACTACCTGCGCGACAATATGAAGTTCGAGTTGAATGACTGCGTGCAGCGCGGGCATTTCTACGGGATTGTAGACGAGGTGGACTCGATCCTGATCGATGAAGCGCGGACTCCGCTTATTATCTCCGGCCCGACGGATCAGACGACGGATAAATATGTTCGCGTGAACCGCATTATTCCTTCGCTTGAAGAAGGCGAAGAGATCGAGCAGGGCGAGACAAAGATCCTGACCGGCGATTACGTAGTCGATGAAAAACACAAGACCATTTCGGTTTCGGATGAAGGCTGGGAAAAGATCGAGCAGCTTCTGGGCATCGGTAACATCGCCGATGTGGACAACTGGGAGCTGAAGCACCACGTAGAAGTGGGCATCAAGGCGCATACGCTCTACAAGCGCGATGTGCAGTACGTGGTGAAGGACGGCGAAATCATCATTGTGGACGAGTTCACGGGCCGCATGATGCCGGGACGGCGGTGGTCGGATGGTCTGCACCAGGCGGTTGAGGCAAAGGAAGGCGTAACAGTCAGGCGCGAAGACCAGACGCTGGCAACGATCACTTTCCAGAATTATTTTCGCTTGTACAAGAAGCTGGCCGGCATGACGGGTACGGCGGAGACGGAAGCGGCAGAGTTCGAGAGCATTTACAAGCTCGGGATTGTGGTGATTCCGACGAACAAGCCGCTACTGCGCAGGGAAAATCCCGACGTGGTGTA
>JASHRS010000309.1 GCA_030037215.1 Silvibacterium sp. | reverse complement strand
TATCTCTCTCCACTTTTCGATAGGCCCGGCCAGCGAGCGCCTGTCTGCAAGGCGAAACGCGCGGTCGAACGCAACCCAGCACATCAGGCGCGAATGGAGAAACTCTCGACGTCCGCCGCGCACTTCCCAGATACCCTCATCCGGGCGTTTCCAGTTCTTCGCCAGCCACGTCAGAATGCGCTGGATATTCTGCCAGTCGTTATGCGATATCGCGTCACCATATTTATTCGCCAGATAAACCGCATCGACGAACTCGCCATAAATATCAAGCTGCAATTGCTTGTACGCCGCGTTACCGATGCGCACCGGACGCGAATTCTCATACCCTGAAAGCGAATCGAGGACGATTTCCTCCAGTTCCTGCCGCCCATCCGGGTGGTACATCACCTGCAGCGGCCCGTGCTGCGCATCTTCGTGCATGCGGTTGCGAATCCATTGCGTAAAGCTGCGCGCCTCCTCGACAAATCCCAGCCGGATGAACGCATACAGACTAAACGACGCGTCCCGCAGCCATGTGTAGCGATAATCCCAGTTCCGCTCGCCTCCAATGTGCTCGGGCAATCCAAACGTAGGCGCTGCAATCAGCGATCCATAATCGGTGCTGCACAGCAGCTTCAGCATCAGCGCGGAGCGATGCACGGTCTCCCGCCAGCGCCCCGTGTATCGCGAGCGCCCAATCCATTGCCGCCAGTAGTCGGCAGTCTGCTGAAAACACCGGGTTACATTTTCTGCGTCGAGAATCCCGCTGCCTGTTCCTTTTTCTTCGGCAACTTCGCCAAACGCTACCGTCGCCGTCTCCCCGGCCTTGAGCGTAAAGACCGCAGTCGCGTCCTGCCCTTCCGTGCTCAGCGGAAACGTCGCATGTAGCACCATGCCGGGACAGTCGTTGGAGTCAGGATCGAAGCGGATGGACCGCTCGCCGCAGATCATCCTGTGCTTGCTGCGCGCATAGTCGAACCGCGGTGCGCAGCGCAGCCTGAATCGCACTTCGCCCTTGATCACGCTGATCATACGCAGGATGTGATGCCCGTATTGCAGGTGGTCCTTGTCATCGGCTACCGGCATGAAATCGGTAATCTCGGCCACACCGTCATCCGAAAGAAAGCGCGTCAATAGAATATTTGTATCTGGCAGATATAGTTGCCGTGTTCGCACGCCTCTGAGTTCCGGAGAAATGCAGAAATGGCCTCCGCACTCCGGGTCGAGCAGCCCTGCAAATACCGCGGGAGAATCGAATCCAGGAAAGCAGAGAAAATCGATGCTCCCGTTTGTGCCTGCCAGCGCAATCGAGCGCATGTTGCCGATCACGCCGTAATTTTCAATGGGTTGAAACGCGCGCTTGCTCATCATCGGTCCAAAGACTTAGATGTGAATTCACAAAGAAGGTTCATCGCAAGCTGGCAAATTCACAGCTCACGGCACATTTAGAAACAGAGGCGCATTAATCCTGTCGGCTGCAGGTCAGGAATCAGGAATTTTCGTTCATCTCCGGCTTCCCGCGCGACAGCTTCCGCTGCCAGATACCCGCTCCGCACGCCGCTCTCCATGGTGGACGGCCATCCGGTCGCAATCCAGTCTCCCGCTAGATAAACGCCCTGCCATGGGCTCCGTGCCGTTGGCCGCACTCGGTCCAGCCCCGGACGAATCGAGTAGGTCGCGCGAACTTCCTTAGTAACCGCCTCCTTCAAAAGGGCGGCGCCCTTCAGCGCAGGAAAAAACAGCGCCAATTCCCGCATCGCGAGGTCAATAATTTCTTGCTTCTGCATTGCGACCAGCGACTTCGATGCGCTGATCACCAATTCGATTGCATGCCCTCCGCCATCTCCCTGTGACCCATACAGCCGCGACTTGTTGTACATCCACTGGATGGTCGTATCGAGCAGCGCCGCGTGTGTCAGATCGGTGATTTCGCGGTCAAACCAAAGATGCACGCTGGTAATCGGCGAATGATGAAACTGCTCCAATTCTTCTGCGAGCATTTCGCTCGCTGCATTCCTTGGCAGAAGCGGCAGCAGCTTCGCTAATCCCTCAAACGGCAGCGCAAGAATCAACCCATCGCTCGTGAACCTCTCGCCTGCTGCAACAACTGCCCACTGTCCGTCGCGACACTCAAACCCTTCCGCAGCAGCGCGCAGATGTACCTCGCCGCCCCGCACTCGGATGTAGTCAATTGCACGCCCGTACAACTCGCTGAGTGGAACCGTAGGAATCCCCATTCTCCCGCCCTCTGCAGAAAACAGGAATGCCTCGCGAAAGACCTTCGCCGCGTACTTCACAGAGATATATTCCGGATCTTCGTTCAGCGCGCTCGCCAGCACCGGATGCCAAAACCGCTGGATGGTGCGCCCTCGCTGCCCGTGTCGCGCCAGCCATGTAGCAAAATTCTCCTCCGAATCCGAGGGCAACTTCCCCAAAAACGCCAGAATGCCCCGCGCAATGGTCAGTTTTTCGCCAATTGTCAGACTACTCGCGCCGAGAAACGATGGCGTCGTGTGCATCGGAGCCGGCAGTCCCGACGCCGCCAGCTTCGTCTTCCGCCCTCCCGGCTCGATAAATGTAATTTCGCTCGACCAGAAAATCTCATCCTGCACACCCAGCCGCCGATAAAGATCGATGAGGTTAGTACAGCAACCCAGCAGAATGTGTTGGCAATTGTCGATCACCTCGCCCGTGCCCGGATGCTCATACGACGATGCGCGCCCACCCACATAAGGTCGCCGCTCCAGGACGCGAACCTTGTAGCCACTCTCCGCCAGCGAGCACGCAGCAGCCAGCCCCGCAACGCCCGCGCCAACCACCGTGACCGACTGCGCCATCGGTTACTTCCCCGCTCCTGCGCGTGCCATCATCGCGCGGAACAAACCACAAAACAGGATCCACAACTTCGTCGTCGTCGGCACAGTTGCGCGTTTGGCAAACACTTCATATCTGCTCGCTTCAATCCTCTCCAGCAGCCGATGGTAAATAGAAATCAGCACCCACAACGCCGGACGCGAATCCGCATCGATCAGCGGCAACAGAGCATAGCCCGATTGATAATAGCCCTCGGCGCGCGCGGCGATCGACGCCAGCAGCTCGCGCTCGTTTTCAGCAAGCGGAACCGGTGCCGCTGCCAGTTCTTCAACGGAAACACCATACCGGCGCAGCTCATCGAGCGGCAGATACACGCGCCTCCGTTCCACGTCTTCCTTCACATCACGCAGAATATTCGTAAGCTGGAACGCAATCCCCGTCTCTTCGGCCAGCTTCTCGGCGCGCGGATCGCTGTAGCCAAAAATCCGGATGCACACCAGCCCTACAACCGAAGCTACCAGATAGCAATAGCGATAAAGATCGTCGAACGTGGCGTAGGTATCGTATTGATCGCGATTGTCTTCATGCTGCAGGTCCATCGCCGTGCCGTCGACGAGCTCATCCAGTAATTCCGCGGAAATGCCGAAACGAGCCTGCGTATCCGCCAACGCCACAAACACCGGATCAGCCGTCGATTCACCTCGTGCAGCGCTGTGCCAGCTATCGAGCCACGCTCTCAGATTCTTCCGCCGTTCATCCACCGGAACGGACTCGTCGTCGGAAAGATCGTCTGCGTGCCGCATAAAGGCATAAACGGCGCAGATCGCATTACGCTTATGCCCGGGCAGCGCGACAAAAGCGTAATAAAAATTCTTCGCCTCTTTTCGGGCGATTTCTCTGCATACCCTGTAGGCTTCGGTGATGGTCACGCGGCTGGTCTCTGCTGCGCCAGGCCGCGGCCCAGAAATTTCCCCGTAAGAGCGCGCATAAGAAGCCCGGCCTTGCGGGATTTTGAAATCGCAGGACGCGCGCGCAGAACGTTGTACCCTTGCTTTTCGATTGCTCGAAGAATTTCCAGCCCGCCTCGCGAAAACAGATCCAGATCGATTGCCAGCTCGCGGTCCACCATCCCGATCAGCGGAAGCCCCTGCCGCATCAGCTCGCGCGCATACTCAACCTCGTATCGCATCAGCTCGCGAAACTCCGGCGTAAACCTTCCCTCGGCAATCGTCTTCTCATTCACGCCAAATCGCCGCATGTCTTCCTGCGGGAAATAAATGCGGTTACGCGCGTAATCGTCGCGTACATCCTGCCAGAAATTCGCAAGCTGAAGCGCCGTGCATGTGAAGTCCGACAGCCTGAATCTCTCTTCATCGCGGTATCCGCACACATACAGCACAAGATGCCCGACCGGATTCGCCGAATAGTGGCAGTAATCCATCACATCGTGCATTGTTTCCATCCGCACTGCCCGCTGGTCCCGCCGAAACGCTACCAGCAGGTCTGCAAACGGCTGTTTCGGAATATCGAACTCACGAATCGTCTCCGCCAGCGCCACGAACACCGGATGCCGCGTCTCGCCCCGATAGCACGCATCCAGCTCATGCCCCCATAGATCGAGCAGCGCCATCCCCGTCTCAGGATCACCCGTCTCGTCGCCCAGATCGTCTGACACGCGGCAATACGCGTAAATCGCATGAAAATGCACGCGCAGGTGCTTGGGCAGAAACCACGAAGCGACATGGAAATTCTCATAATGCGTTTCCGTAAGGCGCTGGCACCATTCCCGTGCTTCGGCAAGGGAAGGTGCAGTCGCCGGCATCCGATACTCCGCCGGCAGCGCTGCCCAACCCTGTTCAATCAGTTGTGCCGTGCTTCCCATCATCGCTGCCTCAGGGGATAATCGCCGTTTTGATGTCGGCCGGGTGATTCATCAGCTTGCGCAATACATCGCCTAGCTGTGCAAGCGGCGCCCTGCCGGTGATGTACTCGCGGCACTTGAATTTTCCACTCTTGATCAGCTCGAAGGCTTTGCGCGCTGTGGCCGGTGTGTGATGGAAACTCGCTCTGAGCGTGATGTCGTTATAGTGAAGCCGATTGGTATCAAACTCGACCCTGGTTCCCGAAGGCGGCCCGCCGAAAAAGTTCACCGTTCCACCCTTGCGAACCATATCGACCGCCCATTGCCAGGTCGTCGGAATTGCTACCGCCTCGATAGCGATATCCACTCCTCGATGATTCGGCGTGAGAGCGCGCACTGCAGCTACCGGATCGTCGACAGCGGTCGTCTGGATCACATGCTCGGCTCCGAAGGTACGCGCTGCGGCAATCTGCTCGTCGTGCTTGACCACCGCAATCACATGCTGCCCCGCAATCTGCGCGGCATGCATGAACATCAGCCCGATCGGACCCGCTCCGATCACCACCATCGAATCTCCCGGCTCCGGAGACGACTCTTCAAGTCCCCGAAGCACGCAAGCCAGCGGTTCTGTAAGCGCAGCATGCTCAAACGGAAGCCCATCCGGCATCAACAGCGTATTCTTCTCTACGATGCGCGACGGAATACTGATGTACTCTGCATAAGCGCCGTTATTGAAGAGCAAGTCATCGCACAAATTCTGCTGGCCGCGCTTGCAGAAATAGCATTGATCGCACGGCGCGGAATTGAGCGCGACCACATGGTCGCCTTCGTGAAATCCGGTCACGCCCGCGCCAACTTCATATACAGTACCCGCCAGTTCGTGCCCAAAAGGGATCGGCGGCGTCAGCATTTTTGCGTGATAGCCGCGCCTGTAAACCTTGAGATCCGTCCCGCAGGTAAGCGCCGCATGGATGCGCACCACGATCTCACCTGCTCCTGCAATCGGAACAGGGAGCCGCTCGATGCGAACATCTTCTTTGCCGTACAGAACGGCGGCTGTCATTTCCTGGATCATCGTCTCTATTTTCTCAAACTTGCGGAGCGTCCGGCGCGCCTTGAGGCTCAATGAAGATTTTCATTGAACTCGGACCGGGGTTCGACGCCACATGGATCGCTTCCCCCGCATCTTCAAGTGCAAACCGGTGTGAGATGAGCCGCGTAAGATCGAATCCATTCTTATACCCGTTAAAAACGACCTCTGCGCCCTCATCCTGTATCTCCACTGACGCACTATACGACCCAATCAGAAACTTTTCATCCATGCAAATCGCTGCCGGATCGACCGCAGCCTCGCCATGCTGGGTCTGGGCGAACAGCAACACACGTCCCCCTGGCCGCGCAGCGTCCATTGCAGTCTTGATCAGCGCATTCCCTCCCACCGCCAGAATCACTGCATCCGCTCCACGCCCCTCGCTCGCCGCGCGCGTCAGGCCGATCACGTCCTGCTTTCCCGCATCAATCGGACGGTCAAGCCCATAGCTCGCCGCAATTTTATGCCGCTCCGGAAACAAATCCGATGTCAGCACCCTCGCTCCTGTCTTCGCCGCCAGCGCCGCCAGCAGAATCCCAATAGGCCCCTGTCCGATCACCAGTACTGTTTCATCCTGCTGGAGCGCCAGATTCTTGATCGCTTTATAGCATGTGTTCACCGGCTCGACGAATGCGGCCTGCTCAAATGGAACGCCGTCCGGAATCTTCACCAGGCCGCGTTGCACAATCCAGTCCATCACCCGAACGTATTCGGCAAAACCTCCACCCGATGGCTCAAACCCCGCTGTGCATCCGACCTTCTTATACACCGGGCACTGGGCAAACGTCTTCTTGCGGCAGTAATAGCATTCTCCGCACGGAATATGGTGAAACACCATCACGCGATCGCCGACAGCAAAGCCCTCGACACCCTCGCCAGTCGCGACAATCGTCCCTGCCGTCTCATGCCCGAAGATGCGTGGCGCCGAGTGGGACCCTGTATGAATCTTCTTGAGGTCCGTGCCGCAGATGCCGCAGGCGGCCACGCGGATCAGAACTTCCCCCTGGCCAATCTCTGGAACCGGAACCGTTTCAACGCGCACGTCGTTGATGCCTCGATAAACGGCCGCGCGCATACTGGCTGGAATAGAACCGTTAGACATTCTTTCTTACTTTACAGCGATTTGCTCGCAGATTCCTGCTATGAGGCCGGTCAGTGCCACCGCTGCCGCGCTGCTGTTTTCTCCCAGCCGGCGCAATGACCCCCAGTAGCTCGGCCGGACAGCGACATGGGCAAGAAAGCCCCCCATACGCATCTGACCTTTGCTGTCAATAAACCTGCTGAAATCCGGAACCCGGTCATTGTATCCGTCCGAAATCCCCTTCAGGCAATAAAACGGCAGCTTCTGCTCAGCCGCAATCCGCGCGACCGTTGCCGCTTCCATATCCACAAGCACTGATTGATGCTTCTCAGCCAGCGCGCGCTTCTCATCCGCGCGAGCCACGTGGTCCAAAGTAATCAGCCTGAACCCATCTGCACTCCGCGTAAGAAAGCATTCACCGCCCTGCGCGTCCACAACCTCCTTGATCACGCACCCTGCAGGGGGCTTCACGGCGCACGTCAGCGCGCCGGCCCATCCATAGGAAATCAGCGCATCGGGAGTCGTCTCGGCGAATGCGCGATCCACGGCGCGTCCAGCCGCAGCTGAACCGATGCCTCCGGCAATCGCAACTGCATCGCAGTCCCCAATGTGTCCCAGCCACAGATTCTGTTCGCGCTGCTCCCATCCTTTAACAAGCGGCTTCAGTTCACCGGGGAGCGCGGCAATAATGGCAATCTTTTTCATGTCGCAGGCGCGTACCCATGCGCGCGAAACCAGTCAATCGCCGCCCGCAAGGCTTCATAAACAGGAACAATACGAAACCCCAGCTCGCGCTGTGCCTTGGCTGACGACGCGAACATCTTCTTTTTGCCCATCCGCACCGCCTCGACCGTAGCCCGCGGCTCGCGGCCCAGAATGCGCCCTGTAATCGTCTCGTCGAAAAACGCAAACGTCATCGCAACCGCATGCGGAACCTTCATTGTCGGTGAAGGCAGCCCTGTAATCGCCGACATCTTATCCAGAATCTGCTTCAGCGTAAGATTCTCGCCGCCCAGAATATACCGCTCGCCCGAACGTCCCGTTTCCAGCGCTGCGCAATGCGTGCGCGCGACCTCTGAAACATCCACAAGATTCAGCCCCGTATCCACATACGCCGGAAATTTTTTGTTCAGAAAATCCACCACAATCCGTCCCGTCGGCGTCGGCTTCACATCCTGAGGCCCAATCGGCGTCGTCGGATTCAAAATGATCACTTGCTGGCCTGCGCGCGCGGCTTCAATGGCTGCCTGCTCCGCCAGAAACTTCGACCGCTTATAGTGCCCGATCATATCCGCAAGCGACACCGGTGTCGTTTCATCAACAATCGTTCCATCTTTCTTGAAGCCCATCGTCGCCACGCTCGACGTGTACACCGAGCGCTTCACGCCCTCTTCGCGGGCAATCCGCAGCAACGCTTTGGTTCCCTCCACATTTGCCGCATACATCGTCTTGGGATCACGCACCCACAGCCTGTAATCCGCTGCCACATGCATCAGCGCATCGCAGCCACGGATTGCCGACCGCAGGCCTTCAGGCTGAAGCAGGTCGCCGACCACTGTCTCTGCGTTGAGCCCTTCAAGATTCGCCAGATTGCTCGTCGCTCGCACTAGCACGCGCATTTGCGCGCCCTGTTCTGCAAGATGCCGCGCGACATGCGCGCCCACAAAGCCGGTTGCCCCGGTCAAAAAGACTTTCATGCGCCCTAAGCTTTAACTCTAACTCTTGGCTGCAAGCTGCTGCGCCTGCAGAACTACCAGCTCGCTCAGATCCTTCTTCTCCAAGCCATGCTCTCGCTTGTTGAACTCATCCACCTTGCTCGACCAGTTCATCGAGCAGAACTTCGGCCCACACATCGAGCAGAACGCCGCTTCCTTGTAGTAATCGTCCGGAAGCGTCTCGTCATGCATTGCCCGCGCCGTCTCCGGATCGAGCGACAGCGCAAACTGCTTTTCCCAGTCGAAGGTGTACCGCGCGTAGCTGATCGCGTCGTCGCGGTCTTGCGCTCCCAGCCGACGGCGCGCAATGTCTGCCGCGTGCGCCGCAATCTTGTACGCGATCATGCCGTCCTTCACGTCCTTTTCGTTCGGCAAACCCAGGTGCTCCTTAGGGGTCACGTAACACAGCATCGAAGCCCCATGCCATCCGATCATCGCCGCGCCAATCGCCGACGTGATGTGATCGTACCCCGGCGCAATATCCGTCACCAGCGGGCCTAAAGTGTAGAAAGGCGCGCCGAAGCAGTATTCCACTTCCTTGTCCACCTGCTCCTTGATCTTGTCCAGCGGCACGTGCCCCGGACCCTCGATCATTACCTGCACATCGTCCTGCCACGCCCTGGCCGTCAGCTCACCCAGCGTCTTCAGCTCGGCAAACTGCGCTTCGTCACTCGCATCGGCAATTGACCCCGGCCTTAGCCCATCACCCAGCGAAAAGCTCACATCGTATTTCGCCATCACCTTCACAATGCGGTCGAAATTTTCATAGAGGAAATTCTGCTTATGATGATGCGTCATCCACTGCGCCAGAATCGCCCCGCCCCTGCTCACGATTCCTGTAATGCGCTTCGCCACCATCGGCACGTACTGGATGAGCACTCCCGCATGCACTGTGAAATAGTCCACTCCCTGCTGAGCCTGCTCTTCGATCACTTCCAGGTACACATCGATGTTCAGGTCTTCCAGCTTCTTAACCCGGTTCAGCGCCTCATAAATTGGAACCGTCCCAATCGGCACTGGAGAATGCCGCAGAATCGCCTCGCGAATCTCCGGAATGTTCCCGCCCGTCGACAAATCCATCACCGTGTCCGCGCCGTGCTGCACCGCCATGTGCAACTTCCGCAGCTCCTCGTCGATATTCGACGTAATCGCCGAGTTCCCGATGTTCGCGTTCACCTTGCACCGCGTCGCGACGCCAATCCCCATCGGTTCCAGCTCAGGGTGATTGATGTTCGCGGGAAGTATCAGCCGCCCTGCGGCAATTTCATCGCGCACCAGCTCGGCAGAGATATTCTCGCGTTTCGCGACGTAATCCATCTCCTCGGTGATCTTTCCCTGTCGTGCAAAGTGCATCTGCGAGAAATTCTGGTCGCCCGTCCGCGCCGCCTCGGCCTTGCGTTTCACGATCCACTCCGCGCGTGGCTTAAGAATCTCAACCGTCTCATTCTGCGATAGGCCGCTGGTCGTCATGCTCTGCTCCTGTATCGGTCTGATGTTCGGATTATAAATTGGTGTGGAGCACAAAGGATTCAGCGCATCCACCATCTCGAATTACACCCGAGAGACTCGAACAGCCACAGAATGCGCGAAACGGGTGTAAAGCGCGTGTGCCTGGACAGCCTTCCCTGAGCTTACGGAAGGGGCAAACCCTGTTTGCGTCTCCGCACGCCCCGTCCTACACTTGTACCAACGTCATGCAGAGAAAAAATCAGAGCTTCAGAATCGGTGCCGCAATCATAGTCGTTCTTGCAGCAATCGCGTGGCTGGCCGTCAGCGGCGTGCGCGCCAATAAGAGCTATTACGTCACTATTCAGGAACTCCAGGCCATGGGCCCTAAGGCTTATACGCGTCATCTGCGCGTTGCCGGAAACGTCCTGCCCGGCTCCATCCAGCACTCCGGCACCAACGCTGATTTTGTCCTCATCGAGAATTCCAACAAGCTCCGCGTCTCTTATGAGGGCGCTGACCCCCTGCCGGATACCTTCAAGGACAACGCCCAGGCGCTTGCCATCGGCACCTTCGGCCACGACGGCGTCTTCCACGCCACGCAACTTCAGGCCAAGTGCGCCTCGAAGTACGCTCCGGCCAACGGCGCAAGCGGAGCCGCAACTCAGACTGCTGCTGCCGTGAAACCTGCGGCCTCTTCCTTAAACTAGTCTTCCAGACTATAGCTGACCGGAGCTTCGCTGACCGCTTTATCAGCTACCGCTTCTTAGCTGCCGCTTTTAGCTATTCCCTGTTGGCTATTGTCTGTTGCCTTTGCCCTTTACCCTTTGCCCTTTACCCTTTACCCTGCCTTTTAGAGTGCCCGCCATTATTCAACTTGAATCCCTCTCGAAGCTCTATGGAAGCTTCGTCGCGCTGCGAAAAATCTCGCTCGAACTTGAGCCCGGCCGCTGCTATCTCCTGCTCGGAGAAAATGGCGCCGGCAAATCCACCCTCCTGCGCATCGTTGCCGGACTGCTCCGTCCCACCCACGGCACTATCCGCGTCTTCGGCGAACCCAGACCCGCCGATACCCGAGACCGCATCGGGTATATGAGCCACGCACCCATGCTCTATGACGAGCTTTCCGCCGTTGAAAATCTCCGCTACTTCGCCGGACTCTACCGCGAGCAGCCTTGCCTCACACCCAAAGCCGCCCTGCGCGCTGTCGGTCTTGACCCGGCGCTCGCGCGGCCCGTGGGACAGTACTCGCAGGGCATGCGCCAGCGTGCATCGCTCGCCCGCGTTCTGCTTCCACAGCCTGACCTGCTCCTTCTCGACGAACCCTTCTCGAACATGGACGCCGCCAGCGCCCACCAGATGCTCAATCTGCTCGAACACCAGCGCGCCGCAGGCAAAACCATCCTGCTCACAACGCATCAGCGCGAGCTGGCCCAACCCATTGCCGACTTCACGCTCATACTTCAGGCTGGAGCCGTCAAATCCTTTGTCGAGGCCCACGCATGACCCGGACGGCGAGTTCGAAGACCAATGCGGCGCGCTATCTCGACTCCCTCGGTATCGCCTACGAGCTGCGCGAATACGCCGTCGATCCCGAAGAGTTTTCCGCTATCATTGTCGCCGAAAAAATCGGCCTTCCACCCGAACAGGTTTTCAAGACGCTCCTCTGCAAAACCAGCGATCATGAGCACGTATTCGCCGTTGTCCCCGGCCCCGACGAGCTCGACTTCAAAAAGCTCGCCCGCGTCTGCGGAGCGCGCAAAACCGAGATGGCCTCGCTCAAGGAAGTCGAGCCCCTCACCGGATACGTCCGTGGCGGAGTCACCGTATTCGGCGTGCGCAAACCCTTCCCTGCCTACGTCGACGAAACCCTTGAGCTCTTCGACATCATCTCTGTCTCCGCCGGAGCGCGCGGCACCCAGATTCTGCTCTCACCCGCCGACTACCTCCGCGCCTCCAATGCCACGCTCGCTGACCTCACAAAAGATCCCTCCGCGGCGGTGAAAGCGTGACCGGGCAGAAAGCCAATTCTCTACCAACGGGAGAGCCGAAACTATCAGCAGAGAGAAGGCGCGAAGCGCGTATGCCTGGACGGCTAGTCCTACTGCACCTATTGAAAGACCTACGCCTCGAATGGCGCTCGCGCGACGCCATTAACTCCATGCTGTTTTTTTCCCTGCTGGTCGTTGTCATCTTCTCGCTCGCCTTTGACCCCACGCGCGCATTGTCGCGCGAGATCGCCGGCCCGATTCTTTGCGTCGTCATTCTTTTCGCGGCCTCCAGCGCGCTGAATCAGGCCTGGGCGCGGGACCTGCGCAACAACGTGCTCGACGCGCACCGCATGAGCCCGGCTCCCCCATCGTCATTGTTTCTAGGCAAGGTTCTGGCCAATTTTGTTTTCGTCAGCGCGGTCGAACTGCTTCTCGCGCCGCTCTTCGTCATCTTCTACAATCTGCGCGCGCTCGGAAACCCCTGGCTCATGCTGCTCGCCGTGCCGCTCGGCACCTGGGCCATCCTTATCAACGGAACCTTCTTCGCCGCGCTGTCCATCCGCTCGCGCAACCGCGAGCTGCTCCTGCCGCTGATTCTCTTCCCCATCCTCACGCCGGCGCTCTTGGCGATGGTCCTCGCCATCTCCGCCATCCTCAGCGGCGACTCCGATCCCTCATCATGGATCCAGATGCTCCTCGGCTACGACATCATCTTTACCACCATCAGTCTGCTTTTGTTCGATACAGTCTTGAACGCGGAATAACAGTCCTGAACGCCGAATGACGCCTCCGCGCCGCGCTTCTCCGGCAAAACCCCTCGCCCCTTCACAGCTTCGTAAATCCGTCCTTGCTCCACTCTTCTGACCCAACTCCGTTGTGCACAAAGAACAGCCCGCCCGGATCGTATTTCTTCTTCACTTCAGCCAGACGCGACGCGTTCTCGCCCCAGTATGCGTGCTGAAAGTCCGCTTCGAAAAAATTGCTCTCGGACACATACGCTCCGCCCTTGCCCGCAACCTTCCGCAACTCATTCATCGCGCTGTGCACTGCCTCTGCCGCTTTGCGTCCCTTGTCTACGTCCGGCTCGTGCCCGCTTATTCCCGGATAAGCCGACCCCTGCCCGTTAGCAATAATCGCCAGCGCAAACGCATCGCACACCGCCGGATTCATCGCCGTGTCTTTCGCCGCCGCAATCGCCTCCGCCGGAGCACCAGCCAGCCCCTTGTTGAAGTGCAGCTCGACCATGCCATAGCGTGAAGCCGCAAACAGCGCGTTCGCCAGCTTCTCCTGCGAATCGTCATCGAGCAACGACGCCGGCAGCCACAGCGACTCGTACCCCCATATCACACAGCCCACCTGGCCCGCGTCTCCGTTCCACCACACGTTGTCCGGCCCGCCAAACGGCCTTGGGTCCGTCCTGAACACGTCCTGATGATGCGCCGTCCGCCACTCCGGGTCCCACCAGTGCCTCAAGGGCATGCTGCCAATGTCCGGCTCCGTCGCCAGCGCGCAGTCGGCTCCAGCCTTCCCTATCCAATTGAAGAACGGCTGCCACACTTTTTGCGATTGCGCCGTCGCCAACCCCAGATACACCATGCTCACCTCCAGCCTGTTGTCCGGAGAGAAATGCACCTGCTCGCCCCAATGCTCGTTAAACAGCGCCCCGCGATAAAAGCTCACGAATTGCCTTATCAGCCGCCGGTACGCATCGTCAGTCCCAGCCTGAATGGCAAAGTTGGCCCCGCCCGCTAATTCCGGAAGCTCC